>JACESO010000032.1 GCA_013911745.1 Sphingobium sp. | reverse complement strand
GGGTGGGTCTGGTCCATGAACTGCGACAGCTGCGAGGAGCCGAAGAATTCACGCACCGCGGCGACGGCGGGCTTTGCGTTGATGAGGTCGTTCGGCATCACGGTCGACACGTCGACGCTCGACATGCGCTCCTTGACCGCGCGCTCCATGCGAAGCAGCCCGACGCGATACTGGTTCTCCAGCAGCTCGCCCACCGAACGGACGCGGCGGTTGCCGAGATTGTCGATATCGTCGATCTCGCCCTTGCCGTCCTTGAGGTTCACCAGTTCCTTGACCACGGCGAGGATGTCCTCGGTGCGCAGCGTGGTGACGGTGTCCTCGGCATCCAGGTCGAGGCGCATGTTCATCTTCACGCGGCCGACCGCCGACAGGTCGTAGCGTTCCGGATCGAAGAACAGCCCAGCGAACAGCGCTTCGGCGGTTTCCTTCGTCGGCGGCTCGCCAGGGCGCATGACGCGATAGATGTCGGCCAGCGCCTGGTCGCGGTCCTCGGCCTTGTCCGCTTTCAGCGTGTTGCGGATCCAGGGACCGGTGGTGACATGATCAATGTCGAGCAGTTCGAGGCGGTCGATCCCAGCCTTGTCCAGCTTTTCGAGGTTTTCCGGCGACACTTCGTCGCCCGCCTCGATGTAGATTTCGCCGGTGCTCTCGTTGATGAGGTCATAGGCGCTATAGCGGCCATAGACTTCCTCGGTCGGGATGAGCAGCGTCTCGAGCCCGTCCTTCTCCGCCTTGTTGGCGGCGCGGGGCGAAATCTTGTGACCGGCGGCGAATACGACTTCGCCCGACTTGGCGTCGACGATGTCGAAGGCGGGCTTCAGGCCGCGCCATGCCTCGGCGGTGAAGGGGATCTGCCAGCCGCCTTCGCCACGGACATAGGTCACCTTGTTGTAGAACTGGCCCAGAATGTCTTCGGGGGTGAGACCGAGCGCGAACAGCAGCGCCGTGACCGGCAGCTTGCGCTTGCGGTCGATGCGGACGTTCACGATGTCCTTGGCGTCGAATTCAAAGTCGAGCCACGAACCGCGATAGGGGATGACGCGCGCGGCGAAGAGATATTTGCCCGACGCGTGGGTCTTGCCACGGTCATGGTCGAACAGGACGCCCGGAGAACGGTGCATCTGGCTGACGATCACGCGCTCGGTGCCGTTGACGATGAAGGTGCCGTTGCCCGTCATCAGGGGCATGTCGCCCATATAGACGTCCTGCTCCTTGATATCGAGCACGGAGCGGGTTTCGGTGTCGGCGTCCACTTCAAACACGATCAGGCGCAGCGTCACGCGCATCGGCGCGGCGTAGGTGATGCCGCGCTGACGGCATTCCTCGACGTCGTACTTGGGATCTTCCAGCTCATAATGGACGAAGTCCATTTCGGCGGTGCCGGCGAAGTCGCGGATCGGGAACACCGAACGCAGCGTCTTTTCTAGGCCCGATACATAGCCGATCGACGGATCGGACCGCAGGAATTGTTCGTAGCTCTCCCTCTGAACCTCGATCAGGTTCGGCATCTGCACCACTTCGTGGATGTCGCCGAACACCTTGCGGATGCGCTTCTTCGCGCCGGTGTTGCTGATGGGGGGAAGAGCTTTGGTCGCCATGCGGTTCCTGCCTGTAACGGTTCGTCGTGTTTTCCCGCATCGCAGCGGAAATTCAGTCCGTACGCGGCGTCATGACGGGTGATTCGCACCCATCATGCCACGCAAAAAAGTGCGGGCCGGGACTGTCCGATCCGCACTGTCAGCGTCTGTGACTCGCCGATTTCGCCCAATCCCGCCACGTTCGAGCGCTAGTCGAACGGGTCCCCGGGCGATCCGGGAGACGGCCCGCCGATCCCGTAGAAAGGACCGACCAACCGGTTTCGTGATCGCCATATAGGCGCGCAAGGGCCGCTTGTGAAGGGGGCAGGGAAATCAACTAATATCTGACCTCGGCGCTGCCCGGCCGCCGCGCCTTCTAAGGGCTGGAGGGCTGAGCCTCCGCGGCGTTGCTGGCTGCGGATGAAGACGCTGTCCCGCCCGGCGACGCGATCCTGACCGTTTCGAACCGCATCTTCCGTCGCACCCCCGACAGCCCTGCGTCGCTGGTGGCAACGGGCGGGTTGGCCATGGGTATGCGATCACGCATGCATTGGGCCTTCACCGCGCGCGGCGTGCGGCTACAGTTCCAGAGCGCCTTCTGAAGGTTGGTCGTCGCGTCATGGATATAGGAAAAGCGCATGGCGGCCATCGCGGCGAGCGTCAGCGGCACCTCCTTCGGCGCCTCCCCGGCGACCCAGCCCATGATCCGGCATTGGGCGCGGCCAGCGCAGAAAGTCTGCGCTATCGCCGGCCAGCTGTCAGGCGCGCTTCCGCGCGGCAGTTCGACCAGGAAGCTGTGGGCATCCGTCACGGAGATGATCCGCACGCCTGCCACCATCTTGCCGATCGCGTCCATGCCCACCCGTTCGGGATGCGCCGCAAGCGCGTCCGCATTCTCGCCCAAGGGAAGGAAGGGCGCGCCCGGATCGTCAGCCCTGTGCGCCAAGGACAGCTGCGCGATCTTGCCGATGAGGGGTTCTTCGTCATCCCTGCCGAAGCGGAAGGCGGGCGGGGTGCCCCACCATCCGCGCCAGCGGAAGAAGAGATGCGTGCCCACCGCCGTGATCTTGTCCAGGCTGCCGCTCCAATAGGGCACGACCCAGTCGGTGTGGTAGTGGGTGGCATATCCCACCGCCCTGAACACCTTGCCGGCCAGGGCCGAGCGCGCGATGTCCCGCGCGCGCAGCCAAGCCGCCGGGCTCGGAATACGCGCCAGCGCGCCATCGCAGGTGAAAGTGAACTGACAGCCGGTCCGCCGCTCCTGCCCCTGAAAGACCACGCCGCACACCGTCTTGGGAAAGGCGGGATGGCGCACGCGGTTCAGCACGACTTGCGCCACCGCCTGCTCTCCGACGGCGTCGTCCCCGGCCTCGTAGAGTTGCGCGGCGGCCAGGCAGTCGGTTGCCCGCGCAAGATCGGTTTCGGACCCGCGGAACAGGAAAGGGCGCGCGGACGGGTTGGGATCGCGCGAGAAGGGGATTTTCGCGTTGAATGCACGCGCTTCTTCCGGGCCGAGGGCGTAGATCCGCACCGGCTCGACCGGCGGAGGCGGGGCCTTGATCGCCTGCATCCGGGCGCGTTGCGCGATCGCATGAAATCGCGCGGCGGGGCCTTCGGGACGGGGACGGCTTTCCCAGCTGGCCACCGCCATCGGCAGTCCGATCAGGATCAGCGCCCACATCAGCCACATGACCGCATGTGGCCGGGCGGAAGATGACAGTTCGGTCATGCGTCTCGACGGTGTGCGCTTATTCCGGCAGGAAATCCGGCACGGACAGATAGCGTTCGCCGGTATCATAGTTGAAGCCCAGAACGCGGCTTCCCGCCGGAAGGTCTTTCAGCTTCTGAGCGATGGCCGCCAGCGTGGCGCCGGACGAAATCCCGACCAGCATGCCCTCTTCCCGCGCGGCGCGGCGGGCATAGTTCTTCGCATCGACCGGATCGACCTGGATTACGCCGTCCAGAAGCTGGGTGTGCAGGTTTGCCGGTACAAAGCCCGCGCCTATACCCTGGATGGGATGCGGCCCCGGCTGTCCTCCGCTGATGACCGGTGACAGGGTCGGTTCCACCGCGAACACCTTGAGGTCGGGCCACGCCTTCTTCAGCACCTCGGCCGTGCCGGTGATGTGCCCGCCGGTGCCGACGCCCGTAATCAGCGCGTCGATGGGCGTATCGCCAAAGTCCGTCAAAATCTCGACGGCGGTCGAGTGGACATGCACGTCGATATTGGCCGGGTTTTCGAACTGCTGCGGCATCCAGCTGCCCGGCGTCTGGCTCACCAGCTCCAGCGCGCGCTCGATCGCGCCCTTCATGCCTTTTTCGCGTGGCGTCAGGTCGAAGCTCGCGCCATAGGCCAGCATCAGCCGGCGCCGCTCGATCGACATGCTCTCCGGCATGACCAGCACCAGCCTGTATCCCTTGACCGCCGCCACCATGGCCAAGCCCACGCCGGTATTGCCCGATGTCGGTTCGATGATGGTGCCGCCCGGCTGCAATTCGCCCGAAGCCTCCGCGGCCTCGATCATCGCCAGCGCGATACGGTCCTTGATCGATCCGCCGGGATTGGCCCGTTCCGACTTGATCCACACTTCGGCATCGCCGAACAGGCGCTGCACACGGATATGCGGCGTGTTGCCGATGGTTTCGAGTATCGAGGCAGCTTTCATAGGGGCTTCTCCTGGCTGGGGTGCGCTCGCCCGATGTCGGGTGGATCGAAACTATGCGCAAGGCGCAATTCGGGAAAGAGGCGCGCCCAGAAAATCGTGATCAGGATCGCACCGATGCCACCGCCGATGACGGCCGCCACCGGTCCGACGAGCGCTGCGAGGAAGCCCGACTCCGCTTCGCCCAGTTCGTTGGACGCAGAAATGGTAAGCTGGGACAGGCTCGACACGCGCCCGCGCATGGCGTCGGGCGTATGCAATTGCACCAGCGACTGGCGCACGAATACCGACACCATGTCGGCGCTGCCAAGCACCACCAGCGACGCAATGCCGAACTCCACCGCGACGGAGCGTGGCAGGAATGCGGTGCAGCCAAAGGCGATGGTCGCAAGGCCGAACAGGATGACCGCGCCCAGCATCTTGATGCCGACCTGCGTCTTCATCGGGCGGAAGGAGAACCAGAGCGCCGTCGCCCCCGCGCCGATGCCAGGCGCTGCGGCGAGATGGCCGAGGCCCCTCGATCCGACATGCAATATGTCGCGGGCATAGACCGGCAGTAGCGCCGTCGCGCCGGCCAGCAATACGGCGAACAGGTCCAGTGTGATCGTCGCCAGCACAAGCCGATTGCCCTTCACATAAGTGAAGCCGTCGATCATCTGGCGCAACGGATGGCGGGTCGTGTCGCGTGGCGGCTGCGGCACACGGCCGATGAAGAGCATTGCGACCAGCGCGATGCCGAACAAGCCGGACGCCATCGCATAGGCGCCCCAGGGCGCGGCCGCATAAGCATAACCACCCAGTGCCGGGCCGGCGATCATCCCGGTCTGCCAGAAGACGCTGGAAATGGCGATGGCGTTGGGCAGGACCGTCGCGGGCACCAGGTTGGGGGCCAGCGCGCCATAGGCCGGCCCGTTGAATGCGCGGGCGATGCCGACGACGACGGCGACGGCGAACACCAACGGCAAGCTGACCCATCCTTCGAAGGTGGCGAACGCCAGCAGCCCCGACGCGGCGGTCAGCATGGTCAGGGTGATCCGGGTGATGAACCGCCGGTCATAATGGTCCGCGACCCATCCGGTCACCGGAGTCAGGAAGAAGAGCGGCACGAACTGCGCGAGGCCGATCAGTCCCAACTGCGCCGACGCGCCGGCGGTCGTCATCGTTTCGCGCGCGATATTATAGGCCTGCCAGCCCAGCACGATCATCATGCTATATTGCGCCAGCACCGCCGCGAGACGGCCGGCAAGATAGGCGCGGAAGTTGCCGAACCTCAAAGGGTGCGGAGATGACGAGGACGCGGTCATGTCCCGGCCTTAGCCGTGCGCGGACCGATCAGGCAACGGCCAAGCCGCTGCGATCGATGAGCTTTTCTCAGCATCAGGCAAGCGCTGCTTTTCAGGTCGTCCAAGGACGGCCGGATGACAGTCAAACCTCCCTACGGGCGACGCGCCCGCGCTACGAAAGCCGCGGCCGGATGGGCGACGGCGCGCATCATCATCCTATCATTTGAACAGGCTGCCCAATATCCCGCGCACCAGCTTGCCTGCGATCCCACCGGAGGAGGGGCGGCGGCTCGATCCGCCGAATACCGCCCGGCCCAGTTCATTGGCCACCTGGCGGCCGACCGACGAGGCGGCCGAGCGGGTCGCCGATTGCACGGCTTTCTCGAACGCTCCCGGCTTGGCGGCTTCCCGCGCCGCAGCTGCGTCGCGGCGGGCCTGTTCCTTCAGTTCCGCCTCGCGCTGCTTGGCTTCCACCTTGGCCTGCGCCGCCGCAGCCTTGTCGGCCTCCGCCTTTGCCTTTTGCGCCTGGGCGGCGGCCGCCGCTGCCTGTCCCCGCGCCGCCAGGATCTCCTCGGCGGATTCCCGATCTACGGTTTCGTCATATTTGTCGGCGCAGGGCGAGATCGACTGGATGATCGCGCGTTCCTTGGCGTCGAGCGGACCCAGGCGGGAGCGGGGCGGGGCGATGAGCGTGCGCTGGACGACGCCCGGCGATCCATCCTCCTGCAACAGCGACACAAGCGCTTCGCCGACTTTCAACTCAGTGATGGCCGTTTCGACATTCAGGTCGGGATTGACGCGGAACGTCTCAGCCGCGGCCTTGATCGCCTTCTGGTCGCGGGGCGTGAAGGCGCGCAGCGCATGCTGCACCCGGTTGCCGAGCTGCCCGGCCACATCCTCGGGGATGTCGATCGGGTTCTGCGTCACGAAATAGACGCCCACGCCCTTCGACCGGATCAGCCGCACCACCTGCTCGATCTTGTCGGTCAGCGCCTTTGGCGCATCCTCGAACAGGAGGTGCGCCTCGTCGAAGAAGAAGACCAGCTTGGGCTTGTCCGGATCGCCCACCTCGGGCAGCGTCTCGAACAGCTCCGACAGCAGCCAAAGGAGGAAGGTGGCATAGAGCTTGGGACTCTGCATCAGCTTGTCGGCGGCGAAGATGTTGATGTAGCCGCGGCCCTTATCGTCCACCTGCAGCATGTCGTGGATATCGAGCGCCGGTTCGCCGAAGAAATGGTCGCCGCCCTGGCTTTCCAGCTGCAGCAGCTGCCGCTGGATCGCGCCGACGCTCGGTTTGGTCACATTGCCGTAGCGGGCCGAGAGCATGTCCGCATTCTCCGCGCAGTAAGCGAGCATCGCCTGGAGATCGCCCAGGTCGAGCAGCAGCAGCCCTTCCTCGTCGGCATATTTGAAGGCGATCGACAGCACGCCTTCCTGCGTTTCGTTGAGGCCCATGAGGCGGGACAGCAGCAGCGGCCCCATTTCGCTGACGGTGGTGCGGACGGGATGGCCCTGCTGCCCGTAAAGATCCCAGAAGATCGTTGGATTGTCGGCATAGCTATAGTCGGTCACGCCGACTTCCGCTGCCCGCGCGACCAGCTTGTCGGCATTCTTGGCGGTGGGCGAGCCGGCCATGGAAATGCCCGCCAGATCGCCTTTCACATCGGCCAGGAACACCGGCACGCCTAGCGCTGAGAAACTCTCCGCGATCCCCTGCAACGTCACTGTCTTGCCGGTGCCGGTTGCGCCCGCGATCAGGCCGTGCCGGTTGGCGCGTCGCAGGTTCAGATATTGCGGAATGCCGCCATCCTTCTCCGGCGCGCCAAGACCGATGAAGATACCCTCGCTCATTCCCGCTCCCTCCAGAAAAAAGAAGACCCGCTCGCCCCGGTCCCTCGACAATGCGAAGGGACCGGCCCGAACGGGTCTGACAGGCTGCCCCAATCCTAACGAACCGGGATGCTTCGGCAAGCGCCGTCTATTTGTCGCGCAGACGCACCGGTAGGAAGATCGCCGGCTGGCCGCGACGCAGCACCTGGAGCAGGATGGCGTTGCGGCCCTGCGCGGACACAGCCTTGACCTGCGCATCCAGTTCCGCCTGGCTCAGCACCGGGCGGTTGTTGGCGCTCAGGATCACGTCGCCACGGCGCAGGCCCTTCGCACCCGCGTCGGTGGAGCCGTCCACCCCGGTGATCACGATGCCGCGCGTGTCGGCGGCAATGCCAAGTTGGCGCGTGATGGACGGCGTCAGCGGGATCGCGGAAATGCCCAGCGACTGCTGCGCCGCCTGACCCGGATTCTGGTCCTGCTGGCTGAAATCATCATCGTCCTGGCTCTGCGCGAAACTGTTCAGCTCGTCCTCGGACGGGCGCTCGCCCACGACAGCCGTCACCGTCTGGCGTTGGCCGTTGCGGATCAGCACGATCGGTACGCGCGCGCCGATAGATTGGCTGGCGACAATGGAGGACAGATTCTGATCAGGGCTGACTTCCTGCCCCGCGACGCTGACGATCACGTCGCCGGCCTTGATGCCAGCTTGGTCCGCGCCCTTGCCCGGCTCCACGCTCTGGACGAACTCGCCGCGATTCTTGGCGAGGCCGAGCGAGTCGGCGAGGTCTTCTCCGAGCGGGCTGATCTGCACGCCCAGATAGCCGCGCTTGATCGACTGGCCCTTCATCAACTGCTGGACGATGGGCGCCGCCTGTTCGGACGGGATCGCAAAGCCGATGCCCACATTGCCGCCGGTGGGCGAGAGGATCTGGCTGTTGATGCCGATCACATTGCCGCGCATGTCGAACATCGGGCCGCCGCTGTTGCCCTGGTTTATCGATGCGTCGGTCTGGATGAACTTGTCATAGCCAGACGTACCGCCGGTATTGCGATGCAGGGCGGAAATAATGCCCGCCGTGACTGTGCCGGACAGGGCGAACGGATTGCCGATGGCGACGACCCAGTCGCCCACGCGCGCCTTGGTGCTGTCGCCGAACTTGACGAAGGGCAGGGGCTTGCTCGCAGTGATCTTCAGGACCGCAAGGTCGGTGGCCGGATCACGGCCCACCAGCTTGGCGGTATATTCTTCCTTGTTGGTCAGCGTCACCGTGATCTGCTCGACGCTGGCGCCTTCCGCTCCGGCCGACACGACATGGTTGTTGGTGACGATATAGCCGTCGGCAGAGATGATGAAGCCCGAACCCAGCGACTGGGCCTGCCGGGTCTGCGGCTGGCCGCCCTGGCCTTGGCCGAACAGATCGCCGAAGGGCGTGCCGGCAAAGGGATTCTGCACCTTCACCCGCTGCTTGGTCGAAATGTTGACCACGGCGGGCTGCAGTTTTTCGACCATGTCGGCCAGACTGGCGGGCGCGCCCGCCGGGGCAGCGGCCTGAAGCCCTTCATTCTGCGCGACCTGCGCGCCGACATTGGAGCTGGTGGTAACGGCGATGGCGGTGCCGCCGAGCAGCAGGGCGCCGGTAATGGCATAAGCGTAACGCACTCGTGACGGTCCTCTTCAGATCTTCGTAGGAATTGGGAAGGCGGGACTCTTCGGACAAGTCCTTCACATGCGCCGCCTTGCCTTAACCCTCTTTGAATGGCGCGGGTTCCGTAATGATCTTCACCGCGATCAACGTCCACCCTGGAATTGGCGCAGGAACTCATTGTCGGGCGACAGGATGATGTTCGTCTGGCCGCTGCGATCGGGCGAGAAGGTATAGCGATAGCTCTGCATGGCCCGGTAGAAGTCGTAGAATTGGGGATCCTTGCCATAGCTTTCGGCGTAGATGCGCGCGGCATTGGCATCCGCCTCCGCCCGGATGATCTGCGCCTGCTTCGCGCCCTGTGCGCGGATGGTGAGCGCTTCCTGCTCGCGCGCGGTGCGCATGCGGGTGAAGGCGCTTTCCAGCGGCGTGCCGTCCGGCAGGTCTGCGCGCTTGATCCGCACGTCCACGATCTCCGCGCCATATTGGCGGGCGACGCGGTTGAGGCCGGTCTCGATATTCTGCATCACCTGGCCCCGCTCCGGGCTTAGCAGCGCGGCGAAGGGCCGCTTGCCCAGTTCGTTGCGCAGCGCCGATCCCAGGATCGGGCGCAACGCGTCGGACACGCGCTCCTCGCTGCCCGCTGCGATATACATGCGCAGCGGATCGACGATGCGATACCGGGCGAAGGCATCGACCTGCAAGCGCAGCTGGTCGGTGGACAGCACCTGCTGCCGCTCCATCTCCACGGAGAGTACGCGCTTGTCGATCCAGACGATCTGGTCGACGAACGGCAGGCGGAGGATGACGCCCGCGCCCGTCTGGCCAAAGCTTTCATTGGGTCGATAGCGATTGATGATCGCCTTGGGATCGCCAAAGCGGACGATCACGCCCTGCTTGGTTTCCGGCACGATGGCGATGGTGCTGCCCAGGATGATCAGCGCGAACAGCGCGATCAGAGCAAGGGCGACCGGATGTCGCATGGTTGGCATCACTGCCCTCCCGTGCTGGCGGCGCTGTCGGCCGGGGTCGCTTGCGCTCGCTTCTTGAGTTCGGGCAGCGGCAGGTAGGGCGTCACATTCTTCCCTTCGACGATGGTCTTGTCGACGTTCGACAGGACGCCTTCCATGGTTTCATAATACATGCGGCGGCGTGTAACCTCCGGCGACAGCTTGTACTGCTCATAGACCTTGTCGAAGGCGGCGGCCTCGCCCTGCGCCTTGGCCGTGACCTGCTGTGCGGCGGCGCGCGCTTCGTTGAGGTAGGTCTGCGCGGTCTGCTGCGCGGCGGACACGGCCTTGAACGCGTCGTTCACGGCGGTCGGCGGATCGGCCTGCTTGATCGCGACGCCCTGGATGCGGATGCCCGACTTGTAGCCGTCCAATATCTCCTGCATCCGCTGTTCGACCTGCTGCTCGATCGTGGTGCGACCCGCGCCCAGTGCATCGTCCAGGCTGACGCTCGCAAGCACGGAGCGCATGGCGCTTTCCGCGACCTCGCGCACGGTGGCGTCGGGATCGGAAAGCTGGAACAGGTAAAGCTCGGGATTGCGGATGTTCCAGCGCACCGAATAGGCCAGATCGATGATGTTCTGGTCGCCCGTCAGCACCAGATTCTCGCTTTCCGCGCTCACCGATCCGATATCGATCGTGCGAATTTCCTCCACATCGACCGTCGTTACCGCCTCAAACGGAGCGGGCAGCGTTAGGCTGATGCCCGGCGTCAGCGTCCGGCTATATTTGCCGAGCAGGGTGACGACGCCCCGTTCCTGCGGGCCGACCCGGTGGAAGCTGGTGAGGACCAGCCACAACACCACCAGGAGGGCGATGCCGATGGGCCACAGCGCCTTGCCCGACGCGCGAGGGGGCAGGCCGCCGAAACCGCCACCGCCATTGCCGAAACTTTCCCGGCCGCGGCGCAGCAGTTCCTCGATCGCGGAAGGGCCTTTCTGGCCGCCGCCCGTCGCCTTGCCCGGCTGGGTCCACGGATTGCGGGGGCCGGCGGGGCCGCCCTTGCCATCATCCCCGTCGGGTCCGTCATTCTTGCCGCCCCAGGGGCCTTGGACCATCGCTGCGATTGCGGGCATCCACCCGAATAATCTTGTCATGAACCCTTCTATAGGAAGGCTCCGGTCCGAAAAACAGTGCAAATGGCCGCGATAATTTCCTAGAGGCCGTGGCCATGACCGATCTTGCCGATTTTGCCGCCCGCCTGACC
Organism: Sphingobium sp.; assembly: GCA_013911745.1. GTDB lineage: Bacteria > Pseudomonadota > Alphaproteobacteria > Sphingomonadales > Sphingomonadaceae > Sphingobium > Sphingobium olei. The sequence continues at coordinate 15,937 of JACESO010000032.1, read as the reverse complement.
GCCCTGACCGGTGGCCGCGCCAGCACCCCGCGCATCAAGGACAGCGTGATGACGCTGACGCTCGATGTCGCGGGATTGTCGCCGCAGCAACGCGAAGGCCTTGCCCGCGCGATCCGGGAAGGCGGTCTTACTGTGTCCGATGTGGTCGAGGTCCGCATCATAGAGACGGCGGAGCGCCGCCCCTCACGCATCCTCGCCGTCGCATCGGGCAAGGGGGGGGTCGGCAAGTCGACGCTTTCGGCCAACCTTGCCGTCGCGCTGCACCGGCTCGGTCTCAAGGTCGGGCTGGTGGACGCCGACATATACGGCCCGTCCCAAGCCAAGTTGATGGCGAGTGAGGACCAGAAGCCTGTCGCGCAGGACAAGAAACTGGTGCCCGTAACCGGCCCCCATGGCATCCCGATGCTGTCGATGGCGCATCTGGTGGAGCCGGGGAAGGCGCTGGCCTGGCGCGGCCCGATGGCGGGCAATGCGCTCGGCCAGTTGATCGATGCCCATTGGGGCGACGCTGAACTGCTGGTCGTCGATATGCCGCCTGGCACCGGGGACATACAGCTGTCGATGATCCAGAAGCACAAGCCTGCCGGCGCGGTGATCGTGTCCACGCCGCAGGATCTGGCGCTGATCGACGCGACCCGCGCCGTTAGCCTGTTCGCGCAGGCAGGCGTGCCGATGGTCGGCCTGGTCGAAAATATGGCGGGCTATGCCTGCCCTCACTGCGGCGAGATGTCCGATCCCTTCGGCCAGGGCGGCGCGGAGCAGGAGGCGGTGCATCTGTCCATGCCCTTCCTCGGCCGCATCCCGCTCGCCATTGACATCCGCCGCCGGTCCGACGCCGGCGATCCGCCGGCGGCCGGCGAAGGCGCGCATGCCGACGTATTCGTCGGTATCGCGCGGAAAGTGGCGGACTGGTTGAAGACTGCCACCTGATCAAAGCTCGAGATGCAGGAACTGGTTGAACGCACTCTTCTGATAATCTCCAAAGGCAGGGCCATCGCCGAAGCCATGCCGCCGGTAGAGGGCGAGCGCCGGTTCAAACGCCGGTCCGCTCCCCGTTTCAAGGCTCAGCCGCCGCATCCCCCGCGCCCGCGCCTCCGCCACGATATGCGCTAGCAGCACCGCCGCGACCCCGCGCCGCAGATGGTCTGGATGGGTCCGCATCGACTTGATCTCACCCTGGTCGGGCGAGAGCGTCCGCAACGCCGCCACGCCGGCGATCTTCTTGCCCTCCCATGCGGTCCAGACGTCAAGGTCGCGCGCGCGCATCCCGCTGAGATCCAGTGCGAAGACCGACTCAGCCGGACTGTTCGCCTGCATACCCATAAGGTGAAGCGCGAGCAGCGCTGTGGTTTGCGGGTCGGACAGATCGGCCGGGCGAATGGTGAACATGCGGCCACGCTATCGCGATCTCTCCGACAAGGGAACGTCTTGCGGAGGTTGGCGTCCTCCCCATGTCATGGAAAAGGAGACATGCCATGCCGCTGACCACCTCGCAGGACATTGCCGATCTGCTGAACGAAACCCGCACCATCGCGCTTGTCGGCATATCCGACCGGCCAGACCGCGCGAGCTATTCGGTCATGGCCTTCCTTCAGGATCATGGCTTTCGCGTGCTGCCCGTGAACCCGCAGATCGCTGGCGAGCATGTCCACGGCGAATTCGTCTGGGCACGGCTGTCCGATATCGGCGTGGCGATCGACATGGTTGACATCTTCCGCCGCAGCGAAGCGGCCGGGGAGGCGGTGGATGACGCCATTGCCATCGGCGCGAAGTCGGTCTGGATGCAGATCGGCGTCGTCAACGATGCCGCCGCAGCGCGTGCGGAAGCCGCCGGCCTCAAGGTCGTCATGGACCGTTGTCCCGCGATCGAGATACCGCGCCTGGGCGTGGCGCCCGTCCGCGCCGATTGACGCTAGGCAGCCGGGCCATGCGCCTCTATCAGGCTGGGCATGGCGCGCGCACCGCGAAAGCGATCCGATAAAGGCAAGGGCATCGATCGCCGGACGCTGCTGGTAGGCGGTGGCGCGGCGGCGGGCCTTCTGCTTGCCTGGGGCGTGTGGCCGCGCAGCTACCGGCCCAACCTCAATGCCGGCCCGGGCGAAACCATCCTCAACGCCTTCCTGAAGATCGACCGATCCGGCCAGATCATCGTCATCGTGCCACAGATGGAAAGCGGGCAGGGGGTCACTACTGTCCTGCCGCAGATATTGGCGGATGAACTCGGCGCGGACTGGCGCACGGTCGCGGTCCAGAGCGCGCCGATCAGCCCGCTTTACGCCAACACCCTCCTCGCGCGCGAATGGCTGGCGAGCGACTGGACCCGCCTGCTTGGCGAGGCAGGCGATTGGGCGATCGGCCAATATGCCAGCCGGTCTTCCCTGATGCTGACGGGCGCGGGCACGTCCATTCCCATGTTCCACGACGCCTATCGCGATGCCGGCGCTGCCGCGCGGGTGCTGCTGTGCAAGGCGGCGGCGGCGCGCTGGGACATTCCATGGGAAAGCTGCGATATCCAGGACGGCGTGATCTCCGATGGCGCGGCGAAGCGCATGAAGATCGGCAACGTGGTGGAGGATGCCGCCCGCTTCGATGTGCCCGACATCCTTCCCTATCGACAGGGGCAGGACGGCCGCCTTTCAGGCCAGGATCTGCCCCGGCTCGACGCCCCGTCGAAGATTGACGGCAGCCATAATTTCGCGGCTGACGTCCGCCTGCCCGACATGGTCTATGCGTCGATCCGGCAGGGGCCGATCGGCGATGCGGTGCTTGCCGGTTTGGACGAGCGTTCGCCCGCCGGCGTGACCGGTTTCCTGAAGCTGGTGAAGCAGGAACATTGGGTCGCGGCCGTTGCGAGCAACTGGTGGGCGGCGAACAAGGCGCTCGATCTTGCCGATCCGGTCTTCACCCTGCGCGGCAAGCCGGTCAGCAGCGAAACGATCGACGACGCCCTGGAGGCGGCCTTCGCCGGGTCCGCCGGGCGGCGCATCTACGCGCAGGGTGACCTGTTGCCGGTGTTCGAAGGCGCGACCATCCTCGCCAGCGAATATCAAGTCGACGCCGGTCTGCACCTGACGCTGGAACCGATGGCCGCGACCGCCCGCGTAATGGACCAGGAGGCGGAGATATGGCTGGCGACGCAGGCGCCCGCGCTCGCCCGCGACGCCATTGCGCGCGCGCTCGACCTCCCGGAAGCGGCGGTGACGCTCTATCCGTTGCACGCCGGTGGCTCCTTCGGGCGACGCATGGACTGGGAGGTGGGGGCGCAGGCTGCTCTCATTGCCCGCGATATGCGCCGCCCGGTGCAACTCTTATGGTCGCGGCTGGAGGATGTGGTGCAGGATCGTCCGGCTTCGCCAGCTAAGGCGCGCCTCGCCGCGAAGCTGGGGCGCAGCGGCGCAATCGAGGGCTGGCTGGCGAAGGTCGCCGCGCCCTGCGCCATGAGCCAGACCTGGGCGCGGGTAGGGCGCGGCGCCATGCCGCACGAGGCCGCAGCCGAAATGGCGGATAAACCCACCCGTCTCGCCATCGCCGGCATGGCGCTGCCCTATGCTGCGCCTGCCTGGGCGGTGGATCATTACCCGGCGGATGTGGGCCTGGCCCTCGGCTTCGCGCCCGGCAATGCGGCACTGTACGGCACTTTCTTTACCGAGAGCTTCGTCGACGAACTGGCGCATCTTGCCGGGATCGAGGCCATGTCCTTCCGCATCCAGATGCTGGGCGGCAATTCCCGCCTTGCCCACTGCCTGTCCACCGCCGCGGCTATGGGCGGCTGGCAGGGCGGCGTCAGTGGCAGCGGGCAGGGCATCGCGGCGCGCATGGCAGGCGGAGCCTATGCCGCCATCATGGTCGAAGCGGAGATGGGCGGCAATGCGGTCAGCGTCTCGCGCATCGTCGCGGCGGTGGACGCAGGCGATCAGGTCAATCCGGACATCGCGCGGCAGCAGGTGGAGGCCGGCCTGATCTACGGCCTTGCCCATGCGCTCGGCGCTTCCGCGCCCTACAAGGGCGGGCTTCCCACTCGGTCGATGCTCGGTCGCATGAACCTGCCGCGCCTTGCCGATATCGGGGAAGTGTCGGTCGAATTGATCCGCAGCACCGCGCCGCCAGCCAGAATCACTGATCTTGCGGCGCCGCTCGTCGCGCCTGCCATCGCCAATGCCCTGTACACCTGGACAGGTCAGCGGTTGCGGCGTCTTCCTCTATTGGCTTCTGCATGACCCTTCCCCCCGATCATCCCATCATTGCCGCGCCCAAGGTCGGCGTGCTGCTCGTCAACCTCGGCACGCCGGATGCGCCCGATCCCACGTCGGTGCGCCGTTACCTGCGCGAATTCCTCTCCGATCGGCGCGTGGTGGAGATACCCCGGCTTGTCTGGCAGCCGATCCTGCACGGCGCGATCCTGACGACGCGCCCGAAAAAATCCGCCCATGCCTACAGTCAGGTCTGGACGGAGGGAGGGTCGCCGCTCGCCGTCCATACCCGCGCCACCGCACAGGCCATGCAGGCGGCTATGGGAGATGGCGTCGTGGTCGACTGGGCGATGCGTTATGGCAATCCCGACATCGCCGGCCGGCTCTCGGCGATGAAGGCCGCAGGATGCGATCGCATCCTCCTCGCGCCGCTCTACCCCCAATATAGCGCCGCCACGACGGCGACCGCCAACGACGCCGCTTTCGCCGCTCTTGCCGCGATGCGTTGGCAGCCGGCAATCCGCACCCTGCCACCCTATCATGACGATCCCGCCTACATCGCGGCATTGAAATCATCGGTCGAGCGCCGCCTGGCCGCGCTGGACTTCGCGCCCGACGCGCTGCTCGCCAGTTTCCACGGCATGCCGGAACGGACATTGCATCTGGGCGATCCCTATCATTGCCAGTCCGTAAAGACCGTCCGACTGCTGCGCGAAGCCCTGTCTCTGCCAGTGCATATGAGTTTCCAGTCGCGCTTCGGCCGCGCCAAATGGCTCGAGCCGGAAACCGAGGCGACGCTTGCCGGACTGGTAAGGGATGGTGTCCGCAACATTGCAGTCGTGACTCCGGGTTTTGCTGCGGACTGTCTCGAAACGCTGGAGGAAATCGCGCTGCGTGCGCGGGACGCATTTTTGCGCGAAGGCGGCGAAAAATTTGCCTATTTGCCCTGTCTAAACGCCTCGACCGAAGCTATCACCCTGTATCAAAGGCTGCTGAGCCGTGAGCTTTCGGGTTGGATCGACTGACCCAGCTTCAGGAGGAGGATGCATATATGTCGAAGGTGGCGATCGTGACCGGCGGAACGCGCGGCATCGGCGAGGCGATCAGCCTGGCGCTCAGGGATCTTGGCTACACGGTCGCGGCCAACTATGCCGGCAATGAGGAAAAGGCAAAGGCCTTTACCGACCAAACCGGTATTGCCGCCTATAAGTGGGACGTGGGCGATCATCAGGCCTGCCTCGATGGATGCGCGCAGGTCGCGCAGGATCTCGGCCCCATCGACATCGTCGTCAACAATGCCGGCATCACGCGCGACGGCGTCCTCGCGAAGATGAGCTTCGACGACTGGAACGAAGTCATGCGCATCAACCTTGGCGGCTGCTTCAACATGGCCAAGGCGACCTTCGGCGGCATGCGCGAGCGTGGATGGGGCCGCATCGTCAATATCGGTTCGATCAACGGACAGGCGGGCCAATATGGGCAGGTCAACTACGCCGCCGCCAAGTCCGGCATCCATGGCTTTACCAAGGCGCTGGCGCAGGAAGGTGCGAAATCGGGTGTGACCGTCAACGCCATCGCGCCCGGTTATATCGACACCGACATGGTGGCCGCCGTGCCGGCTCCCGTGCTGGAGAAGATCGTCGCCAAAATCCCGGTGGGACGTCTGGGCCAGGCGCACGAGATTGCGCGCGGCGTCGCCTTCTTCTGCAGCGAGGACGGGGGCTTCGTGACCGGCAGTACGCTGTCGATCAACGGCGGCCAGCATATGTATTGATGACGACGGGCGACCCGATAGACCCAGAAGGGTCGCCCTTTTCTCCGCCTGTGAAGCGGAGCGTCACCATAGCCGGTCATCAGACCGCGATCAGTCTGGAACCCATATTCTGGGACGCGCTGCGACAGGCGGCGTCCGCGCAGCAACTTCCCCTGAACGCGCTGATAGCGCGCATTGACGTGCTGCGCATGGGCGCCGCCGACCCGCCCAATCTCGCCAGCGCCATCCGTTGCTGGCTGTTCGAGCAGCGCATCGATCACAGTGATAAGAATTATTCGCAATAGCATTGACTATAAGAACGATTCGCAATAGCGGGAGGCCCAACGATCACAACCGGGGGGCCACGATGTCCATCAACAGCAAAACTCTTCCCTATCTGGCGCTCGGCTGCGTCGGCATGCTCGCCAGCGCGCCCGCATTTGCCGCCGAAGCCGATGCCGCGCCGGCCGCCGCGCCGCAGGATTCCATCGTGGTTACGGGCGATGTCTATGCCGACAAGCTGGTCAATCCCAAGAACACGGCCCTGATCGTCGACACGCCCCAGACGGTCACGATCATTTCCGACCAGACGATCAAGAAGCAGAATCTGCTGACGCTGCGCGATGTCCTGTCCACCGTGCCGGGCATCACCTTCGGCGCGGGCGAAGGCGGCGGCGGTTATGGGGACAGCATCAACCTGCGTGGCTATTCGGCCAATAACGACATCACGCTGGATGGCGTGCGCGACAGCGCGCAATATAGCCGCACCGACCCCTTCAACATGCAGCAGGTGGAGGTCTATAACGGCGCGAACTCGGTCTATAACGGGTCGGGTTCGGTCGGCGGCACGATCAACCTCGTGACGAAGGCGCCCCAGGGCGACACCCTGACCATCGCTGAAGCCGGCGTCGGCACCGACGATTATTATCGCGCCACGATCGACAGCAATTATCGCGCGTCCGACTTCATCGGCGTGCGCCTCAACGCCATGTACCATCGCAACGACACGCCGGGCCGCGATGTCGAGAAACTGAAGCGCTGGGGCGTCGCGCCGTCGATCAAACTGGGCATGGAAGGACCGACCAGCCTGACGCTCGCCTATTTCCATCAGGAGGATCGCAACACCCCCGTCTATGGCGTTCCCTATGTGAAGAACGCCATCAACGCCGGACCCCTGCCGGGTGTGGACTCCAGCGACTATTTCGGCGTCGAAAATCTCGACCGGCAGAACATCAACATCGATCGCTTCACCGCGATCTTCGCGCACCAGTTCAGCGACAATGTGTCGCTGCGGACGTTGGGCCGCTGGCAGCGCGTGCATCAGAACAGCGTGACGAGCGCGCCGCAGGGCACCTTCTGCCTCGCCAACGGGCTTCAGCCAATCACCGGGACCAACCCGACGACCGCTATCGCTTGCTCGACGGGCATGGCGGCGGGCACCTATCGTCCGTCCGGCCCGCGCGGATTGGTGCGCGACCAGATCAACGATCTGCTCTACACCCAGACCGACTTGCGGATCGTCAGCGGCGACACGTCGGGCCTGCGCAACACGCTGGTCATCGGCGCATCGGCCACGCAGGAGGATTACAGCCTCGAAAGCGCCAACCTGATGCGTGACGCCGCTGGTGGAACGCCGGTGCAGCCTGACATCAGCCTGTCCAACCCGAACACCGTCTGGACCGGCCCGGTCAACTATATGCTGTCGGGCCGCAGCTACGGCGACAGCCGCAACGTCGCAGTCTATGCCTTCGACACGCTGGAACTCGGCAAGTTCGAACTGAACGGCGGCGTCCGGTACGAAAATGTCCGCAACATCTTCCGCGCCGACACGATCGCGCTGCCCTCGGACGGTGGCGCTACCAGGCCGGGTGCGCGCCAGCGGAGCGACGACAATCTCTTTTCCTACCGTATTGGCGCGGTGTTCAAGCCGACGCCCGACACCAGCCTCTACATCGCCTATGCCAACAGCAAGACGCCGTCCTCCGCCACGGTGCGGGCAGGCTGCACCAGCGGAACCGGCGCGACAGCCGTCGACTTCTGCGGCGTGGCACCCGAAACTGCCCGCAGCTACGAAATCGGCGCGAAGGCCAATCTCGTGGGCGGCAAGCTGTTGGCGACCGCGGCGCTGTTCCGCAACGAGCGGACCAACTACCGCGTCCCGAGCAACGACCCTGCCACCAACGCCAGCTTTCAAGTGCTGGACGGTCATTCGCGCGTGGACGGCGTCGCGCTGGGCCTGACCGGCAACATCACGCCGCAATGGCTGATCTTCGCCAACTACACCTATCTCGACAGCAAGATCGTACAGGGGGTTTCGAACAGCTGCCTCGTCAACCCGCGGGAAGTCTGCAACAATAGCGTCGCGCTGCCGGACCCATCAAAGGGCGACGAACTTATCCAGACGCCGAAACATTCGGGCAGCCTCTACACCAGCTATCGCCTGCCGTTCGGCCTCGAACTGGGTTACGGCGTCACCTATCAGGGCAGCTTCGCGCTCAACCAGTCGAACCTCCGCAACCGGACGCAATATCGCTCGGACGATTATTGGGTGCACCGCGCCTTCCTATCGTGGAACTTCAACAACGGCCTGACCGCGCAGCTCAACGTGCAGAACCTGTTCGACAAGACATATTATACCGGCATCCGCAACAATATCTCCACCAACGGCGTGGTGTCGGGCGGATGGGCCACCCCAGGCGAGGCGCGGGCGGCGCGGTTCAGCCTCTTCTACAGCTTCTGACAGCTGATCGGGGGAGGGCGGGCGACGGGTCCGGTTGTCCGTCCTCCCGCTTTACACTAGATACCCGCCATGCTGATCGCCATTCCCGATCTGATCGACGCGCAGGGCGTCGCCGACATTCGCGCCATCATCGACGGCGCGGTCTGGGTGGACGGCAACGTCACGTCGGGCCACCAGTCGGCGCTCGCGAAGCGCAACCTGCAATTGCCCGAGGACAGCGAGGCCGCGCGCCGCGCCGGGCAGGTGGTGATGGATGCGCTGGGCCGTTCGTCGCTGTTCATCGCCGCCGCGCTTCCGCTCAAGATATTCCCGCCGCTGTTCAACAGCTATGCCAGCGGACAGGCTTTCGGCGTCCATGTCGACAATGCAGTGCGGCTGCAGGCCGGGACGGGTTTTCGCGTCCGGTCTGACCTGTCGATGACCGTCTTCCTCGAAGATCCGGCCGCCTATGACGGTGGCGAACTGACGATCGAGACGCATTTCGGCGTCCAGCAGGTCAAGCTGCCAGCCGGCCATGCGGTGCTCTACCCCTCATCCTCGCTTCATCGGGTGGAACCGGTGACGGGCGGACGACGCGTCGCCAGCTTTTTCTGGCTCCAGTCGATGGTCCGCGACGACGCCGCGCGGCAGATGCTGTTCGATCTCGACCGCAGCGTACAGGGCGTGGCCGGCGAACTGGGCCAGGACCATGCGGAGGTCATTCGCCTGACCGGCGTCTATCATAATCTGCTGCGCCGCTGGGCCGACGCCTAGGGCCTCAAAGCCATTTCAGCTTCTTGAAACGGTTGTATAGCAGGGCACAGACGAAGAGGATGACGCCGATCACGACCGGATAGCCGTAGCGCGTCCGCAATTCGGGCATATGCTCGAAATTCATGCCGTAAATGCCGGCGATGGCGGTGGGCACCGCCAGGATCGCGGCCCATGCGGCCAACTGGCGCGTGATGTCGCCAGTGCGCTGCTGCTCCAGCAGGTTGGACGATTCGAACACGCTGTTCAGGATTTCGCGCAGGTCATCCACCATCGTCTGCACTCGTCGGACATGGTCGCGCACATCGCTGAAATAGGGCCGCGCCTCCGCGTCGATGCACGGCAGATCCAGCTTCACGAACTTGGTCGCGACCTCATGCATGGGGATGAGGATGCGGGTGAAGCGGATCAGCTGGCGGCGCAGGTTGAAGATGCGCGTGATTTCCTCCCGGCCCAGGAAATGGTCGAGCATGGTCTGCTCCATGGTCAGCACTTCCTCCTCTATTCCCTCGATGATCGGCAGATAGCCGTCGACGATGAAATCGAGCACCGCATGCGCCACATAATCGGCGCCCTGCGCCAGCCGCGCCGGCACGGCCTCCAGCTCGGTCCGCAACATGATGTGTGCGCGCGCAGACCCATGGCGGACCGTGATGATATGGTCCTTGCCCAGGAAGATGGCCGTTTCGCCGTAGCAGATCGCGCCATCCTCGACATGGGCGGTGCGGGCGACCACGAACAACTGGTCGCCATAGATATCGACCTTGGGCAACTGATTGGCGTTGATCGCATCCTCGACCGCCAGCGGGTGCAGGTCATAGGTCCGCGCCAGCGTCTGCATTTCATCCACGGACGGATCGGCGACTCCGATCCAGACGAATTCCGACTTGTCCCGCGCGCAGGCGATCCGCTCATCGATGGCGACGGGGCGGACGCGCCTGCCGTCGCGGTAGAGATAGGCAGCGATGACCGTCATGCGGCTATTGTTTCCTCATCATGTCCAGCGCCCTAGCAGACGGATGACGTTTCGTCGCGACGTTGATCCGGCTCATATGATTTTTGCTGAAGGGGGTAGCGGATGACTTCACCCTGACATAGTTGAGGCGGAGAGGGGCGCATGCAAGCGCGGTGGATATCCGGACGGGTAGCCAGCGTTGTGGGAGCCGTATCTTGTCCGTCATCGCCATCGATTTCGAAGCGTCCTGCCTGCCGCGCCATGGCCGATCCTTTCCGATCGAGGTGGGCATAGCGGGAGAGGGGGGCGCGCGTAGCTGGGTGATCCGGCCGCATGACGACTGGGCCGGATGGGACTGGACGGCGGAAGCGGAGGCACTGCACGGCCTGAGCCGCGACCGGGTCGAGCGGGAAGGGCTGCCGGCAGACCGGGTCTTCGAGGAACTGGAGAATGCGGTGTGGGGACGCAGGCTGATCGCCGACAGCCTGATCGACCAATATTGGATGACCATCCTGGCGCAGGCAGCAGGTGTGCGAAGCGCGCCGAAGATCGACCATATCGCGGCTTTCTTCGACGAATTGGCCGCGAGCGAGGAACACATCACCGCTGCGGTGGCGCGGGCAGACGCGTTGGGCGTGGTGCGGCACCGCGCGGCGGGCGACGCCATCTGGCTCGCCGCCGTGATCGCCCATGTTTCTCGCGCGGGCCGTGAGGCACCGGCTCCATTGCTGGAGGCGGCGCAATAAGGCTATCAGCAATCTTTTGTTACAGCCGGCCCATAGCGCAGACATTCATCTCCCATACAGCAGGCATGGTCCGCCGGCCGCCGCCGCGCCTGCGACCAAGAGGAGATGCGCCCATGTCATCCGTAGCAGCGTCCTGCGCCGCGCGCGCCTCCGCTCAGGGTATGCCGCCCCTCGTCATCGCATCCCCGACATCAGAACCATGCCGATGAACCCGGCCCTCATCCTTCTTGCCGAAACCCAGTGCGAGGTACGGCACGACGTTCGCGATTTCCTGGAGCAGAGCGGCTTCCGAGCCATGGCTGCGGCGTCGGCGCATGACATATTCCATGCGCTTGACGAAACGTCGATCGACGCAGTGGTGCTGGACGCCGCGCTGCGCGGCGTGGACGGCCTCGACCTGTGCCGCGACGTGCGCGAACGGAGCGACGTGCCGATCATCCTGGTAGGGGCAAACATCAGCGAGGTCGACCGGGTCGTGGGGCTGGAACTGGGTGCCGACGACTATATGGTGAAACCCTATTCCGCACGCGAACTGGCGGCCCGTCTTCGCGCGGTCATGCGTCGCGGGCGGAACGAACGGATGCTGGTGTCGCACGGGTTCGGCCACGCGCTGTTCGACGGCTGGACCGTCGATTTCGGTCGACGGGAAGTCATCGCACCTGACGGTGCGCTGGTATCGTTCACGGCGGCGGAGTTCTCCTTGCTCGCCGTTTTCGTCGATCATCCACAAACGATCGTCGCGAGGGCTCGATTGATGGAACTGGCGGGCGTTCGCGATGGTGGATCGTCGGATCGCAGCGTCGATGTGCTGGTCAGTCGGCTGCGTCGCAAACTTTCCCGCGGCGGCAATCCTGCGCCGATCGTCACCGTTCGGAGCGCAGGCTATATGTTCAGCGCCCCTGTCGAACGACGCTAGACCATATTTTCCACCCCGCGCCAGCGCGATCCGTAGTTGTTCGCGTCCAGACATGATTTCTTACAAACGCGCTGCGCTGCGGCAAAATCATGTCCCTATTCTTCAAACTCCGCCGATCCCCTTGTCGGCTCCGCAATTATAAAGAGGATAGTCCCATGAACGAGCTTATCGGCCGCGTCTTCAGCTTCGAAAAGAACACATATCCTACGAAAAGCAGCCTCTACAGCAAGCTCGCCAATGAAGGGCAGAGCCCCAAGGCGCTGATGATCTCCTGCGCCGACTCGCGCATAGTTCCTGAACACATCATGCAGGCGGAACCTGGCGACCTGTTCGTTTGCCGCAATGCGGGCAACATCGTGCCGCCGCATGCCAGCCAGCTGGGCGGCGTCACCGCCACCGTCGAATATGCGGTGATGGTGCTGGGCGTGCGCGACATCATCGTTTGCGGCCACAGCGATTGCGGCGCGATGAAGGCGCTGTCCACCAACGCTGACCTCAGCGCCATGCCGAACGTCGCAGCCTGGCTGCGTCACAGCCATGCTGCGCAGAAGGTCGTGGCAGAAAATTATCCGGGCGACCTCAGCGACGCGGAAAAGCTCCGCAACACCGCGCTCGAAAACGTCGTGGTCCAGCTAGCCCACCTGCGGACCCATCCATCGGTCGCGTCGGGCATCGCCCGCGGCGAGATCGCGCTGCATGGCTGGTATGTCGACATCCATGCCGGACAGGTGCTGGGCCTCGACGGCGAAACCAATCGCTTCGTGCCGCTGCGTGAGGGCGAACCCCTTCCTGTGGCGCTTCCGCAGGCCCGCCGTCTCGCGGGTGAAACCACCCTTGCCGTCGCGGCGGAGTAAGTCATGTTGAAATCCCTTTCCGGCGGCGCTCTGGGCCGCGACTTCACGGCGTCGATCGTCGTGTTCCTGGTGGCTATGCCCCTCTGCATGGGTATCGCCGTGGCCTCCGGCGTGCCGCCGGAAAAGGGGCTCATCACCGGCATCATCGGCGGCATCGTCGTCGGCCTGCTGGCGGGATCGCCGCTTCAGGTCAGCGGCCCGGCGGCCGGTCTGGCTGTCATCGTCTTTGAAATCGTGCGCGAACAGGGCATGTCCGCGCTCGGTCCTATCCTGATCCTTGCCGGCGCGATCCAGTTCGTCGCCGGCCTGTTGCGTGTTGGCGGCTGGTTCCGCGCCATCTCGCCCGCGGTCGTCCACGGCATGCTGGCCGGGATCGGCGTGCTGATCGTCGTCGGCCAGTTCCATGTCCTCTTCGACGACAAGCCGCTGTCGAGCGGCCTGCATAACCTGATCGCGATGCCGGGGCAGATATTGGGCCTGTCGAATGGCGATGCCGCCACCGCATTCGCGGTCGGCCTTGTCACCATCTTCAGCATGCTGGGGTGGGAGAAGTTCCGTCCCGCATCGATGAAGCTGGTGCCCGGCGCGCTCGTCGGCGTAGTCGCGGCGACGCTCGTCGCCTTCACGCTCGGCCTCCCAGTTGCTCGCGTCGTCGTGCCTGAATCGATCATCGGCGCGGTCACGCTGCCCGAGCAGGGGCTGCTGGCCCAGCTGCTGAACCCGACGGTCATCACCACGGCGATCGCCATCGCCTTCATCGCCAGCGCCGAAACATTGCTGTCGGCTGCGGCTGTCGACCGCATGCATAATGGCGTGCGCACCAACTATAACAAGGAACTGAGCGCGCAGGGCATCGGCAACCTGCTGTGCGGTTTCGCGGGCGCGTTGCCGATGACCGGGGTTATCGTGCGTTCGTCCGCCAACGTTCAGGCGGGTGCGAAGACACGCATGTCGACGATCCTGCACGGCATCTGGATTCTCGGCTTCGTGGCCCTGTTGCCCTGGCTGCTGCGGGAAATCCCGATGGCCGCCCTGGCCGGCATCCTCGTCATCACCGGCGTCCGCCTGGTCAGCGTCGCGCATGTGAAGCATCTCTTCCATCTCTATGGCCCGCTCCCGGCCATCGTGTGGGCAGCGACGCTGATCTGCGTGGTGGCGACAGACCTGCTGACCGGCGTTCTGGTGGGCATCGGCCTGTCGGTCCTCGAACTGCTGCCGCATGCACGCCGCCTGCGTCTCAACGTTGAGGAGGAAAGCCGGGGCGAGGCGCATGAAGTCGCGCTGCGCGGCACCGCGACCTTCCTCAGCCTGCCCAAGCTGTCGGCCAAGCTGGAATCGCTCCCCGCCGCCGGCCTGGTGATCCTGAACGTCGAACGGCTTGGCCATATCGACCATACTTGCGCCGAAATGCTGCGGGAATGGGTCGATCGCCGCCGCGGCGCGGGTGCGCCGGTGGAACTGTTCGGCGCTACCGGGCGGCTGCGTCACATCGTCGCTTAACGGTCTGACTTAGCATGATATATGGCCGCCGCGCTGCATCCGGCGCGGCGGCCTCCCTGTTTTACGGGCGCGTGATCATTGTTGCAGTCGCGCAACAGCGTCTGCGGTCATTTCGCAGTCGCAGGAAAAAACGGGTTCCCCAAAAACGGCTTTCCGCTTAATCACTGCACATCCGCAGGCACCCAGAGCAGCATCGACAGACTTCAGGGCCGCGGAAGCAGGACGGGACATTCACTCGTAAAGGGGAATGTTTCATGAAGTATCAAATCGCCTGTGCCGCCCTGGCGCTTCTCTCCAGTGCTCCGGCCTTCGCTCAGGAAGAACCCGCAAAGCCCGTCACCGTCACCGGAACTGTCGGCCTCACGTCCGACTATCGTTTTCGTGGTGTGTCGCAGAGCGACCGCGGCATGGCCGTGCAGGGTGGCTTCACCATCGCGCACGAAAGCGGCGCCTATGTCGGCACCTGGGGTTCCAACCTCGGCGGCTGGGGCCGTTTCGGTGGCGCCAACATGGAGCTCGACCTGATCGCCGGTTACGCCGCGCCGCTTGGCGAAGGCACCACCGTCGACGTCGGCCTCACCTGGTACATGTATCCCTCGGGCGCCGACAAAACCGATTTCGCCGAACCCTATGTGAAGCTCTCGCACCAGTTCGGCCCGGTGAAGGCCCTGGTGGGCGTCGCCTACGCGCCCAAGCAGCAGGCGCTGGGCGAATGGTGCAGCGACGCCGCTTGCACCGTCTTCCGTCCGGGCAAGAAGAACGACAACTTCTACAGCTGGGCTGACGTGAGCGGTGCGATCCCGAACACCCCGGTTTCGCTGAAGGCGCATCTGGGCTGGTCGGACGGCAATCCGGGCCTGGGTCCGAACGGCACGTCGGTCGCGCCGACCGGCAAATATCTCGACTGGCTCGTGGGTGCGGACCTGGCCATCCCCGGCACGCCGCTGACCGCCAGCATCGCCTATATCGATACCGACATCGCGCGGGTCGAGGAAAACTACATCCGTCCGAACTTCATGGTCAATGACAGCAAGGACTTCGGCAAGTCGATCGCACGCAGCACCGTGGTCTTCTCCATCACCGCCGCTTTCTGATCCCGTGATGCCGGGCCGGTTTTTCCGGCCCGGCATCGTCGCGCTGCACCTGTCCGCAGCGTGACAAATTGTTGCTGCATGGCCCTTGGGCACAGGATGGCCGGTCGTCCGGTTGACCGTGCAACGGGCCGGGCTTATCCCGATGCCATGCTCATCCCGCCCCGCATGCCATCATGACCGCGCCGTCGATCATCCTGGTCGAAGACGATCCGCCGCTGCGGACGCTCACCACCCGCGCGCTTCAGGAACATGGCTATCTGGTCCGTCCCGCTTCGTCGGGGCCGGAAATGTGGGTCGCGTTCGACGCTGGCCCCGTAGACCTCGTCGTTCTGGACGTCATGCTGCCTGGCACCAACGGCATAGACCTCTGCCGCCAGATCCGCCGCAAGAGCGACGTTCCCATCATCTTCATCAGCGCGAAGGGCAGCGAGACCGATCG
>JACESO010000031.1 GCA_013911745.1 Sphingobium sp. | reverse complement strand
GTGTTGGTGGTCGGCTGGAAGGTCATCGGCAGCGTCGCAAAGGCGATGATCGTGGCCACGAAGGCCAGCACGCCCGCGCCCAAAGTCCACACACGATGGTCGGTGAAGAAGCCGGCGAGCCTGTTGCGGAAGCCGCCGCGCGCGCGCCGTTCCTTCGCCCGCACGTCCTCCAGCGACCAGCGCAGCACCGACATATAGCGGTCCATCAGCCAGCCTTCGCCATGCGTCTCCTCGCCATGGGCCTTCAGGAAATAGGCGGCGATCATCGGCGTGATGAGGCGCGCCACGGCAAGGCTCATGAGGACCGAGACGACCACGGTCATGCCGAACTGGATGAAGAACTGGCCGGCAAGGCCCGGCATCAGCGCGACCGGCAGGAACACCGCGACGATCGCCATGGTGGTGGCCAGCACGGCGAGGCCGATCTCGTCCGCCGCGTCGATCGACGCCTGATAGGCGGATTTGCCCATGCGCATGTGGCGCACGATATTCTCGATCTCCACGATCGCGTCGTCGACCAGCACGCCCGCCACCAGGCTCAGCGCCAGCAGCGAAATGCCGTTCAGCGTGAAGCCCATCATGTCCATGAACCAGAAGGACGGGATCGCCGATAAGGGGATGGCCAGCGCGGAGATCATCGTCGCGCGCCAGTCGCGCAGGAAGAGGAAGACGATGACGACCGCCAGCACCGCGCCCTCGATCATCGCCGACATGGCGCTGTGATACTGGCCGCGCGTATATTCGACGCTGGTGTAGAGCTGCTTGAACTGGACCTTTGGATTTTCCTTCTTCAGCTTGTCCAGCACCTTCATCGCCTCGTCATAGACGGTGACGTCCGACGACCCCTTGGACTTTTCCATGCTGAAGCTGGTGACCTGCCGCCCGTTCATCAGCGACAGGCTGCGCTGTTCGGCATACATGTCGCGCACGGTGGCGAGGTCGGAGAGGCGAACGGTGCGGCCGCCGGAAATGGCGATCTGCGTCTCGCCCAGCGAATGAGCGTTGCGTGCGTTGCCCAGGACGCGGATAGACTGCTCGGCACCCGCGATTTCGGTGCGGCCGCCCGCCGCGTTGATGTTCACCTGCTGCAACTGGCCGTTCACCTGCGCGGCGGTGATGCCATAGGCCTGGAGCTTGGCGGGATCGAGGATGACCCGGATTTCCCGGCTGACGCCGCCGCTGCGCTTGACCGCCGCCATGCCGCTGACCGCCAGCAGCCGCTTGGCGACGGTGTTGTCGACATACCAGGACAGCTGTTCCAGCGTCATGTCGGTGGCTTCGGCGCTGAAATAGGCGATCGGACCGCCATCAACGTCGATGCGTTGCACTTGTGGTTCCAGGATGCCTTGCGGCAGGTCGCTGCGGATCTGGTCGACGGCGTTCTTGACGTCGTTGACGGCGCGATCGACCGGCGTGCCGATCTGGAACTGGACGTTGGTGAGCGACTGGCCTTCGGACGCGAAGGAGGTGATGTCCTCCACCCCGCTGATGCCGCGCACGGCGGCCTCGACCCGTTGCGTCACCTGTGTTTCCAGCTCGGTCGGCGCGGCCCCCGGCTGGACCACGGTCACGCTGACCATGGGGAAGCTGACGTCGGGGTTATTGTTGACGTCCATCCGCAGGAAGCTGACGATGCCGGCCATCACGAGGGCGGCGAACAGCACCAGCGGCGTCACCGGATTGCGGATCGCCCATGCGGAAATATTGCGAAAATTCATGACGCGCTTCCTTCACCGGCCGCCCGCTGGCGGTCCGCAATCCTTGCAGGCCGCATGTCCCCGCGCCTGTTGCGGGCACATGCGACGATATTAGAGGCCCTTGGCCAGTTCCGGCTTCACCTTCTGCCCGGGCGTCAGGAAGGCGCCGGCCGACGTCACGATCTTCTCGCTGCCGGTGATGCCGTTGGTCACGGCCACGCCGGCGTCGGACACCTGGCCCACCGTCACGTTGCGCCGTTCCACCTGGTTCTTGCCGTTGACGATATAGACGTAGCTGCCCTTTTCATCACTCTGCACAGCCGATTCGGGCAGCAGCGGGGCACTGCCCGAGCCGCTGGTGATCGTCGCGGAGGCGAAGCCGCCCGGACGGATGGCCGGGTCGTAAGGGATGGCGATGCGGGCGATGCCCTGGCGCGTTTGCGGATCGACCACCGGCGACACCTGCCACACGCGGCCGGCGAAGCTCTGGCTGGAGCCGATCGGCGTCACCGTGGCGCTGTTGCCGGGCCGCAGGGTGGCAAGGTCGCTTTCCGCGACCTGCGCGCGCATTTCCATCTCGCCGCCCTTTGCCAGGCGGAACAGCACGGCGCTGCCCGACCCCACGATCTGGCCCGGCTCGACGCCGCGGGTGAGGACGAGGCCAGCAGCCGGTGCGCGAATGTCCAGCCGGCCGGTGCGGGCGCGCTGTTCGTTGAACTGGGCGACGGCGACGGCGACGCGCGCCTGCGCCGCATCGCGGGTCGCCGTGCGCTGGTCGATGTCGGCGGCGCTGATGAAGCCGCGGCCGACCAGCGCCTTGGCGCGGTCGAGCTGGGCCTGCGCCAGCTTGGCGTCGGCGCGGGCGACCTCCACCTGCGCGGCGAGGGAGCGGCCCTGTTCGGTCTGGACGGACCGTTCGACGGTGGCGAGCGTCTGGCCCGCGCGCACCCAGTCGCCCGGCTGCACAAGCACCTGCGTCACCATGCCGCCTTCGCCCACCACGCCGACGGGCATATCGACTCGCGCGGCGAGCGATCCGGTGGCGCTGATCGTGCGGGCCACCATGGACTGGCCGGGGCTGACGACGGTGACGACGGGCGCGGGGGCCGATTGCGCGGCGGGGGCCGATTCGCCGCCGCGGGTCGAGATCCACGCCGCGGCCACGACAAGCAGCGCCGCCACGCCGCCCCCCGCCAGCAACAGCCGCTTGCGCCGTGCGCGTGCGGCATCTTCATCGATGATGACCGCCGTATCTCCCAGCAGCTGCGTCTCGTAATTCATGCCGTCCCCATCTCTCCGGCGGTTTGCCCGATCTCCCGACTGTGTTATATGAATATATCACCGGCCTCAAGCCCCATTCGTCACGGTCCGTGACGCGGCGGCACAGGAGGAACATACCCCAAAGGGGGGTGGAAGGCGCGCCCTGTTTCGTTCATAACGGTATCGCATCGGTTTCCCGGCTGCGGTGCAAATGGGAAGGAGCGCGGAGTGGACCTGCTGGCATGGATATTCATCGGCCTGCTGGCCGGCGCGCTGGCGAAGCTGGTCATGCCGGGGCGCGATCCGGGCGGTTGCATCGTCACCGTCCTGCTGGGGATCGCAGGGGCGTTGCTTGCGGGCTTCGTGGGGCGGCTGATGGGCTTTTATGCACAGGGCGAACGGGCTGGCTTCGTCGCGGCGGTGCTGGGTGCGATCGCGATTCTGGCCGTTTATCGCCTGTCCGCCGGACGGCGGTGACACGCATATGAAAAGGGCCGCGCCGTCATGCCGGCACGGCCCTTTTGAAAGATGTCCAGTGGCGCGGGTTTAGCGCACCGAACCGCGGCGGACCAGGTTGACGATCGCCAGCAGGATGATCGCGCCGACCAGCGAGACCAGGAAGCTGTACAGCGTCAGTCCTTCGTTGATCGAGCCGCCGCTGAAGATCAGGCCGCCGATGAATGCGCCGACGATGCCGACCACGATGTTGAGCAGGATGCCCTGCTGCGCGTCGGTGCGCATGACCATGCTGGCGAGCCAGCCAATGATGCCGCCTACAACAAGCCACAGAATGATGCCCATGTTACTCTCCTTGACCACGCCCCCAGCGGGTTGGGTGCATCGTTCAACGGAGAAGGCGGCGTCCTGTTCCATCGGGGGAGAAATGATTCCGGCCCGGAAACCATCTTGGCTTCCCGCCGTTTTTGCTCGCTTGCTCATCGCGGCATCGATCAAACGAGAAGGGCCGCCGGATCGTGTCCGGCGGCCCCTTCATCCGTGCCCGGTGCGACCCGGCGTCCGATCAGTATTTCTGCTGCCGTTCGTAGAGCGACTTGTAATATTGGATGCGCGTCACCCGCAGGCCGTGCATGCCCGACCGATCGACCGCGCGCTGCCAGCCGGCAAATTCCTCAAGCGTCAGATTGTAGCGCGCGCAAGCCTCATCGACGCTCAGCAGGCCGCCATTGACCGCGGCCACCACTTCAGCCTTGCGGCGCACGACCCAGCGGGTGGTGTCGGCCGGCGGCAGGCTGTCGAGAGTCAGCGGTTCTCCGAGGGGCCCCACGACCTGGGCGGGCCTGATTTTCTGGTTCTGGATCATTCTTACCCTCAATTTGCGGCGCTGGCGTAGCCAACTTCAGCAGTGCGAACCGTTATGTGCATTCAGCCCTGAACATCAGCTAAAGCCCCACGGTAAACACCGCCTTCATCTTCCTTGCCCCCGATTAAACGGTTGGCGATCAACGGGTTGAAACTGCCCGCCAGTCGCACGGCTTCGATCCTGCCGCTGGAATCCGGCGCGAAGACATGCGCCAGTTCCTGAATCCAGTCGCTCTCTCGATCCTGCCCCCGCAGGACGCCGGCCACCGCCTGCGCGGTCGGGCTGGCCGCCTGCGCCGCTGCCGTGGCAGCCCGCAGGAACGGCCAGACCGGTACGCGCACCCGGCCCAGCGGAAGGGTGGCGGCGGGTTTCAGTCCGCCACCCCGAAGAAAGCTCAAATCCATGACCCCGCTTCTAGCGAAGAATGGATAAGGCTCCGTAAACTCGCCCCCTTTTTCAGCGCCGGTTCGACCGGCCGATCGGCCGTTATGTCCCTCAGGGGTTAATTCCGTGCGCTTTTCCGTTAACTTTTGCGCCGGACGGGCCGCCGCACTATATGCGCGCGCATGCAGCCTCCGTTTCCGCCCGCCCGATTTGACCTGGAAGAACCGCTTGGCCAGCGGCGCATCGTCGTTGCCATGTCAGGCGGCGTGGATTCGAGCGTGGTCGCAGCGCTCGCCGCGCGGACCGGCGCGGAGGTGATCGGCGTGACGCTCCAGCTCTACGACCATGGCGCGGCGGTGGGCCGCACCGGAAGCTGCTGCGCCGGGCAGGACATTCGCGACGCGCGGGCCGTGGCCGACCGCATCGGTATCGCCCATTATGTGTTCGACTATGAAAGCGCCTTCCGCGATTCGGTGATCGCCGACTTCGCCGACGAATATATGGCGGGGCGCACGCCCATCCCCTGCGTGAAGTGCAACATGGGGGTTAAGTTCACCGACCTGTTCCAGATCGCGCGCGATCTGGGCGCGGACTGCCTGGCGACCGGCCATTATGTGCAGCGCGTGATGGGGCCGCAGGGCGCGCAGCTGCACCGCGCCGCCGATCCGGCGCGCGATCAGAGCTATTTCCTCTTCGCCACGACGCAGGCGCAGCTCGACTATCTGCGCTTCCCGCTGGGCGGCATGCCAAAGCCGCAGGTGCGTGAGATCGCCGCTGAGCTGGGCCTGTCGGTGGCCTTGAAGCCCGATAGCCAGGACATCTGCTTCGTGCCCGATGGCGACTATGCGAAGGTGGTGCGCAAGCTGCGCCCCGACGCGGACGAGGGCGGCGAGATCGTCCATGTCGACGGCCGGCTGCTCGGCCGGCACAAGGGGCTGATCCATTATACGGTGGGCCAGCGCAAGGGGCTGGAGATCGGCGGGCAGGCCGAGCCGCTTTATGTCGTGCGGCTGGATGCGGAGGCGCGCCGGGTGGTCGTGGGGCCGAAGGCGGCGCTCGCCGTATCGGGCGCGCGGCTGACCGACATCAACTGGCTGGGCGGCGACTTTACCGGGCCGCTCACAGCCAAGGTGCGGTCGATGGCGAAGCCGGTTCCCGCCCGGCTGGAGGGCGACCGGCTGATTTTCGACGCGGCCGAATATGGCGTCGCGCCGGGGCAGGCGGCGGTGCTCTACGCCGGCGACCGGGTGCTGGGCGGCGGCTGGATCGCGAGCACGGAGCCTGCTCTGGCGGAGGCGGCGTAGCCGATCGTCATGCCGGACTTGATCCGGCATCCCGCTGCCTGTTCTGATCCGCAAGAAGAAGCGGGATCCCGGTTCAAGGCCGGGATGACGATGGGTAAGAACTTGATTTTACATGATCTTCCGCAGCAATTTTTTTCGCCTCAGCAAGTAGCGCTGTCAATGCTGGGATATCTCTATTGCTCAATGGGACATCAAGAGCAGCAACCCGATCTCTGATATTGTCCAATCGAGGATCGGCTATGGGAATAGTGGTAAAATTATCCCAGTCCCAATCGCCATCGGTTCCATCGATGAAGGCCTCAAGATAACCTACAACCTGCCAAGCTGAGAGATTCTTGGCTTCTCGAACGGCATCATAGCCAGCTTTACGACGATGAATACTGGCAGCAAGAAAATTGCCGCTACGCATCCGGCCATATAGCCTAACGTGCGAAATCCGAATGGAGTCGGCTGATAGGGCATATTCCTCATCTTATAGTGAAGCAGCTCGCGCCTCAATCACCCCCCAACCTTGCCCTTTCCTGCCCTCGCGCGTAAGGCGCGGCGGTCATGACTCGCCCGCTTACCTTCGCCATTCCCAAGGGCCGCATCCTCGACGAGGCGCTGCCCCTGCTCGCCAAAGCCGGCATCGAGCCGGAGGCGGAATTCCATGACAAGAAGAGCCGGGCGCTGCGCTTCGCCACCAACCGGCCGGACGTGTCGATCATCCGCGTCCGCGCCTTCGACGTGGCGACCTTCGTCGCGCATGGCGCGGCGCAGATCGGCATCGTCGGATCGGACGTGGTGGAGGAGTTCAACTATTCCGAGCTTTATGCGCCGATCGACCTCGACATCGGCCATTGCCGCCTGTCGGTGGCGGAGCCGGCCGGTTCCGCCGACGAGGACGAGGCGGCGCTGAGCCATGTGCGCGTCGCCACCAAATATCCGCACCTCACCCGCCGCTATTATGAGGCGCGGGGACTTCAGGCCGAATGCGTGAAACTGAACGGCGCGATGGAGCTGGCCCCGTCGCTGGGCCTGTCCCGCCGCATCGTCGATCTCGTCTCCTCCGGCGCGACGCTCAAGGCCAACGGCCTCGTCGAAACCAGCGTCATCATGCCCGTTTCGGCCCGGCTGATCGTCAACCGCGCTGCGTACAAGATGCGGTCGGCGGACCTCACCCCGCTGGTAGAGGCGTTCCGCGCCGCCGTGGAGGTGAAGGATGCCGCTTAGACTCGACAGCCGCGATGCGGGTTTTGCCTCCGCCTTCACCGCGCTGGTGGATGCGCGGCGCGAGGCGGACGAGGATGTGTCGCGCGACGTGGCCGCCATCATCCGGCGCGTGCGCACGGAAGGGGACGCAGCGCTGGCCGACTATACGCGGCGGTTCGACCGGCACGACCTGAACGTCAGCGGCTGGGCGGTGACGGCAGCCGAGACGCGGGCGGCGCTGGAGGGCATTTCCACGACCCTGCGCGACGCGCTGGAACTCGCCGCCGCGCGCATCACCGTCTATCATGAAAAGCAGAAGCCGCAGGATAGCGACGGCGTGGACAGCGCCGGCGTGCGGCTGGGCGCTCGGTGGAGCGCGGTGGATGCGGCCGGCCTCTACGTGCCGGGCGGACGCGCCGCCTATCCCAGCTCGCTGCTGATGAACGTCATCCCCGCGAAAGTGGCGGGCGTGCGGCGCATCGCCATGGTGACGCCGACCCCCGGTGGCGAGATCAATCCGCTGGTACTGGCGGCTGCGCAGATCGCGGGGATCGAGGAGATCTGGCGTGTGGGCGGGGCGCAGGCGGTCGCGGCGCTCGCCTATGGCACCGACCGGATCAGGCCCGTGGACGTCATTACCGGTCCCGGCAACGCCTGGGTGGCCGAAGCCAAGCGCCAGCTTTACGGCGTGGTCGGCATCGACATGGTCGCTGGGCCTTCGGAGATCGTGGTGGTCGCGGACGGGCGGAATGATCCCGAATGGACCGCCGCCGACCTGCTTAGCCAGTCGGAGCATGACCCGACCAGCCAGTCGATCCTGTTCACCGACGACGCGGCCTTCGCCGATGCCGTCGCGGCGGCGGTGGAGCGGCAGATCCCGGCGTTGTCCACCAGCGCGGTCGCGCGCACCAGCTGGGACGCCAACGGCGCGATCGTCCTGGTCCGCGACCTTGATGAGGCGATGCCGCTGGTGAATGCCCTGGCACCCGAGCATCTGGAACTGGCGGTGGACGATCCCGAACCCCTGTTCGCGCAGGTGCGTCATGCCGGGTCGGTTTTCCTTGGCCGGATGACGCCCGAGGCGGTGGGCGACTATGTCGCGGGGCCGAACCATGTGCTGCCGACCGGCCGCCGCGCGCGCTTTTCCTCCGGCCTGTCCGTGCTCGACTTCATGAAACGCACCAGCTTCCTCAGCCTCACGCCGCAGGCCATGGGTGCGATCGGCCCTGCCGCCGTCGCGCTGGCGGAGGCGGAGGGGCTGCCCGCGCACGCCGCTTCGGTGGCGTTGCGCCTCCCCTAAATGTCTCGTACGGAAAATTCATGAACGACCGATCCAAATCCCGCTCCGCCGCGCGCCTTGCTGCGGTGCAGGCGCTCTACCAGATCGAAATGGAAGGCACGCCGCTCGCCACGCTGCTGCACGAATTCCATCAGCACCGGCTGGGCGCGACCATTGAGGATGTGACCTATGCGCAGGCTGAGGAACCCTTTTTCGACGATATCGTGACCGGCGTGGACAAGCGCCGCGCGGAGATCGACGCCCTGATCGCTGCGCGCCTGTCGAGCGGCTGGAGCCTCGATCGGCTGGACAAGCCGATGCGCCAGATCCTGCGCGCCGGCACCTACGAACTGCTCGCCCGCAAGGATGTGGGCACCGGCACCGTCATCAGCGAATATGTCGATGTCGCCCACGCCTTCTACGACAAGCGGGAGGCGGGCTTCGTCAACGGCCTGCTGGACGGTGTGGCGAAGGACGTGCGGGCCTAGGGCCGATCGCACTTTTTGCCGCGATGCGCCCGACCGGCTAGGCTGTGCCCATGTCGGCCGAATCCCGTTTCCTCACCCTGTTGCGCCTGCTGGCGAACGATCCCGCGGCGCAGGAGCTGCGCGACGATGTGGCAGTGCTGCCGGTCGGTGGGGCGCGGCTGATCCTGACCAGCGACACGATGGTGGAGGGCATCCACTATCTCCCGACCGATCCGCCCGCCGACATAGGATGGAAGCTGGCGGCGGTGAACCTGTCGGACCTGGCGGCGAAGGGGGCCAAGCCGCTCGGCTGTCTGCTCAACTATGCGCTGTCGGGCGACGACGCATGGGACGCGGCCTTTCTGGAGGGGCTGGGGGAGGCGCTGGAGCGCCATGCCATGCCGCTGCTGGGCGGGGACACGGTGAAGATGCCGGAAGGGTCGGCGCGCAGCTATAGCCTGACGGCGATCGGAGAAGCGACCGGGCCAGTGCCGGTCCGGGGGGGCGCACGGGCCGGCGACCGCCTTTACCTGACCGGCCCGGTGGGCGACGCAGGCGCGGGGCTGGATCTGCTGCGGGCCGATCCGGCGGCGGCCGGACCGCTGGTCGACGCTTGTCGCCGGCCCCGGCCCCGCCTTGCGGAAGGCGCGCTGCTCGCCCCGCATGTCAGCGCGATGATGGATGTGTCGGACGGCCTGCTGATCGATACCGCGCGGCTGGCGGAGGCGAGCGGGCTGGCCGTCACGATCGACCATGTGCCGCTGTCGCGCGCGCTGGAGAAGGCGCGGGGGGCGAGCACCGCCGTGCAGATCGCCGCCGCGCGCGCTGGCGACGATTATGAACTTCTCTTCACCCTGCCGGCCGGCGTCAAGCCGCCGCTCCGCGCCATTCCGGTCGGCCGGATGGAGCGGGGGTCGGGCCTGACGCTGAAGATCGACGGGACGATCATGCCTTTACCCGATCGGCTCGGCTGGGAACATGGCTGACCGGCGTCAGCTTCCGCCCAGCACGTTGATCGTGAAGGCAAGGATGCCGAGGTTGAAGAGGAAGGCCGCGAAACAGTGGAACAGCGCGATCCGCCGCATCGCGCCATTGGTCATGGCGACGTCCGACGTCTGGAATGTCATGCCCAGCGTGAAGGCGAAGTAGAAAAAGTCCCAGTAACGCGGCTCGGGCGTATCGGGGAAATCGAGGCCGCCGCCGTCCTTCCCCCGGCTGTCGGGCAGATAATAGGCATGCGCATAGTGCATCGCATAGACGAGGTTCGAGAAGATCCACGCGATCAGCAAGGTCGCCAGCAGCAGCGCGATGGACGCGGCGTCCGGGCCGCCATGCTGGCTGATCGCCACGCCGACCGCGACCAGGATGACGAGGCAGACGATCCCGGTCATCAGCAGCATCAGTTCGCGATTGGCGTCGTTGGCGGCCGCCTTGCGCCGCATGGTGGCGGGCGCGGCGTCGATCAGCCGGCCGATGGACAGGATGAAGGCCAGGGCGGCGACATCGAAGCCCGCCATCACCGCCTCATGCCATGGCAGCCACAATGCCAGCGGCGCCACGCTCCCCAGCAGGGCGAGGAACATGCCGTAACGCCAGGGGAAGATCTTCGACGCGCCCATGTTCCCATCAAAGGGCCAGGCGCGCCGATTGGCAAGGGGCCTTACAGCACCGCTGCGATCAAGCCGCGCACCTGTGCCTCATTTGCTTCCAGATACCAGTTTTCCGGGGCCTTCTGCAGCAGTTCGTCCATGGTGACGTCCGACCCCAGGATCAGGTTCTGAAACCCTTCATTCTGGATCGTGATCGAAGATTCGATCTCGTGCAGGTTTGCCTTGAGCGTCGCGATGCAGGTGGAAAGCGGCCCCGACAGGTTGATTGTCTTGGTGATGAGCCGCTCGTGGATCATGAGGCGCGTGCCGCGCGTCAGATAGCGATTCTCGGTCGCGAAGAAGCTCATGAAGGTCGCCCCGGCCGAATAGACCGCCGTCTTGCCCAGGAAGACCAGGCGTCGATCTGGATAGAGATCGGAGTGGAAGCGGATGTCCTCCCCCATCATGCGCGCGATTTCCGGGTCGCCGCCCAGCGTAGAAATCTCCACCACGACCAGCCCTTGCTGCGGCGCGCTGGTGAGGCAGTTGCGGAAATGCAGATACATGCCGTGATCCACGATCCCCGACAGGGTGATCGCGGGAAATTCGAAATCCTTGGGGCCAAGCAGCGGCGCGCTCGTCATTAACATGCGTAAATCCTTTAGGAGGGCGAAGGTCGGGCTGCACTACGCACGGGGCGGCAAAAGGTGCCGCGCTTTCCGACTGGCGCGATTGCGAAGAGGCTGTAAAGAACAGATCATGACCATGGGGCGCACCATATGATCGCGAAGCTGAAAGGGCGGCTGGACAGCACCGGCATCGACCATGCCATCATCGACGTGGGCGGCGTCGGCTATCTGGTGGGGGCTTCTTCGCGCACGCTCGCGGCGCTGGGGCCGGTGGGGGAGGCGGTGACGATCCACACCGAAATGCTGGTGGCGGAGGATTCGATCCGGCTGGTGGGCTTCGCCCGCGCCGAGGAACGCGACTGGTATCGGCTGCTGACCCATGTGCAGGGCGTGGGATCGCGCGTGGCGCTCGCCATCCTCTCCGCACTGGAGCCGCTGGAACTGCATCGCGCCGTCGCGATGGGCGACAAGGCGATGATCGCGCGCGCGAACGGAGTCGGGCCAAAACTCGCCCAGCGCATCGTCAACGAACTGAAGGACAAGATCGGCGCGACGCCTGTCGGCGGGCCGGTGGGTATGGGCGGCGCTGTGGCAGTGCCGGTCGGCAGCATGAGCGCCGATGCGCTCTCCGCCTTGCAGAATCTGGGCTTCAAGCCCGCCGAAGCCAGCGGCGCGGTCGCCGCGGCGGAGGAGGAACTGGGCGAAGGCGCGAGCCTCGATGCGCTGGTGCGCCTTGCGCTGCGGAAGGCAGCGAAGTGAGCGAGGACGATCGCCTCCTTACTCCATCCCGCCGTCCCGAGGACGTCGATGCGGCGCTGCGCCCCAAGTCGCTCGACGAGTTCGTGGGGCAGCAGGCGGCGCGAGAGAATCTGCGTATCTTCATTCAGGCGGCGAAGTCGCGCGGGGATGCGCTCGACCATGTGCTCTTCTTCGGGCCGCCGGGCCTTGGCAAGACCACGCTGGCGCAGATCGTGGCGAAGGAGATGGGCGTGGGATTCCGTGCGACATCTGGCCCGGTCATCGCCAAGTCGGGCGATCTGGCCGCGCTGCTCACCAATCTGGATGAGGGCGACGTGCTGTTCGTGGACGAAATCCATCGCCTCAATCCGGCGGTCGAGGAAGTGCTTTATCCCGCGATGGAGGATCGCGCGCTGGATCTGATGATCGGGGAGGGGCCGTCCGCTCGGTCCGTGCGCATCGACCTGCCCCGCTTCACGCTGGTGGGCGCGACGACGCGGCAGGGGCTGCTGACGACGCCGCTGCGCGACCGGTTCGGCATCCCCGTGCGCCTGCAATTCTACACCGTCGAGGAATTGGAGAAGGTCGTGCGCCGCGCCGCGCGGCTGCTCGACCTGCCGATCACTTCGGACGGCGCGGTCGAGATCGCGCGCCGCTCGCGCGGCACCCCGCGCATTGCCGGGCGGCTGCTGCGGCGGGTACGCGACTTCGCCAATGTGGCGGGCGCGCCCGCCGTCGACCGCCCGGTCGCCGACGCGGCGCTGCAACGGCTGGAAGTCGATCAGCTGGGTCTCGACCTCATGGACCGTCGTTACCTCATGATGATCGCCGACATCTATCGCGGCGGGCCGGTGGGTGTGGAGACGCTGGCAGCGGGCCTTTCGGAAGCGCGCGACACGATCGAGGAAGTGATCGAACCCTATCTGATCCAGCTCGGCCTCATCGCCCGTACGGCCCGGGGCCGTTGCCTCAACGGTCCGGGATGGAAGCATCTTGGCCTCAACCCGCCGCAGGACGTGCAGACCGGCCTGTTCGATTAAGGCGGAAACCGTCAAACCCCATGGCCGTTACGGCAAGGCACGGTTATAGCCGTCGCCAGGATGAGGGCGCGCATCAGACGCGCCGAAAAGCGCAGGAGTCGAGCCTTGAGGGCGATCGAGACATTCCCCAACCTTGTGACCATGTTCTTCACCCGCGCGCGGGAGCAGGGCGACGCGCCCTTCCTGTGGCGCAAGACGGGCGGGCAGTGGCAACCGCTCAGCTGGAACGAAGTCGCGCGCCAGGTGGCGTCGCTGGCTGCGGCGCTGAAGGCGCAGGGGTTGCGGCCGGGCGATCCGGTCATGCTGGTGAGCGAGAACCGGCCGGAATTCTGCATCGCCGACCTTGCCATCATGGCGGCGGGCTGCGTGACCGTGCCGACCTACACCACCAACACCACGCGCGATCATCAGCATATCCTGACCGACAGCGGCGCGCGCGCCGTGATCGTATCGACGGCGAAGTTGGCACAGGCGCTGATGCCTGCCGTGGTCCGCAGCCAGGCGAGCTTCGTCATCGGCATGGAGCCGCTGCGCGGGGCGCAAGGCACATGCGCCTGCCATCTGTGGAGCGACCTGATCGCCGCGCACCCCGCCGATGTCGAAGCCTGCGCCGCCGCCCAGGCAGCACAGCGCAGCGACCTTGCCTGCATCATCTACACCAGCGGCACCGGCGGCGCGCCGCGCGGCGTGATGCAGCATCATGGCGCGATCCTCGTCAATTGCGAAGGCGCGGGCAAGGTCGTGGCGGAGGATTTCGGCTGGGGCGAGGAAGTGTTCCTGTCCTTCCTGCCGCTCAGCCACGCCTATGAACATAGCGGCGGCCAGTTCATGCCGATGCTGCTGGGCGGCCAGATCTACTATTCGGAAGGGCTGGAGAAGCTCGCCAGCAATATCGAGGAGGCGCGGCCGACCATCATGGTCGTCGTCCCCCGCTTGTTCGAGGTGCTGCGCACCCGCGTCATTAAGTCGATCGAAAAGCAGGGAAAATTCCCTGCCTATCTCCTGTCGCAGGCGTTGCGCATCGCTTCGAAGGAGCAGGCGGGCAAGGGCAGCATCCTCGACGCGCCGATGAAGCTGCTGCTTTCGCGTACGCTGATCCCCAAGATCCGTGCGCGCTTCGGTGGGCGGATGAAGGCGCTGGTGTCGGGCGGCGCGCCGCTCAACCCCGATGTGGGCCTCTTCTTCGATGCCATGGGCCTGACGCTGCTGCAGGGCTATGGCCAGACCGAGGCGGGTCCGGTCATCAGCTGCAACCGGCCGAGCGCGGGCATCGCCATGGACACGGTCGGCCCGCCGCTCGACGGCGTGGAGGTGAAGATCGCGGAAGATGGCGAAATATTGGTGCGCGGCGAATTGGTCATGCATGGTTACTGGCGCAACCCGGCGGAAAGTGAGAGGGTGCTCAAGGACGGGTGGTTGCATACCGGCGACATCGGCGAATTCGACGCGAAGGGCCGCATCCGCATCACCGACCGCAAGAAGGATCTGATCGTCAACGACAAGGGCGACAATGTCTCGCCGCAGAAGGTCGAAGGGATGCTGACGCTCCAGCCTGAAATCGGGCAGGCGATGGTCCATGGCGACCGGCGGCCGCATCTGGTCGGCCTGATCGTGCCGGATGCCGAATGGACGCGCGAATGGACGGAGGCAAAGGGCGTCGCCGTTGCACAGGCGGCGGCGGACCCCGCCTATATGGCGGCGCTACGCGCGGCGGTGGACCGGGTGAATGACGACCTGTCGGTGATCGAGCGTGTCCGCCGCTTCATCCTGGCCGACGAACCTTTCACCATCGAGAATGAGCAGATGACGCCGTCCATGAAGATCCGGCGGCATGTGATCCGCAAGGTCTACGCGGAGCGGCTGGACGCGCTGTACAAGGGGTGAGGGGTCAGGCGGCGTAGATGGCGGGGCGGTAACGGGCGTCCGGAATCGGAAAGCCGCGATCCTGCGCAACGGCCAGCCAGCCTTCGATAGCATCGTTGATGTTGGCGAGAGCTTCCGCTCGAGTGTCGCCATGAGCCGAGCATGGTTTGAGATCGGGCACGTCCGCGATCCAGCACTCATCTTCCGCCGACCAGAAAAGATTGATGTGATAATGCGGCTCGTTCATTCCTCGATATATAGTCCGTAGGCCTCCACCAGTTCAAGCAGTTCCCGGATTTGGTAGCGCTTGGCGTCCTTTCCATCGGGTTGAATAGGAAACGAGCGCGGTACTTTGGGGTGCACATATTGGCGGTGGCTGCCGGTGGTGCGATCCAGATCGAAGCCGAGGGCACGGAGCAGGCGCTCCAGATCGCGGAAGGAGAGCGAGCGCTGGCCTAGCAGCAGGCGTTCAAGAAGTTTGGCGGGTTTGACCAACGGGAAATCCTTTCGATCCTTCTTCTGCCATTTCATGGCACCGATTTGAATCGCTGTTTACCGTCGTTAAGAACTCTGACCTGTTTGTATTTATGGGCGTCTCACCGCCCGAACTTCTTCTGCACCTTCCCGTATCGCAGCTTCCGCGTGCCGGGCTTTCCTTCGGTCGCCCGCCCCCTCGGTGCAGCGACCTGCTGCTCCACCGGAAGTCCCAATTCCTCCGCCTCCAGCTTGCGGATTTCGTCGCGGATGCGGCCGGCTTCCTCGAACTCCAGGTCGGCGGCAGCGGCGCGCATCTTCTTTTCCAGATCCTCGATATAGGCGCGCAGATTGTGGCCGACCATGTGCGGCCGGTCCTCCAACCCGGTATCCACCGTGACCTGATCCTTGCTCGCCACATGGGCGATGATGTCGCCGATGTTGCGCTTGATTGTGGTCGGCGTGATGCCGTGTTCCAGATTATAGGCCTGCTGCTTCTCGCGCCGGCGCGAGGTTTCGTTGAGCGCGCGCTCCATCGATCCGGTGATGCGGTCGGCATAGAGGATTACGCGGCCCTCCACGTTGCGAGCGGCGCGGCCGATCGTCTGGATCAGTGAGGTTTCGGAGCGCAGGAAGCCTTCCTTGTCCGCGTCCAATATCGCCACCAGCCCGCATTCGGGAATATCCAGCCCCTCGCGCAGCAGGTTGATGCCGATCAGCACGTCATAAACCCCCAAACGAAGATCGCGGATCAGCTCGATGCGCTCCAGCGTTTCGACGTCGCTGTGCATGTAGCGCACCTTGATCCCCGCCTCGTGCATGAATTCTGTGAGGTCTTCCGCCATCCGCTTGGTCAGCGTGGTGACGAGCGTGCGATATCCCTGCGCCGCGACCTTTCGGCATTCGTTGATGAGGTCATCGACCTGATCCTCGACCGGCTTGATCTCGACCGGCGGGTCGATGAGGCCAGTGGGACGGATCACCTGTTCGCTGAACACGCCGCCGGTCTGTTCCATCTCCCACGGGCCGGGTGTCGCGGACACGCTGACCGTCTGCGGCCGCATCGCATCCCATTCGTTGAAGCGCAGCGGGCGGTTGTCGATGCAGGACGGCAGGCGGAAGCCATATTCGGCCAGCGTGATCTTGCGCCGGTGGTCGCCACGCGCCATCGCGCCGATCTGCGGCACGGTCTGGTGGCTTTCGTCGACGAACAGCAGCGCGTTTTCAGGGAGATATTCGAACAAGGTCGGCGGCGGCTCGCCCGGCAGGCGGCCAGTGAGGAAGCGGCTGTAATTCTCGATCCCCGCACAACTGCCGGTCGCCGCGATCATCTCAAGGTCGAAATTGGTGCGCTGCTCCAGCCGCTGCGCTTCCAGCAGCTTGCCCTCCGCGACCAGTTCCTTGAGCCGCTCGGTCAGTTCGAACCGGATTGCCTCCATTGCCTGCTTGAGCGTCGGGCCGGGGGTGACGTGGTGGCTGTTCGGAAAGACCTTCACATAGTCGAGGCTCGCGATCTTCTTGCCGGTCAGCGGATCGAACTCGACGATCTCCTCGATCTCGTCGCCGAAGAAGCTGACGCGCCAGGCCGTGTCCTCGTAGTGC
Organism: Sphingobium sp.; assembly: GCA_013911745.1. Lineage (GTDB taxonomy): Bacteria > Pseudomonadota > Alphaproteobacteria > Sphingomonadales > Sphingomonadaceae > Sphingobium > Sphingobium olei. The sequence continues at coordinate 11,406 of JACESO010000031.1, read as the reverse complement.
GAGGGGAAAATCTCCAGATTGTCGCCCTTCACGCGGAAATTGCCGCGGGCGAAGCCGGCATCGTTGCGCTTGTACTGGAGCGCGACGAGCTTGCGGATGATTTCCCGCTGGTCCTCGATCCCACCCTTCTTCATCGAAAAGGTCATGGCCGAATAGGTCTCGACCGAACCGATGCCATAGAGGCAGGAAACGGACGCCACGATGATGACATCGTCCCGTTCGAGCAGCGCGCGGGTGGCCGAATGGCGCATCCGGTCGATGCTCTCGTTCACGCTCGACTCCTTTTCGATATAGGTGTCGGACCGCGGCACATAGGCTTCGGGCTGATAATAGTCATAATAGCTGACAAAATATTCGACGGCGTTTTCGGGGAAGAAGCTCTTGAACTCGCCATAGAGCTGCGCTGCGAGGATCTTGTTGGGGGCAAGGATCAACGCCGGGCGTTGCATCGCCTCGATCGTCTTCGCCATGGTGAAGGTCTTGCCCGAACCGGTGACGCCCAGCAGCACCTGATCGCGCTCGCCCGCTTTGGCCGCTGCCACCAACTCCGCAATCGCGGTCGGCTGATCGCCCGAAGGCTCATAGTCGCTCACCAGCTTGAACGCCCGCCCGCCCTCGCTCTTCTCGGGGCGCGCCGGGCGGTGCGGGATGAAGCTCTGCCCGGTTTCCGGTTCGGACAGGTCGGTGCGGATTTGAATGGCCATGGCGGCAATATGGGGGCTTGGGGCTACGACGCAATCCATCTTCGAACATGGCGTACCAACCCTCTCAAAGAATATCATATAGCGTTTTATTGTAGTAAGGTATCAGACTCTATGTCCTCAATATCTGATGACGTAATCCGTAGGGCGCTAGATTGCTGAGTTAAGCGGTGGAGACTTTGCCCGATACAGTAATAAACTCGCTATCATCGTCGTCATCCAGCAGTATTTTGTTCGCTTGAAGAATTCTAATGAGCTTGTCGACCTCCCGGCCATTTATGAGCGCGGCAGAAACCGTTAACTGATTACCCGTCGTTACTACCTGCAGGCGTTCGGACAATGGCTTGCCCTTCGCATTCACGACGGGCGCGGCAGACTTCGCTCTACCGCGCAAGTCATGCTCAATCGACCCGCTACCATCCTCGCTGGTTTCGACACCATCAGAGACACTTGCGTCATCTGAGATGCTATCACGCTTATCCAGTCCTGCATACGCGACTGTCTCGTCAAACACCTTTAGGAATTGCCGCGCAGCAGCCGAAACAAACCCTTTGTCGAACTCTAGTTCGCTCTGGCAGTGGCTATCGCTTGGTCGATGCGGAACCCATTTGGCAACGTATTCTTGGATTAGTCGAGGCTTGGTAGCGGCTTCTAAAATGCCCCGATCTCGCGCGCCGGGGCGTTGATCAGCGAGGATCGTTCTAGCGAGATCAGATATTTGAAGTCTCCTCTCGCCCTCGCCCCGCACCTCATCCAACAACCCATATTGCTTTAACGCTGCCACAGTCTGCTGAAGTCCGCTGCTCGCAGGAGAATAATTCCAAGTCGTCGCGACCGCAGATAGGCGCGTTGGCTCTTTTTTATGCGCATTAAAAAAGGATATCGCCCTTTCTAACGCGCGTCGAGCATGTTTGCTCGCATTGGCGCTCCCGCTGAAATCGATATAATCCAACTTAAAAGGGTCGCTCGCGCGGCCCTCTTTTTCACTTGGTAGGTAACGGATGAGTAACGTCGTCCCATTTTTCCGCCACCGGCGGCAAGGTGACGGGACAGGTCTCCTGCAAGGGCAATGGCGGCACGATGAACGCCGCCATGTCCGGCACCTACGCACCCGACCGCTATGCCATCGACATGGACATGAAGATGGACGGCGGCGCGCACGCCATGGCGATGACCGCGCGGTCGGAAGGCAAGTGGATCGGCGCGGAGTGCGCGTCGGGCGAATAGATGGCTGACGCGCCGCTCGCCTGCTGGCTGTGCGGACGGCCGCTGGGGTCACGGGTGGAATGGCATCATCCCTTGCCAAAAAGCAGGGGCGGCCGGACGACGGTGCCGGTGCATCCCATCTGCCACCGCACCATCCATGCGACGATCGGCAATGCGGAACTGGCGCGCCGCTATGCGGATGCCGAAGCCCTGCGCGCGCAGGCGGACATCGCGCGCTTCCTCGCCTGGATCGCCGACAAGCCAGCAGACTTCCATGCGCCGACGCGGCGGCGGCGCTGATTTTCGCTTGCGCTTTTGCGCCGCCGGGTAGAGCCTCCGTTCCATGTTCCGTGACGAGAACAGGGGAGAGGATATGCGAGACATGCGTGGAGCGGCGATGCCGCTGATGCTGGCGATGGGACTGGCCGCCTGCGGGAGCGATCCCGCGCCGGCGCCGCAGCCCGAGGAGAAGCCGATCGTGATGCAAGGCGGGCAGTGGGAACTGACACGCCGGACCACCGGATACAACACGCCCACCGTCACGCCGGCCGAATATCAGCAGGCCTTGAAACAGATTGGCGAGGATAAGCTGTGCCTGGCCGTCGACAAGGATGGCGTGCCGGATCCCAATGCGCTGGCCGGCGCGGAAGGGACCGAATGCAGCTACAAGGACAAGATGCTGCGCAAGGGACGGCTGATCGCCACCCTGTCCTGCAAGGCGGGGGCCGGGACGGCAGAGATTGCGGTGGAAGGCAATTACACCGCCGACACGCTGACGCTGGGCACGACCATGACGAAGACGGAGGGTGGCCAGCCCGTGCTGCGCACCACCCATGACCTGACGGGCCAACGCACGGGCGATTGCCCCAAGGCTTAGCAGACCCGCCGCTATTCGAGCGCGCGGATCGCCCGCTCGTCGCACCGGCCCGGCCCTCGTTCAATCGGGCTTGTCGTCGGAACGGCGAGCGTCTGGCCGATGCGCAGCGGGGCGAAACGCTTGCGCTCAATCCCCTCGCAGCGCAGCGCCAGTTCCAGCATGCGCGGCGGCGTGTCCCATTGTTCGTAGGACAGGTGGAACGTGCCCCAGTGGATGGGAATTGCGGTCGACGCCCCCAGCCGCTTGAATATCTCGACCGCCTGCAACGGGCCGATATGCGCGTCGGACTGCATCTGTCCCTTCCAGAAGCGGAAGGCCCCAATGGGGATAAGCGCCAGCCGGATCGGGCCGAAGCGGCGCGCTTCATAGGGCCAGCCCATGTCGCCCGCCCCAGTGTCGCCCGCAAAGAAGATGTTTCCCGCCCGCGTTTCAATGACGAAGCTGGACCAGAGCGCCCGGTTGCGGTCCGTGCCCCAGCGGCTGCCCCAATGATGGTTGCGGCTGACATGGACGCGATAGTCGGGGCAATGTTCGTAATTGCCGCACTGGACCACGGCCTGCGGAGCAAGGCCGTTCAATGCCGCGCCGCTGACCGACTGGCCCCAGTCGAGTGCCGTCGAAGGGATGCCGTTCGCCTTCAGGATCGTGTCGTTGCCGAGGCTGGTGACGATCTTGGGCCGGTCCCGCTCCCACAGCCTTTTCAGGGTAGGCAGGTCCATATGGTCATAATGATTGTGGCTGATGACGATTAGGTCGATCCGTGGCAGGTCGTCGAAGCGGATGCCGGGCTGGGCGATGCGCTTCGGGCCGAACGGTGGCAAGGGGCTGGCATAGTCGGACCAGATCGGATCGGTCAGGATGTTGAGGCCCGCCGCCTGCACCAGCACGGTCGCATGGCCGACCCAGGTCGCCGTCATGCCCCGCGGCGCGGCGAAGGGCGCGGGACGCGCGGGCTTGACCGCGATCGCTTCGGGCCATTGCGGCCGGTCGTCATCGCCCAGCAGCCAGCGCAGGATGAAGCCCTGACGGCTGGTCCCCGGCGGCGCGGGCATGTCGATCTCGCCATCGGGATTGAAGAAATGCGCGCCGTCATAATGGCGGCTGACCGGCCCCTGATAATAGATGCGGTCCAGGAAAGGCGGAACGATCGTCACCATGAGGCACAGCGCGACGATCAGGAACAGCAGAGCGACGCCGGCGGCTTTGACGATGATGATAAGGCGGCTCATGGCGGCTCCCGCTGCGGTCACGGTCCGCACATAGCGCGCCATGCGTCGCCGGCAAGAGCGCGACGCATCAGCCCGATACGATCAGCCCTGGTCGCGATAGGCCATTTGCAGGATGCCCCAGTGCCGCCCCTTCACATGGATGGACGCGATCACCTGCTTCAGCAGGATGACGTCGCCATCGGCGGTCAGGCGGCGATAGGCCTTGATGCGGAAGGGCTTGACCGTGGTGCATTCCGACCGGGTATCCTCGCCCTCGAAGATCGAGCCCTGCCGCGAATATTCGAGGTTCCACTTGATGTCGCCGGGCCGTTGCGGCTGCGCGCGTTCGGGCATGGCGACAGCGCCGAAGGCGTTGCGGTCGGTGAAGGTCATGCCGAACAGGCCCGGATATTCGCGCGCCATTTCCTGCCTTGCCCGCGCGGCGGGCAGCATCACCGCCTGTACCGGATGGGAAAAAAGCGGCGGATTGCTGCCGACGACGGGATCATAATGGGTGCGCAGCACATCTTCCAGGCTGACGACGCCTGCGTCGATCGCCGTCTCGATCGCGCCCGCCACGGCGGCGGCGCTGTCCAGGCAGAAGCGGATATAAGGCGAATCGGGGATGTCGACGCCGCTTTCGGCCAGATATTGCAGCAGCTTGTTGGTGTCCTCGCTGGCCGTGAGGACGCGGCCGGACAGGCGTTGCAGCCCATCGGCATTGTCGTTCGACGTGCTGGCGAGCGCCGACAGGCCGCTGCGAATTTCCCCAGCCGATCCGACCATGGACCCGATCCGCTGCGCCACGGCTTCGCTGTTGTCGGACAGGCCCTGCATCAGCGTGCCGAGCCGGTCGACTAGCGCCTCGATATTCTTGGTGTCGTTGAGCGCGGTGCGCGCGGTCTGCGCGCCGTGGGTGATGCTGTCCAGCATGCCGCCCGCCTCGCCGGTCAGCGCTGCGATCGACTGTTCGATGGTGTGGGTCGCGGCGGCGGTTTCCTGCGCCAGCTTCTTCACCTCGGCCGCGACGACGGCAAAGCCGCGCCCGGCGTCGCCCGCGCGCGCCGCCTCGATCGTGGCGTTGAGCGCGAGCAGATTGGTCTGGCTGGCGATGCCGCTGATGACGCTGGTCACATGCGCGACCGTCTTGAGCGCTTCGCCAAAACCATCGAGCCGGCTGTGGACGCGGTTCACCTGTTCGATCAGGTCGACGAAATTATGGTTGGCGGCGGAAAGCTGGCGGCCCGAATCATCGATGATGGCGCGGGCGGCGATGGCCTTGTGCCGTGCGTCCTCCCCCGCGAGCGACACGCTGTCGCCGTCGCGCGACAGCTGCGTCGCGGCGCCGCTGATCGCTTCGATCGTGCGTGCCTGCTGCGTCACGCGTTCGGCCAGTTCGCTGATGTCCGCCTGCAGATCGAGCGTGCGGATGCCAAGGTCGCCAGACAGTTTGGCGACCTTCATGACCGCCTTTTCCACGGCGTGCGATTGTGCTTCGTTTCCCACGGATATGATCGCTATCGCACCATGGTAAAATAAGGGTTAGCGCTGTGGCCGCTATCCCATCATCACCAAGAAGGTGAAGAACAGGGAAAGCGACGCGCAGGCGAAGCCGTAGAGCAGCGGCAGCCGAAGCAGCGCCCCGGCGCGCGACAGCGCATAGGCATCCTTGAGCTGACGGTACATGTGCCAGGCGGCGAAGAGGATCAGCGCGGCGGTCACCAGTCCCGCCTCCACATGCAACGCGGATAGCAGCATCGACAGCGAAAAGAGCAACGACATGAAGGCGATCGAATAGGTCACGTAGATCGCATGGTCGTACATCTTGAACCGGCGGCTGAAGGGAAAGAGCAGCCAGAGGAAGGGCAGGGATATGAGGATGAGCGCCCAGGAGAATTTATAGGCGTTCGCCTTCAGCTTGTAATAGGCGAATTCGGGATTTTCGGCCGCTGCGTTCACGACCCGGCCCACCGTCTTGGCCACGCCGCCGTTCAGCCCCTCCGCCTCCAGCGACCGGCTGATGTCGCCGGCCAGGGTGATGCCCTTGCGGTCCTCGCGCGCATCTTCCAGCCTTTCGGTCAGCGTCTCCCGCCGCCTGTCCGAGAGGCCGCCCTGCGCCAGTTCGGTTTCGATCTTCCTGATACGCGCATCGACCTTCGCCTCTTCCTTGCGCAGTTCCGCCGTCGCGCCCTTGTCCATCGTGGGCCCCTGGGGCTTGGCTGAGCCGTGATGGCTGGTGAGCGAGAAGATCGCGTACATCAGGAAGGCGGAGAAGAGGAACAGGGCGAAGGGCGATACGAATTTCGCGCGTTCCCCATGGATATAGCGGCGCGTCAGCATGCCCGGCCGCAGCGCGAGTTCGGGCAACGTCTTCCAGATCTTGCCCTCGAAATGCAGCACGCCATGGGCGAGGTCATGGCCGATGGCGGCGAAGCTGCGGTGCAGATGCGCCGCCTGCCCGCATTGGCTGCAGTAGGTGCCATGGACTTGCGCGCCGCAGTTGAGGCAGGCGCCATGGTCGGCGTCCGCCTGGGCAGGCGCGGCCTCGCCGTGACCGGGCTCGACCGCCCGCGCCAGCATCGCTCCGGTGACGGCGTCTCCCGCCGCTTCGATTCCCCCTGTCATGCCGTGGGATTACCAGCCCTGCAGGGGGCTTTCCAGCCCGCCATGCAGCGCCTGCGACAGCCGCTGTGTTGCCGTAATGTCACGGCTGGCAATATTTCGACATGAAGCGGGGCGGGCCAGCCCGGATCGTCACCATCCCGCCACAAATCCTGCCTAGCCGCGCGCCATCGACCCGAAGGCCGCCGGCGTCATAGGAGAGGCGCGACGCGCAAGGCGGCCCGGATCGGACACATATCTCTTGCAAGGAATGACCTCGTGACCTTTTCGAAGACCGGCCGCGCGCTGCTGCTGTCCACTGCGCTTGGCGCCCTGTCCCTTCCCCTGGCCGCCGGCGCGCAGGACGCCGCGTCGGCCCCGGCGGCCGACGACCAGCTGAGCGAGATCGTCGTTACTGCCGAGCGTCGCTCCGAAAACCTCCAGAAGGTGCCGGTGTCGGTCGGCGTCGTGCAGGGCGACCAGCTGCGCAACTTCACCGCGGGCGGCGGCGACATTCTTGAACTGGCGGCGCGCGTGCCCGGCCTCTACGCCGAAACCACGACGGGCCGCATCTTCCCGCGCTTCTACATTCGCGGCCTCGGCAATATCGACTTCTACCTCGGTGCGTCGCAGCCGGTCTCCATCATCCAGGACGATGTCGTGCTGGAGCATGTGGTGCTGAAGTCCAACCCCGTGTTCGACGTCAATCAGGTGGAAGTGCTGCGCGGTCCGCAGGGGTCGCTGTTCGGCCGCAACACCACGGCCGGCATCATCAAGTTCGACACGATCCGGCCATCGATGGACTGGCAGGGCCGCGCGCAGGCCAGCTATGGCAGCTATAACACCGTCACCTTCGACGGCGGCGTGGGCGGCCCGATCGTCGCCGACAAGCTCGCCTTTCGCGTCTCGGGCCTCTATCAGCGCCGCGACGACTGGGTCGACAACGTCTATTCAGGCCCCAGCGCCGACGGCACGAAGACGGGCAAGGACGTGATGGGCGGCTTCGAGGAAAAGGATGCGCGGCTCCAGCTGCTGCTCCAGCCCAACGAGACGCTGTCGATGCTGACCAGCGTCCATGCCCGCGACTATTCGGGCACATCGACGCTGTTCCACCGCGCCGCGCTCAAGAAGGGGTCGAACGACGTGTCGGCGGAACCGCGCGGCGTCGTCGCCTATGACGAGGCGAACAACAATCCGCAGGCGTACAAGACCTACGGCGCGTCGGAGCATATCGCGATCGACATGGGTCCGGTGACGCTGACCTCCATCACCGCCTACGAAACCACCTCGGGCTACAGCCGGGGCGACACGGACGGCGGCGCGGCGGCGAACTTCCCGGTGAACGGGGTCGCCAACGGCTTCGGCCAGAGCCAGGGCCAGGTGCGCGATCTCGACCAGCTGACCCAGGAAGTCCGCCTCGCCAGCAACGGCAACGCGGCGTTCAAGTGGCAGCTGGGCGGCATGTATTTCGACAGCCGCGACACCACCGACTTCTACCAGCGCGCCTATTTCCTGACGACAGCCGCGAACAATCCCAACAACTGGGTGCGCCTGCGCAACAAGAATGACAGCTGGGCCGTCTTCGGCCAGGCGAGCTATGAAGTCGTTCCCGGCTTCACCATCACCGCCGGGGGGCGCTACACCAAGGACACGAAGGAAACGCGCCTCGTCCGCACCACCGCCAATGCGGCGGGCGTCGCCACCTATGCCGGCCGTCGCTATGTGAAGCTCACCGGCAAGGAGCCGAGCTGGGATCTGAGCGCGCTTTATGAAGTGAGCCCGGAAGTCAGCCTCTACGCCCGCGTGGCGCGGGGCTTCCGCGGTCCCACCATCCAGGGCCGCTCCGCCGTGTTCAACAGCGACTTCACCACCGCCGATTCGGAAACGATCATGTCCTACGAAGGCGGCATCAAGACCAACCTGTTCGACAATCGCCTGCGCTTCAACCTGACTGGCTTCGCCTGGCGGGTGAAGGACATCCAGCTGAACGGCAATGACGTCAACGGCAACGGCGTGCTGTTCAACGCGGACAAGGCCGACGCCTATGGCATGGAAGCCGATCTGGAAGCGCGCCCGTTCGAGAATCTGACGCTGTCGGCAGGCCTCAGCCTGCTGCACACGAAGATCAAGGACAAGAATGTCTATGCGCAGGTGTGCATCCTGAACGGCGTGGTGGTCTGCACGGTCGAGGATCCGACGATCCGCGTCGGCGCCAACACCTTCGCGCAGATCGACGGAAATCCGCTGCCCAATGCGCCCAAATATACCGCCAACGTCGCGGCGCGCTACGACATCCCGCTCGGCAACGGCGGCAAGCTGTTCGCGTCGACCGACTGGAACATCCAGGGCTATACCAACTTCGTGCTCTACCGGACGAAGGAGTTCTATTCGAAGGGCGACTTCGAGGGCGGCCTGAAGCTTGGCTACACCGCGCCGGACGGCAAATATGAGATCGCCGCCTTCGCCCGGAACATCACCGGCGAGAAGAATCTCAAGGGCGTGATCGAAAACTATATGGCGGCGGTGTTCAACGAACCGCGCATCATCGGCGTGTCGCTGAGCGGCAAGCTGTAACGCGGTTCTTCACTGCGTTCGTTTCGAGCGAAGTCGAGAAACAAGTCAGCGCGCCGTCCAGCCTGGGCGGCGCGCTTTTTTCAGGCGTCAGCTCGGATTGATGGGGGCGAGCGTCACGCTCTCCCAATCCGGCGCGGGCGGGGTCCGACCCATCGTCCAGTTGGTCTGCAGCCGCACCTTCGGATTGGGCGCACACCAGATCTCGCCGCTGTCGGACAGGCCCGTCACCCAGATCAGATTATGTTCCTGGCCGTAATCGATGACGGCGAAGGCGAAGCCCTTTCCCTTGCCCTCTATGTCGACGGGCAGGGGAGGGTCGAGTTGGGTGAAGGGCATGAGGCAAAGGCTCCGGCTAGGGGATGCCGGACACAATGCGGAAGATCAGCCCCCGTTCCGCTGAATCAGGAGGGACTGATCGAGGTTAGGCAGTTCCTGCGACGCGCTCCATTTGGCGATGGAGCGCGTCCCGGCGATCAGGCCTGCTCCAGCAGTCCCTCGCGCTTGATCTTCTCCTGCCACACCAGCGGGGCGAGGCGGTGGACATTCTGGCCTTCGCTGTCGACCGCGACGGTGACGGGCATGTCCTCGACCGTGAATTCGTAGATCGCCTCCATGCCCAGATCCTCGAAGCCCACGACCTTCGCCTCCTTGATCGCGCGGGCGACCAGATAGGCCGCGCCGCCCACGGCCATCAAATAGGCGCTCTTGTGCTTTGCGATCGATTCGGTCGCGGCGGGGCCGCGCTCAGCCTTGCCGACGCAGGCGGCGAGGCCCTGTTCCAGCATCATGTCCATGAACTTGTCCATGCGCGTGGCGGTGGTGGGGCCGGCGGGGCCAACCACCTCGTCGCGCACCGGATCGACCGGCCCGACATAATAGATGACGCGTCCCTTGAAATCGACCGGCAGGCTCTCGCCAGCCGCCAACATGTCCGCGATCCGCTTGTGCGCGGCGTCGCGTCCGGTCAGCATCTTGCCATTCAAGAGCAGCCGGTCGCCATGCTTCCAACTCTGGACTTGCTCCGGCGTCAGCGTGTCGAGATCGACGCGGATCGCTTCCTTGCTCGGCTTCCAGTCGACCTGCGGCCATTCGCTGAGCTTGGGCGCTTCCAGATAGGCAGGGCCAGAGCCGTCCAGCGTGAAATGGGCGTGGCGGGTGGCGGCGCAATTGGGGATCATCGCCACCGGCTTGCCCGCCGCATGGCAGGGATAGTCGTGGATCTTGACGTCGAGCACGGTCGCAAGCCCGCCAAGGCCCTGCGCGCCGATGCCGAGCGCGTTCACCTTGTCGAAAATCTCGATCCGCAGTTCCTCGATCTTGCTCTGGGGGCCACGGGCTTTCAGTTCGCCCATGTCGATGGGGTCCATCAGGCTTTCCTTGGCGAGCGCCACTGCCTTTTCCGCGGTGCCGCCGATGCCGATGCCCAGCATGCCGGGCGGACACCAGCCGGCGCCCATTTGCGGCACCATCTCCAGCACCCAGTCGACGATCGAATCGCTCGGGTTCATCATCTTGAACTTGGTCTTGTTCTCGGACCCGCCGCCCTTGGCCGCGACATCCACGATCACCTTGCTGCCCGGCACCATCTCGACGTTCAGGACGCAGGGCGTGTTGTCCTTGGTGTTCTGGCGCGAGAAAGCGGGATCGCGCAGGATGGAAGCGCGCAACCGGTTTTCGGGGTTGAGGTAGGCGCGGCGCACGCCTTCGTCGACGACCTCCTGCATGGAGCGGCCATTGTCGTCCAGGCGGCAGTCCATGCCCCATTTGATGAACACGTTGACGATGCCGGTGTCCTGGCAGATCGGGCGGTGCCCTTCCGCGCACATGCGGCTGTTGGTCAGGATCTGGGCGATGGCGTCCTTCGCCGCCGGATTGGCCTCCGCCTCATAGGCTTTGCCCAGCGCGCGGATATAATCCATCGGGTGATAATAGCTGATGAACTGGAGCGCGTCAGCCACGCTCTCGATCAGATCTGCGGTCTTGATGACGGTCATCTTACCCATTCCCTATAGCTTGCCGCCCGCCCTGCACGGCGGGTCGTCGCAAGGCGCGGCTATAGGGTTTTGGCCGATCGGGTCAATGCGCCGCCAGCGGCCCGTCCGCGAAGGGGAACATCGACCAATAGGGCTGCTTTTCTTCCAGAACCCGCGCGACGTTAGGCCGGGCCTTTAGTCGGTCGAGATAGGCGGTGAGCGCGGGGCAATCCTTGCCCAGCGGAACGATCGCGTCGGCGTAGAAG
>JACESO010000030.1 GCA_013911745.1 Sphingobium sp. | reverse complement strand
ACCTTAGGTGGCTTGGCATGGCCGACACGCTTTCCATCTGCTCCTGGAACATCAACAGCGTCCGCGCGCGCATCGACATCGTCGAACAACTGCTGCGCGAGGAAGCCCCCGATATTCTCTGCCTTCAGGAAACGAAGGTGGTGAACGACATCTTCCCGCGCGAGATGTTCAGGCGGATGGGCTATGTGCATCAGGTGCTGAACGGCCAGCGCATGCATCATGGCGTCGCGATCATGAGCAAGGTGCCGGTCCACGAGGACGACCGGTTCGACTGGCAGGCCAATGGCGAGGCGCGCCATGTCGGCGTCCGGCTCGACAATGGCGTGCGGATCGAGAATGTCTATGTTCCGGCTGGCGGCGACATTCCGGACCGCGATCTCAATCCCAAATTCGGTCAGAAGCTGGATTTCCTGGAACGCATGATCCAGTGGTCGTCCGCGCTTGACGACAAGCCGACGATCCTGACCGGCGACTTCAACATAGCCCCGCTCGAATGCGACGTGTGGAGCCACAAGCAATTGCTGAACGTCGTCAGCCACACGCCCGTCGAGTGCGAGATACTCGGCCGGTTGCAGGCGTCCAACAACTGGGTCGACATCGGCCGCCACTTTCACCCCGCACCCGCCCGCCTCTACACCTGGTGGAGCTATCGGGCGAAGGACTGGGCGGAATCGGATCGCGGCCGCCGTCTGGACCATATGTGGATGACCCGCGACGTTGCGGACAAGGCGATCGCCCATCGCGTGGTCGAACCCGCGCGCAGCTGGGCCAAACCTTCTGACCATATCCCCATCATCACCGAGTTCGCCTTCTGATGAGCACCCATGCCAAGGGCCGCGACGCCGCGCGCGCCATAGACGCGCTGCGCCGTGGCTGGCCGATCCGGCTGAACGCTGAGGATGGCGCGATCCGGCTGATGGCGGTGGAAGGGGCCGACGCCGTGACGCTCGCTGGTTTCGATCCGGCCGGGCGCGCGGACATCCTCATTTCCGCCGCGCGCGCCGAAACGTTGAAGCTCGCCAACCAGCTCGCCGCAGCCGACCCCGACTGGCCGGTGCTGGTCGAGCGCGCGCCGTGGATCGACGCGGATGTCGCCACCGCCATCTCCGACCCGGTGCTTGATCTGGCGTCCCCGCTCAAGGGGCCGTTCCGCGCGCTCCCGCTCGCCGCCCCCCATGCCGCCAAAGCGGCGCTGCGGCTTGCCCGGCTGGCTGGCATCCTCCCCGCCTTTTTCCTGTTGGACGGCGACGGTCCGGCGGAAGTCGATGTCGATGCCGACGCCATTGGCGCCTATGACGATGCCGTCCATCTCGCCATCGCCACCCGCGCGCGCCTACCCGTCGCGGCTGGCGAACATGCGGAAATCGTGGCGTTCCGCAGTGCCGATGAACCGCGCGAGCATGTGGCGCTGGTGATGGGCCGGCGCGACGCCTCGCCCCCCGTCATCCGCATCCACAGCGAATGCCTGACCGGTGATGTTCTCGGCTCGCTCAAATGCGATTGTGGGCCGCAATTGCACCAGGCGCTGCACCAGATCGCGGATGCGCGCTGGGGCATCCTGCTTTACCTGCGACAGGAAGGACGCGGCATCGGCCTCGTCAACAAGCTGCGCGCCTATGCGCTGCAGGATCAGGGTTTCGACACCGTCGACGCGAATGTGCGCCTGGGCTTTGCCATCGACGCGCGCGATTTCTCGGTCGCGGCGCGGATGCTCGACCTGCTGGGCGTAAAGGACGTGCGGCTGCTCACCAACAATCCCAACAAGGTGGCGGGGCTGGAAGCGGCGGGGATCAGCGTGACCGAACGCCTGCCGATCGTCCTTCCCGCCAATCCGCATAACGAACGCTATCTCGCGACCAAGCGCGATCGCACCGGCCATCAGCTATGAGCCTGATCCGGGTCGAAAGCGGCGCGGGCCGCCTGACCTTCGGTGATCTTGTGATGTCCTGCACCATCGGTCGGGGCGGATCGTGCGCTGCAGGGGACAAGCGGGAAGGGGATGGCTGCACGCCGCTCGGCTCATGGCCCATCCGCGCCGCGCTCCTTCGGCCAGGCAAGGTGTCAGCCATGGGCCTGTCGCTTCCCTGGCGCTGGATCAGGTCAGCGGAAGGCTGGTCGGACGATCCTGTGGATCCTGCCTATAATCGGCCTGTCCGTTTGCCGCGCGGCTTTTCCGCCGAAAGCCTGATCCGCGAAGATGATGCCTATGACGTGATCATCGTCCTTGGCCACAACGATGCGCCACCAGTGCGGGGTCAGGGCAGCGCGATCTTCTTCCACCTGTCCGAAGGGCGTCCCACCGCGGGCTGTGTCGCGGTGGAACGAAGCGACATGCTCCGGCTGCTGCCCCTGCTTGCGCCGGGAGACGCGATGGAAATCCTGCCCTGAAGCGCCGGGGCTTCAAGCCATCTCCAGCGCTTCGCCCACCTCGCCGCCCGCAGCCTCCAGCAAACGCCGTTCCAGTGTCTGGAGGCGCCCCTTGCTCTCGATCTTCCCGCCCAGAAGGTCGGTGACATAGAAGGTATCGACCGCCCGTTCGCCATAGGTGGCGACATGGGCGCTGTGCACTGTGACCTTGGACTGGAACAGCGCGTTGGCGAGGCTGAACAGCAGGGCGGGCCGGTCGCGCGCATTCACTTCGATCACGGTGAAGCGGTTCGACGCCTTGTTGTCGATCAGCACATTGGGCTCGATCCGGAACGCCTCGGCGCGGGTGCGGGGCAGCGGCCGGGCCGACAATTTGGTGATGAGCCGGTGGCGGTTGGACAGCGAATCCTCGATCGCGTTGCGGATGCGGTTCAGCTGCTCAGGGCTGTGGAACGCTCCACCGAACGGATCCTGCACCAGGAAATTGTCGATCGCCACGCCGTCGCGCGTGGTGTGGATGCGCGCATCGATGATGTTGCCGCCAGCCAGATGGATGGCCCCGGCGATTCGATAGAACAGGCCGGGATGGTCGGCGGCATAGACGGTGACCAGCGTTGCGCCGCGCTGCGGATAATAATGCGCGGCGATTGACAGCGCCGCGTCGCCCGCCGCCAATATGTGCTGCGCATTGTGGACCAATATGTCTTCCGGTTCCGCGATCCAGTAGGATTCGGGCATCCGCCGGCTGAACGCCTCGAACGTCGCCTCGTCCATTCCCAGCGCCTCGCGCAAGGCCGCCTGCTTGGCGGCGACGCGCTCGCCCCGCCCTCTCTGCTTGTGGCCCAGGCGCAGCACCTCCTCGGCGGCTTCGAAGAGATCGCCCAGCAATTGCCGTTTCCAGCTGTTCCAGACGCCCGGGCCGACCGCGCGGATGTCCACGATCGTCAGGCACAGGAGCAGACGCAGCCGCTCCGGGCTTTGCACCACGTCCACGAAGTCGAGGATGGTCTTGTAGTCGGCCAGATCGCGCTTGAAGGCGGTGGCCGACATCAGCAGATGATAGCGCACCAGCCAGGCGACCGTTTCCGTCTCGGCGGCGCTGAGGCCAAGCCGCGGACAGAGATGCTCCGCCACTTCCGCGCCCAATATGCTGTGGTCGCCGCCGCGCCCCTTCGCGATGTCGTGCAACAGCACCGCGACATAGAGCACCCGGCGCGACAGGATTTTGCCCATCAGATCGGTGGCAAGGGGATGGTCGGCGCCCAATTCCCCCTTCTCGATCCGCGCCAGCAGCCCGACCGCCCGGATGGTGTGCTCGTCCACCGTATAATGGTGATACATATCGAACTGCATCTGCGCCACGACGCGGCGAAAATCGGGAATGAAGCGGCCGAACACGGTCGATTCGTTCATCCAGCGCAGCACCGTCTCGGGATCGCGCCGGCTGGTCAGCACCTCCATGAAAGCGGCGTTCGCCCTCGGATCCTTCCGCACCTTCGCGGTGATGAGGCCCGCGTCCCGGCTGGCGGCACGCATCGCGCTCGGATGGATTTGCAGCCCGTGTTTGTCCGCTACGGCGAAGATTTCCAGCATCCGCACCGGATCGGCCTGGAAGAAATCCTCGCTCGGCAATGCCAGCCGGCCACGCTCCAGGACGAAGCCGTCCAGCTTCTTGGGCCTTCGGAAGATGGCGGGGATATAACGCCGCCCCTTCGGACCCATCTGGTCGTCCAGATGCGCCAGGAACACGGCTGTCAGATCGCCCACGATCTTTGCGTTCAGGAAATAGTAGCGCATGAAGCGCTCAACCCCGGATCGGCCTGCGCGCGCGGTGAAATGCATCCGCGTCGCCGTTTCCAGCTGGAGGTCGAAGGTCAGCCGGTCCTCGGCCCGCCCTGTGATAGTGTGGAGGTGGCACCGCACCGCCCACAGGAAATCCTCCGCCTTCTGGAACTGGCGCAGCTCGCTTTGCGTCAGCAGTCCCACATCCACCAGCTCGGCGACGGAGCGGACCCGGTTCACATATTTGCCGATCCAGAACAGCGTGTGCAGGTCGCGCAGCCCGCCCTTGCCTTCCTTCACATTGGGTTCGACGACATAGCGGCTGTCGCCCATCCGCTTGTGCCGCTCCTCCCGCTCCTCCAGCTTTTCGGTCACGAAGGCGCGGGCGTTGCCCTGCATCACCTCCGCGTCGAAGCGGGCCGACGTCTCCTCATAAAGCGCTCGGTCGCCCCAGATGTAGCGCGCCTCCAGCAGCGCGGTACGGACGGTAAGGTCGCTCTTCGCCATGCGCATCGTCTCGTCGACCGACCGGCTGGAGTGACCCACCTTCAGCCCCAGATCCCACAGCGAATAGAGCATGGATTCGATCACCTGCTCGGTCCAGCCGGTGGGCTTCCATGGCGTGATGAAGCCGATGTCGACATCGCTGTGCGGTGCCATCTCGCCCCGGCCATAGCCGCCGACCGCGATCAGCACGATGCGCTCCCCGGTGCTGCGGTTGCCGGCGGGATAGAGATGATGCGTCGTCGCGTCGTAGAGCAGGCGCAATATCTGATCGATCAGGAAGGCGAAGGCGGTGACCGACTCCCGGCCCCGTGTCGGGCGTGCGTCCAGCCGCCGCGCCACCTCGGCCCGGCCCTCGTCCAGCGCCGTCTTCAACTCCCGGACGATCAGCCCGCGCAGCCGCACGCCGTCACCCTTATGCTCCTGGGCAAGGGCGTCGATCGTGTCGGATATGGCGCGTCGGTCGATGATCGCACGGCGCGATCCCAGCGCGGGGGATTGCATGACCATCCCCGCTATCTAGTCATGACGGGCATCGGCGGCCAGTTGTTTCAGCCGATAAATGTGATCGAGCGCTTCCCTTGGGGACAGGGCGTCGGCGTCGATGGCCTCGATCGCGGCGCGTAGCGGGTCTGGCGCGGCCTCTTCCTGCGCGGCGGTGGCGGCGAAAAGGGGCAGGTCGTCAAGGCCCGCCGCGATGCCCCCGGTCTTCGCCTTGCCCGCTTCCAGCCGGGCCAGCACGTCCTTTGCGCGCTTGAGCACCGCCTGCGGCAACCCGGCAAGCCGCGCCACCGCCAGGCCATAGCTGCGATCGGCCGGACCTTCGGCCAGTTCGTGCAGCAGGACAAGGTCGCCCTTCCACTCGCGCGCGCGGACATGGTGCAGCGATAGGGACGGCAGCGTCTCGGCCAGACGCGTCAGTTCATAATAATGCGTGGCGAAGAGACAGCGGCAGCGATTGACCTCGTGCACCGCCTCCACCACCGCCCAGGCGAGCGCCAGGCCGTCATAGGTGGATGTGCCGCGCCCGACCTCGTCCAGGATGACGAAACTGCGCTCGGTCGCCTGCGCCAGGATCGCGGCGGTCTCCACCATCTCGACCATGAAGGTCGACCGTCCCTTCGCCAGATTGTCCGACGCTCCCACCCGGCTGAATAATCGATCGACCAGCGTCAGCGTGGCCGATGCGGCAGGCACATAGCCGCCCGCCTGCGCGAGTATGACGATCAGCGCATTCTGCCGCAGGAAGGTCGACTTGCCGCCCATGTTCGGACCGGTGACGAGCCACAGCCGGTCGCCGTGCGACAGGCGACAGTCGTTGGCGACGAACGGCTGTCCGTCGCGGCGCAGCGCATCCTCCACCACCGGATGCCGCCCGCCCACGATGTCGAGGCATTGCCCCGCGCCGTCCGCCGGTACGAAATGCGGCCGCTGCCAGCCGCCCTCGGCCGCGCGTTCGGCCAGCGCCGCCGCCACGTCCAGCCGCGCCAGCGCGTCGGCCGCACGGGCGATGTCGGCCTTGCGGTCCAGCACCGCCTCGATGAGGCCCTCCAGATGCGCGGCTTCCGCCACCAGCGCATGCGCGCCAGCCTGCGCTACGCGCCCGGCCTCTTCATGCAGGTCGATCGAATTGAAGCGCACCACGCCCGCCAGCGTCTGGCGATGGGTGAAGCCGCTGTCGGGCGCCATCAGTCCGTCGGCCGATCGGGCAGGCACCTCGACATGATAGCCGAGCACGCCGTTATGACGAATCTTCAGCGTCGAAATGCCCGTCTGCTCGCGATATTTCGTCTCCAGCGCGGCGATCGCGCGCCGGCCATCGCCCGCCATGCGCCGCAACTCGTCCAGCGCCGGATCATAGCCGTCCGCGATATAGCCGCCGCTGGCCGTCTCGGTGGGCGGAGACGGCACCAAGGCGCGCGACAGGGCATCGACCAGCGCGCCATGGCCGTCCAGCGCCGGCAGCAGCTGCGCTAGCAGCGGCGGAATATCGACCAGGCGGCCCAGCCGCTCGCGCAGCAGCCGCGCTTCACCAAGGCCGTCGCGCAACTGGCCCAGGTCGCGTGGACTGCCGCGCCCCACTGCGACGCGCCCCAGCGCCCGGCCGATGTCGGGCAGGGCGCGCAAGGCGCCACGCAAGCTGTCCCGCAGCCCCGCATCGTCGTGGAACAACTGTACCAGCCCCAGCCGTGCCTCGATCACGGAGAGGTCCATCAGCGGCGCAGACAGATCCTGCGCCAGCAGCCGCGCGCCCGCGCCGGTGACCGTCCGGTCGATCGCATGAAGCAGGCTGCCCGCACGCGTGCCTGCGGTGGTCGTCACGATCTCCAGGCTCTCGCGCGTGGCTGCGTCGATCGCGACATGGCCGCCCGCTGCCTTACGCAAGGGCGGGGCGAGAAAGGGCAGGCTGCCCTTGCCGGCATGATCGAGATAGGCGATCAGGCCGCCCATCGCCGCCAGCTCCCCCCGTCCGAACTGACCGAAGCCGTCCAGCGTCGCCACGCCGAACAGCCGCTTCAGCGCCTCTTGCGCCCGTGTGCTGGAAAAGGCCGCGCGATCGAACGGATGACCGTTCGCCACCTCGATCGTCGATCCGTCTGGCAGGACCGTTTCGCTCGGCCGCAACCGCGCGAGTTCGGCCGGCAGATCGGCCGCCATGCAGGTCATCGTCTCGAACCGGCCGGTGGATATGTCGGCGGCGGCGATGCCGATCTCGCCGGACGCCTCGCCGCCCACTTGCGCCAGAGCGACCAGCATGTTGTCGCGGCGGCTGTCGAGCAGCGTCTCTTCCGTCAGCGTGCCCGCGGTCACATAGCGCACGATGGCCCGCGCCACGAGCGCCTTCCCGCCGCGCGCCTTGGCCTGCGCGGGGGTTTCGGTCTGCTCGGCGATGGCGACGCGGTGCCCGGCCTTGATCAGTCGGGCGAGATAGCCCTCCGCGCTGTGCACCGGCACCCCGCACATCGGGATTGGCGCGCCACCATGTTCGCCCCGGCTGGTGAGCGCGATGTCCAGCGTCGCCGCCGCCAGTTTGGCGTCGTCGAAGAACAGCTCGAAAAAGTCCCCCATGCGATAGAAGAGCAGGCAATCGCGGGCCTCCGCCTTCAAGGACAGATATTGCGCCATCATCGGGGTGGGAGCGGTGCTGTCGGTGGAGATCGCCATCCTGTCAGCCGATAGCGGGAAGCCATGCGGGAAACCAGAGCTTCGAAATGGAGCAGGAAAATTGCGCTTCTCGCACTTGCCCACAAGATAATCTTGCCGCTAGGGCCGGCTTCACTGCCCTGAAATGAGAGTGTCCGATGTCCGACAATTCGAATGTGGAATTCTCCGAGCGCGAGGCGCTGTTCTTCCATTCGACCGGTCGGCCCGGGAAGATCGAGATCATCGCGTCAAAACCGATGGCGACGCAGCGCGACCTCAGCCTTGCCTATTCGCCCGGCGTCGCCGTTCCGGTCCGCGCCATCGCGGAAGATCCTGCCACCGCCTATGACTATACGGCGAAGGGCAATCTCGTCGCCGTCATCTCGAACGGCACGGCCATCCTTGGCCTTGGCAATCTGGGCGCTCTGGCGTCAAAGCCGGTGATGGAGGGGAAGGCGGTGCTGTTCAAGCGCTTCGCCGACGTCGATTCGATCGACATCGAACTCAAGACCGAAGATGTCGACCGCTTCATCGACGCGGTCGAACTGATGGAGCCGACCTTTGGCGGCATCAACCTTGAGGATATCAAGGCGCCCGAATGCTTCATCATCGAACAGACGCTGAAGGAACGGATGAACATCCCGGTCTTTCACGACGACCAGCATGGCACCGCGATAATCGCGGCGGCGGGCGTCCTGAACGCGGCGCTGCTCACCGGGCGCGACATGAAGGACATGAAGGTGGTGGTGAACGGCGCGGGCGCCGCCTCCATTTCCTGCACCGAACTCATCAAGGCGCTGGGCGTGCCGCATGACAATGTCATCATGTGCGACAGCAAGGGCGTGATCTACCAGGGCCGGACCGAGGGGCTAAACCAGTGGAAGTCCGCCCATGCGGTGAGAACGGACGCGCGCTCGCTCGCCGAGGCGGTGAAGGGCGCGGACGTTTTCCTCGGCCTTTCGGTCGCGGGCGCGATGACGCCGGAAATGGTGAAGTCCATGGCCGACAGGCCGATCATCTTCGCGATGGCCAATCCCGACCCCGAAATCCTGCCTCCGCTCGCCAAGGCGGCGCGCCCGGACGCGATCGTCGCCACCGGCCGGTCGGATTTCCCTAACCAGGTCAACAACGTCCTCGGCTTCCCCTTCATCTTTCGCGGCGCGCTCGACGTGCGCGCCACCGGCATCAACGAAGCGATGAAGCTCGCCGCCGCCAAGGCGATCGCGGAACTGGCGCGCGAACAGGTGCCCGAGGAAGTGGCGAAGGCCTATGGCCGCTCGCACAGCTTCGGTCCCGACTATATCATCCCCGCGCCGTTCGATCCGCGCCTGATGGAGGTGGTGCCGGCGGCCGTCGCCCAGGCGGCAATGGAAACCGGCGTTGCGCAACGGCCGATCGCGGACATGGCGGCCTATCGCCAGTCACTCAAGGGACGGCTCAATCCGACCACCTCCGTCCTCACCACCGCCTATGAAGTGGCCAAGGCCGATCCCAAGCGCGTCGTCTTCGCCGAAGCGGAGGAGGAAGTCGTGCTGCGCGCGGCAATCCAGTTCCGTGACCTGGGCTATGGCGTGCCGGTGCTGGTCGGCCGCGACGATGTGGTCGACAAGCTGAAGGCGCTCGGCGTCAGCGACCCCCACAGTTTCGAACTGCACAACAGCGTCAATTCGCCGCTGGTGCCCGACATGGTCGAACTGCTCTATGCCCGGCTTCAGCGGCGCGGCTATCTGCGTCGCGACTGCGAGCGCATGGTCAACCGCGACCGCAACATCTTCGGCACATTGCTCGTGAAGATGGGCGTGGCCGACGCGATGCTGACGGGAACCACCCGCCCCTATCACCAGACGCTGCGGGAGGTGAAGCGCGTCATGGATCCGAAGGCCGGCCGCACGCCCTTCGGCATCCATGTGATGGTCGCGAAAGACAAGACCGTGTTCCTGGCCGACACCACCGTCAACGAGCGGCCGTCCGCGGCGGAACTTGCCGACATTGCGGAAGGCACGGTGGCGGTCGCCCGGCGCATGGGCCACGATCCTCGCGTCGCCTTCCTGTCCTACTCCAATTTCGGCAATCCGCCGGGCAGCTATCTCGACAATGTTCGCGACGCCATCAAGCTGCTCGACACGCGCGACGTGGATTTCGAATATGAAGGCGAAATGACGCCGGATGCGGCGCTCAACCCGGCTGTCATGAAGAGCTATCCGTTCAGCCGCCTGTCCGGCCCCGCCAACGTGCTGGTGATGCCGGGACTGCAATCGGCCAACATCTCGGCGAAGCTGCTGCGCGAACTGGGCGGCACCTCCATGATCGGGCCACTGCTGGTCGGCATGGAAAAATCGGTGCAGATCGCCACCATGTCGCACAATGCGTCGGAGCTTCTCACGCTGGCGGTGCTGGCCGCCGGCGGGGTCGCGCTCTGATCGCTTCGATAAGTTATTCTCGCCTGCCCCCCAGGGCTTTTCGCTTGCCAGCGGCGTGAACGCCGGGGCAGGGGAAGGCGGCAATTGCTTCGGAGCAGAGGAATGAGCGCGGCCAGTTTCGACAGTGCGACCTTCCGGCGGGTGCTGGGCCACTATCCGACCGGCGTATGCGTCGTAACGGCGGTGGAGCCTGATGGCGCGCCGATCGGCATGGTCGTGGGTTCCTTCACCTCCGTGTCACTCGATCCGCCGCTCGTCGCCTTCTTCCCGGCAAAATCCTCCAGCAGCTGGCCGCGGATCGAGCGCCTGGGCAAATTCTGCGTCAACATATTGGCGAGCGACCAGCTGCCGCTCTGCCGCCAGATCGCGGCGCCCGGCCCTGACAAATTTCGGGACATTGCTCACCGTGTTTCGGCCAACGGGTCGCCGATCCTGGACGATGTCGTCGCCTGGATCGACTGTACGCTGGACGCAGTACATGACGCGGGTGACCATCATATCGCCATCGGGCGGGTGGCGGCGCTTGAGGTGGAGCGGGCCGACCGGCCGTTGCTCTTTTTTCAGGGGAAATATGGGGAGTTTTCCCTGCTGGACTGACGGGAGGCAGCGGCGATCCTGATCCACCGGCCATCTTCCCATCCGGCGAATGATCAGACATGGAAGAGACATAGTACGGCTCGTTAACGTCTGTCCCTTAATCCAGCTTCGTCGCACCTGCTCCGGATCGTTCATGACCTCCCTGCTCATCACCGTGGATACGGAGCTGTCATCCTCCCTGCATCGTGGCGGCGCGAGCGTGGAGGATAATGTCGCCCGGTCGATCTGGGCCGAAACGTCGCAAGGCGCCTTCGGCGTCGGCTGGCAGATGGACCTGCTGGACCGGCACGGATTGAAGGGGGTGTTCTTCCTCGACCCTTTGCCTGCGCTGGTCCATGGGCGGGACTTCCTGCGCCCCATCGTCGGGGCCATCGTGTCGCGCGGGCACGAAGTGCAACTCCACATCCACACCGAATGGCTGGAGTGGGTCGGGGATTCTCCGATCGGAGGACGTCGCGGCCGCAACATCGGCGACTTCCCGCTCGACGACCAGATCACGCTGCTGAGCCTCGCCAGGACATTGCTGGAGGAGGCCGGCGCGCCGCCGATCCTCGCGTTCCGCGCCGGTAATTTCGGCGCCAATGACGATACGCTGCGCGCGCTCGCTGCGATCGGCATCCTCTGGGACAGCAGCGTCAATCCCGCCTATCTCGGTCGGGAGTGCGACATTGGCGTGGACGCGCAGCAGATCGCCGCCACCCGCAGGCTGGGCATGGCGGAACTGCCGGTTTCCGGTATCGCCGATCGGCCGGGCAGCTTCCGACCCGCCCAGATTTGCGCGATGTCCTCGGCTGAGATGCGCGATGGCCTCCGCCACGCCGTGCAGGAAGGGCAGGACGCCTTCGTTGTCGTCACCCACAGTTTCGAAATGCTCTCGCGCGATCGTCGCCGGCCGAACCGCGCCGTCATCGCCCGCTTCGAACGGCTCTGCCGGGAAGCGAGCCGCCTGCCGGCGCTGCGCTCCGCCGGCTTTGCCGACCTGCCGCCCGCCCTGGCAGACATGCCGAGCCGGCCCTTCACGCGCGCCGCGCCCAGCCGTCTGCGCACCGGCCTGCGTCAGGCACAGCAGGCCTGGGCGACATGGCGCTACGAACATCGGCTGGTTCCCGCGTGACCCTTCACCCGGTTGCGATCGTCATCGGTCTGGAAAATGCCATCGGCCTCACGGTCGTGCGCGAACTGGGCGAACATGGCGTCCCTGTCCATGGCGTGGCGCGGAGTCCAGCGGCAATCGGTGCGGCGTCACGCCATTGCCGCGACTGGTCGCTCAGGCCGGAAGGCGCTCCCGCCGACTGGCTGCCCGACCTCATAACCCGCACCAGCGCGAAAGCGGTGTTCGCCATATCCGAAATCGATCTCATCGCCCTGTCGCAGCTTCCGCCGATCATCGGGGATTGCCACATCCTCGTCCCCCGTCCGCAACCGCTGGCCCGGGTGCTCGACAAGCGGCGCACGCTGGAGATCGCGGCGGCCGCCGGGCTGCTCGTGCCGGACACCTGGCAACCGGTCGAGGGGGAGGATTTCGGGGCCCGTGCCGCGGCGATGCGCTACCCGCTGGTCGCCAAATGGGCCAACCCGCCAGAGGTGATGGCGGCGCTCGACCAAGCCGGCCTCGACTGGTTCAAGACCGCCTATGTCCACACGCCGCGCGAGTTGCTGGCGCTGCTTGATCGCTACACGCCGATCGCTCGCTGGCCGCTCATCCAGCAATATTGCGGCGGCGTTGGCCTCGGCCAGATGCTCTACATGGCGGACGGACAGGCGACATTGCGCTTCCAGCATCGCCGCCTGCATGAATGGCCACCCGAAGGGGGCGTATCGACCCTGTGCCGGGCGGAACCGGCGGATGCGCATGCCGCGCAGATGGCGCTGTCGGAAAAGCTGCTCCGCGCGCTGGAGTGGGAAGGGCAGGCCATGGTGGAATATCGCTATGAACCCGAGTCCGGCCGCTACTGGCTGATGGAGGTCAACGGCCGCTTCTGGGGGAGCCTGCCGCTCGCGCGCCACTGCAACGCGCATTTCGCCTGGGAGGCCTATCGTCGCGTCGTGTTGGGCCAGATCGACGCTGCGCCGACGCCGCTCGACGGCTTGCGCGCCCGCTATATGGTGCCGGAAACAAAGCGTCTGGCGCGCCTCCTGCTGGGGCCGGACCGCATCGGCGACCCCTTCTTCCATCCCCGCCCCATGGCCGACCTTATGGCCTATATCCTCGGCTTCCTCGATCCGCGCGGCCGCTATTATGTGTTCAGCCGCTCCGATCCGCGCCCGTTCCTGCGCGATCTCACCCAGATGCTCAGGAAAGCCTTGCGCCTGGAAAAGCGCTGACCAGCCGTTCCACCGCCCGTTCGATCCGGCCGAGGCATTGCGCCATATAGCGATCGTCCAGGCTGTAGGGATCGTGCAGATGCGGCATCATGGGCCTGGTCCAGCGGCCCAGCAGCATCCGCGGCAGGCCGGTAAGGCGCGGGTCGGCTGCCAGCCGATGCAACTGCCGCACCTCCATCGCCAGCAACAGGTCGCCTTCCTGCGGAACATAGTCTTGAAGGTCCAGCGCCCGATGCGCCGACAGGTCGTGGCCCAGCGCCTCCGCTGCGACGATGGCGGGATCGTGCGCGGCGCGTCCGCTGCTGGTAGACAGGCCGAAGGACGCGCTGTTCATCCCCGCCCGCCGCGCCGCCACGTCGGCGAACGCGCTGCGACAGATATTGCCCTGGCACACGAACACCAGCCGGCGCACCTGTGCGGGATCGGGCGGACGTTGCCCCGAAAGGCCGAACATCATCTGCGGATAGGAAAGCGCCAGCCTGACGAGGCCGCGAACGGTGCCGAAGCGGGACGTGATCATCTGCGGTCGCTTCCTAGCCTGTTTCTACGAAGCGCGCCACCTGCCTACATAAGAGCTTGGTTCGGCAAGACGACAATCCCGAATTGAAAGCATCCCGCTTCCCCGGCAAGGAAGGCACATGCGCGCCGCCAGCTCTGCCCTTCTCCTGCCCCTGCGCCCGATAGCGCGCGGCGCAAGCGCGGAACTCTTCGACTTGGGCGATGGACGTGTGCTCAAGCTGTTCCGTGACACCGTGTCGGACGAGATGATCGAACGCGAGATCGCCGCGTCCGTCCATGCCGGCAATTGCGGCCTGCCCACAGCGGCTGCCATCGGTCGCGACGATCGGGAAGGCCGACGCGGCGTCCTTTATCCCCGGCTGGATGGCGGCACGCTGATGGACTGGATTCGGCGCAACCCGATGAAGGCAGGCCAGGCTCTGGACGGCATGGCCGGCATCCATATTGCCATGCATCGCAAAGAGGGCGGTGCCCTTCGCGCGCTCAAGGATGTGCTCGCGACCGACATCGCTTACGGCCCCGCGCCGCTGCCGGTCCAGCAGGCCGCGATCGCCTACCTCCAGCGCCTGCCGGACGGTCGTGCGCTGACCCATGGCGACTTCCACCTCGGCAATGTCATGATGACGCCGCAGGGCATGGCGGTGATCGACTGGTCCAAGGCTGCCGTTGGCCACCCGGCCGCCGACGCGGTGCGTTCCGAAATGCTGATGCGCTTCGGCATCGGGCCGGCTGACTGGGTAACGAACCTGTGGCGCGACTGGGCGGCGGGCCGGTTGCGCAGGGCCTATCTGGCCTCCTCCCCGGTCACCTCGCGCGAGCTTGACCAATGGCGGCCGGTGGTAGCCCTCGCCTGGCTGCGCGCCCGCGACGCCGGGCGAAACGCAGCCTTCCAGCACTATCTGGACAAGGCACTCGTCCAGGCGAAACTCCCCCCTCTTGGCGCGGGCCCCACCAGAACCGATGAGCCGGGATTATAGCGTCCTCTAATCCCGCACTTTTTGCAGCGCTTCTTCATTCAGCCGAGCTGCGCGTTCCGTGCTGTCGCTTTCGGTGTAGCAGCGCAGCTCCGGCGCGTTGCCGCTGGGGCGCAGGTGGATGATGTCGCCGCCGGCGAAATGGATGCGCAGCCCGTCGGTGCGGTCGATGCCGTCCGCCTCGCCCGCAATATCGCCGAACATCGCCGTCAGCCGCGTCAGGATATCCGCTTCGCTCCCCTCTTCCAGATGCGCGATCAGCGCCTGGCTCTGCGCCGTCGGATAGTTTTGCAGCCGCTCGCTGAACGTATAGCGCGCCGGCAGTTGCGCCATCAGCGCGGACAGCGCCACGCCCTGCCGCCGTGCGTCCACCAGCGTCGCGAGGATCGGCAGGACCGCATCCCGCGTCGGCAGAGCGCCGAGTTCACGCCCTTCGACGGCAACCGGCCTCGCCAGCAGGAAGCCGCCATTCGCCTCGTAACCGCACACGCTCTCATGCCCTTCCGCGCCCAACGCGTTCATCGCCTCGATGACGAAGGGCGATCCGATACGGGTGCGACGAACAGCGCAGAACAGCCCGGAAAGCTCGACCGCGCTGTTGCAACTGACCGGCGTCGCCACCGCCCGGATACCCAGCGCCCGCGCGCACAGGATGCCGAGCACGTCGCCGCGCATCCATAGGCCGCGTTCGTCGGCCAGCAGCGGACGATCGGAATCCCCGTCAGTGGAAAGGATCGCGTCGAGCTTCAACTCCGCGGCCCATTCGCGCGCAAGCGCCTGGTCCTCGGGGCGGACGGCTTCGGTATCGACGGGAATGAACCTGTCCGAACGGCCGAGCGACACCGCTTCGCCGCCCAGCGCTGTCACCAGCGCGACAAGGATATCGCGTCCCACCGCCGAATGCTCGTAAATGCCGAGCGTCATGCCAGCCAGCGCCTGACTTCCGAAAGCATCGACATAGCGCGCGATATAGGGCGTCGCGACATCCACCAGCGGCGGCAGCGTCTGAACTTGCTTCAGCATGCCCTCTTCGTCGAACAGGTCGGGAAGCGTCACGCCCTGCGCCCGGATGCCCTGTTCGTCGGCTTTCAGCACCTCGCCGTCGGTCCGGTTGAACTTGATGCCGTTGCGGTCGTCAGGGATATGGCTGCCCGTCACCATCAGCGACGGGATGCCTTGCGCGAAGCCATAGGCCGCAACCGCCGGAGACGGCACGAACCCGCAAACATGCACCTGCCCGCCCATGTGCCGGATCGCCGCCGCGCAGGCCGCCACGATGCGAGGGCTGGACGGCCGCAGATCCGCTGCGATGGCGACCGCTTTGCCCGGCGCGAACTGGCCGATGGCGGTCAGATGCTGAAGGAAGGCGCAGCTATAGGCAAAGCACACCCGGTCCGTCATCGCGCTGACGAGGCCGCGCGCGCCGCTGGTGCCGAACGCGACGCCCGATTGCGTCATCAAGTCGGCAATGGAAACAATCTGCGTCATTAATGTCCTTTTATGCCCCAGCAGGGCTATTCGAAGATGCCGTCACCCCCGCGCGTATCGGTCCTCGTAGCGCACGATGTCGTCCTCACCCACATAAGGCCCGGTCTGTACCTCGATGAACACCATCGGGATGCGGCCTGGATTTTCGATCCGATGACGCGCGCCGACGGGGATGTAGACCGACTGGTTTTCGGTCAGCAGCGTCACATCGGCATCCAATGTCACCTTGGCGGTGCCTTCCACCACGATCCAATGTTCGGAGCGGTGGAAATGGCTCTGCAGGCTGAGTGACGCGCCTGGCAGCACGGTGATCCGCTTCACCTGAAAACGGCCGCCGATCAGCAGGCTCTCATACCATCCCCATGGACGATGATCCTTGGGGAAGGTTTCCGCCTGCGCCGCGCCTTTGCGCTGCAGCGCCTCGACCACCTTCTTGACGTCCTGCGTCCGGGATTTGTCGGCGATGAGCACCGCGTCGTTCATCGCCACGGCCACGATGTTGTCGAGTCCGAGGCCCACGATCTCCAGCCCTTCCGTCTCCGACCGCAACAGCGAATTGCGGCAGTCGATCGCCGTCGCCGCGCCGGCTACGCTCACGCCCTGCTCATCCGGCCCCATATGGCCCCACACCGAATCCCAGTCGCCAAGGTCGGACCAGCCCGCGCCGTAGGGGACGACGGACAGGTTGTCCGCCCGCTCCATGATGGCATAGTCGATGGCGATATTGTCCGCCTGGGCCCATGGATCCGCGGCCAGGCGCAGGAAGCCGAGATCCGCTTCCGCCTGGTCCACCGCTTGGACCACCGTTTCAAACAGCTCCGGCGTGTGCTGCTCGAATGCGGCGAGAATGTCCTTTACCGCGAAAAGGAATATACCCGCGTTCCACAGATAGTTGCCTGTCGCCAGCATCTCCTCGGCACGGACTGCGTCGGGTTTCTCGACAAAGCTGCGGAGCGCGATCGGCATTCCCGATCCGTCCGGCCGTTCGCCGATCTCCAGATAGCCATATCCCGTCTCGGCCCGCGTCGGCTGGATGCCGAATGTCACCAGATCACCCCTCGCGGTGGCCATCAGTCCCTTCGCGATCGCCTCGTGAAACGCGACCCGATCCGTGATCACATGATCGGACGGCGCGACCAGCATGAAGGCATCGGGCTGCGTCTTCGCCAGGTGGACGGCGGCCGCCAGGATCGCGGGCGCCGTATTGCGGCCTTCCGGCTCGATCAGAATGGCTTCCGGGTCGATGCCTTCCTTCGCCAGTTGCTCGGCGATGATGAAGCGGAACAGCGAATTTGTGAGCACCATGGGCTTGGCGAAATGCACCGACCCGCTCGACCCCGACATGCGCCGCGCCGCGTCCTGGAACAAGGTTCTCTCGCCCAGCAGCGGCACGAACTGCTTGGGATAGGATTTGCGGGACATGGGCCACAGCCGCGTGCCAGAGCCGCCCGCGAGTATAACGGGGGTGATGGTCGGTCCGGAACTACCGGTAGTGGTCGTCACCATGGCTCAGCTAAATCCCCCAGGCCGCCTGAACGAAATTTTCTTTACGCACCGCCCCTTATATCGACTTTGGCGTACAGGGAATGTTCAATTAGACTATGGATATAGTTTGGAGCGATAGCCTGACGATGAACGCGGCAAGCGTACCGCCCGTTCATGCGTGCAGGACTTACAGAAAATAGGAAAGGGTGGCGGAGACGGAGGGATTCGAACCCTCGGTAGCCCCTTAAGGCTACGACGGTTTAGCAAACCGCTGGTTTCAGCCACTCACCCACGTCTCCGCACGAATTTGCCCGACTGGAAAGGCGGGCAGTGGCTAGGGGAGGGGCTATAGCGGCGGCTTTGCGGCATGGCAACGGTTCTGTGGGCCGATTTTTTGACGGGCTTGGCGGAAAAGGGATTCGGCCGGGCGCGCTATGGACTCGGGTCGCCGTTCGTTCATTGCCGTTTCAGCTTCGCTTTCGATAATCGCAGGCTATTGTTGCCGGAAACGCACATCGCGGGGAGTATAAGGGCATGATCGGCATTACCTGGCGCATCGGCGCTCGCATCGGGCGTGCGGCGGCATGGGGCGCGGCCGTCGCGGGCATGAGCCTCATGCCACTCGCCGCCGCGGCACAGGTGCGGACCATCGATCCCAACACCGCCATCGACGCCGATCTCGCCCCACCGCCACCGGCTCGCACGACGCCGACCGATCCAGGCGTCGATCCAACGGTGCAGGCGGAGAGCAGGAGCGCGCCTCCCGCATCCACCGGCAGCATTCCCCCGTCGACCGCTACCACTGCCACCGGTGCGCCCGTCACCCCCACCAGCCCGCCCGCCTCGCCATCGCCCAGCGATTCCTACCAGCAGGACGACCTGATCGGCGCGGCGGAAGGCGTCTTCGGCAAGGGCGCGCAGGGTCTCGCCGGCATCATCGAGAAAGTGCTGAAAGATCAGGGCCGGCCCAACGCCTATATCGCCGGGCGTGAGGCGTCGGGCGCCTTCGTCGTTGGCCTGCGCTACGGTTCGGGCACGCTGAACCACAAGGTGGAGGGCAAGCGCGAAGTCTATTGGACCGGCCCGTCGATCGGCTTCGATGTCGGGGGCAACGCGGCCAACACCTTCGTCCTTGTCTATAATCTCTACGATACGCAGGATCTTTATCACCGCTTCCCTGCGGCGGAGGGGACGGCCTATCTGGTCGGCGGCTTCACCGCCTCCTACTTGCGCTGGGGCGATGTCGTGCTGATCCCGATCCGCCTTGGCGTCGGCTACCGGCTGGGCGTCAACGCCGGCTACATGAAATTCACCGAAAAGCGGAACTGGCTGCCTTTCTGACCTGGCTCTAGAGCGACAGGGCGAACTGCTCGCCCTGTTCGACATCCTCTTCGCCTTCCAGATTGTGGACGCCAAGGCCCAGCAGCCGCGCCCCCATGCGCAGCGGCAACTGCGCCAGCAGCAGGTCGCGCCCCGCCTGCGCCAGCACCGCCTTCGACCGAACGGGGGCCGAGAAGCTCCGGGATCGGGTGATGATGCGGAAATCCGCGAACTTGATCTTCAGCACGACGGTGCGGCCCCAGGCCCCCGCCTTCTCGATCCGCCCCCACAGATTGTCGGCGATCCGGTCCAGCTCCGCCACCAACGCTGCTTCCTCGCTCAGGTCGTCGAAGAAGGTGTCCTCCACGCTCACCGACTTGCGCCCTTCGCGCTCGCGCACCGGCCGATCGTCCTCGCCGCGGGCGGCGCGATAATAATAGTCGGCGGCGCTGCCGAAGTGCGCTTGCAGAAACCCCATGTCCCGCGCGCGCAGGTCCGCGCCGGTCTCGATCCCCAGCGCTTGCATCCGTTTCGCCGTCACCGGTCCCACGCCATGGATGCGCCGCACCGGCATGGCGGCGATGAAGGCCGCGCCCTCGCTCGGCCGCACGACGCAGATGCCGTCTGGCTTGTTCTGGTCCGACGCCAGCTTTGCGATCAGCTTGTTGTAGGACACGCCGGCCGACGCGGTCAGGCCCGTCTCCGCCCGGATCATGGCGCGGATCTGTTCCGCGATCTGCGTCGCGGACGCGATGCCCGGCTTGTTCACCGTCACATCCAGATAGGCTTCGTCCAGCGACAGCGGCTGGACGATGTCGGTGAAACGGCTGAATATCTCGCGCACCTGCCCGGACACCGCGCGATAGACCTCGAACCGAGGCTTCACGAACACAAGGTTCGGGCACAACCGCCGCGCCCGTCCGCCCGGCATGGCCGATCGAACGCCGAACCGGCGCGCCTCATAGGAACAGGTCGCCACCACGCCGCGCGGCCCGCCGCCCCCCACCGCGATCGGCAGCCCGCGCAGCGACGGATCGTCGCGTTGCTCGACCGACGCATAAAAGGCGTCCATGTCGATATGGATGATCTTGCGCGGGGGCGGCGAATCCATGCGCGCCCTTATGCCACGCACCGGAACGAAAGGGAAACGTCAGCCTGCCTTGTCGTCGCTGCCCTTGAGCGCCAGCAGCGCGGCGAAGGGACTGGCCTGCTCTTCGCTCAGCACGCCCGCCTCCTTCAAATAGGCGTCGGCATCGGGCGATCGGGGGAAGGGCGTCATTGCCAGCGCCATCGTCTCGGCCACCGCCTCACCCATGTCGATCGACTGCCCGTCATAGCCGATCGTGTCGACATCCTGCGCGTCCAGTTCCAGCTCCTCACCTTCGGGCAGCGCCTCGCCTTCTACCACGAAGCGGAGGGCAAAATCGGTGTCGATCGTTTCGGCCACCGGCTCGCCGGTTGCGATGCAGGGCTGTGCCAGCGCCGCCCGCACCCGTCCGCGCGCCAGGATCGCGTCGCCCTCCTGCGTCAGGCTGTAATCCGCCTCCAGCCGGTCGAGCGCAGACAGGCCGAAGCGCCGCGCCAGCGCCGCCCGCTCGCTCTCGTCCGCCTCGACATGCGTGTCGCCGGTCAAGCGCTTCACCTGATCGGCCTTCACGATCCGCGAAAATTCCGGTGCCATGCTCATCCAAGGTCTCCCGCCAGCAGCGCATCGCGGCTGAGGCAATTCAGCCGCGTCCAGCGGGCGCGCAACGCGCCCTCGACATGCGCGACCGCCTCCTCGTTGACCGGCCCGCCGCGATAGAGGTTCCGGCGCAGCGCCTCGCCCATGTCGCCGCCCTGCGTCAGCGCCGCACGATAGGCGCTGATGCGCCCGCCCAGCGCGCTCATCATCCGGCCGACATGCTTGCCGACCACCACGTCGCCAATCCCTTCCTGCCGCAACTGGCCGTCCATATCCTCGACGAAGAGTTCGGTCAGCCACACGCTTTCCTGCGGCGCACCCAGTTGCTCCAGCCGCACCAGCGCCTGCGACAATATGGCGACCAGCATGTCGAACCGGCCGTCGATCGTGTCGGGCACCGCGCCGGTCAGATACCAGTGCGGCTGACGCGCCTCCCCGATGACGGCATTGTAGAGTGGGCGCAGCGCCTCGCGGGGATCAGTACGTCCCATCAGGCGCTGGAGGAAGGAAGGGCGTGCGGACATGGGCTGGCTTTTCAGGATGGATCGGGCGGACGCGCGTCATCCGGTACTCGCGCCCCTTGTGGGCGCGCGCGCATTTCCATATTGATCGCGGCGTCGCCCAATGCAATGGCGAGATCGTAGATTCCAAGGGTATGCGGGCTGCCCCCCGCCGGAGAAGTTCATGCCTCAGTTCAGCCGCCACTCCCGTCGCGGGCGACTCCTCATCGCCGTCGGCCTTAGCGCGCTGCTGCTCGGCACATCGGCCTGCACCCGCATCCGCACGCATCAGGGCTATCAGGTCGACAAGCTGCTGGTCGATTCGGTCCAGCCGGGAATCGACAATCGCGCCTCGGTGGAAGGGACGCTGGGTCGCCCCAGCTTCGTGTCGCAGTTCGGCGAGCAGGACTGGTATTATGTCTCGCGCAGCATGAAATCGCTGGCTTTCTCCAACCCGCGGCCCGTCGAGCAGACGGTGCTGCGCGTCCGCTTCGATCCGGCGGGCAATGTCGCGGCGGTCGACCGTATCGGGCTGGAACAGGTCGCCCGCATCTCGCCCTCGGGCGACAAGACGCCGACGCTGGGTCGCCATCGCAGCCTGTTCGACGAAATCTTCGGCAATATCGGCGCGGTCGGCGCTGGCGGCATGGGCGGTGCCAGCGGATCGGGCCCGAACGGCAGCGGCCCGAACGGCAGCTGACGGGCGGTCCTGACGCCCGTTCAGGACCAGCCGCCGCCCAGCGCCAGGAACAGCGCGATCTGATCCTGAACCAGTTGCGTGCGCGCCGCCGCCGCCGTCACTTCCGCGCTCGCCAGGCTGCGCTGCGCGTCCAGCAGGGACAGGAAATCGCCCCGTCCGAAGCGGAACAGCCGCGCCGCCTGCGCGGCTGATGTCGCCGCGCTGTCCCGCGCCCGGTCCAGTGCCGCTGCCCGCTCCGCATCCCGGCGATAGCTTTCCAGCGCCGTTTCCGTCTGCCGCAACGCTTCCAGTACATTGGCGTCGAAGCCGGCGATGTCGGCCCGCACCTGCGCGTCCGCCTGCGCGATCCGCGCCCGCACTACAGGCCGGTTCGGGAAGCTCCAGCTCAGCAGCGGCCCCAGGCTGAAGCCGAAGCTGGTCGGGCCGCCAATATCCTTCAACGGACCGGACAATCCCACCGACCCGCCGATGCTGACCTGCGGATAGAGGTCCGCCGTCGCCACGCCCAGCCGCGCCGTGTCGGCGGCGATCGCGCGCTCGGCCCCCCGTATGTCGGGCCGCCGCCGGATCAGCGCCGCGCCGTCTCCCACCGGAATCGGCTGGCCGATCGATGGCAGCGCGGCGCAGCCCTCCGCCTCCCGCGGATAGTCGGCCGGCGGCCGGCCCAACAGCGTGGCGAGCAGGTAAAGCCCGTTCTGCCGCTGCGCTTCGAAGGCGGGCAGGGCAGCCGCGCTCGCCTCCATCGCCGCCTGCGCCCGGCTCACGTCGAAGGCCGTGCCCCGCCCGCCCCGCGCCAGCCGGCGTGTCGCGTCCAGCGTGTCGCGTTGCAGGGCGACGACGCGGCGATTGACCGCCAGGCTGAAATTGGCGGCGCATACCTGCGCATAGGCCCGCGCCGCCGCTGCCGCCACGCTGACCCGCACATAGTCGCGCGCTGCCGCGCTCGCTTCCACGTCCGCGCTGCTCGCCTCTATGGCGCGGCGGATGCGCCCGTTGAGGTCGAGCGGATAGGATGCCGACAGGCCAAGATCATAGCCGACTACGCCCGGCAGGCTGTATCCCGTCCCCGACGGCCGGGCCAGCGTGCCGCCTGCCTCCACTCCCGTACTGACGGTTCGCCCCGCCTCCGCCTCGCGCAGCACCGCTTGCGCGCGCTCGACATTGGCCTGCGCCTGCCTCAGGTCGGCATTGGCGGTCAGCGCCTGCTCCACCAGCGCGTCGAGCCGCGGATCGGCATAGAGCCGCCACCAGCGATCGGGCAGCTCGGCCGGGGCGAAAAACTGGCCTTGTGCCGAATGGAAGGCACCCGTCGCGGCCGGCGCGGTCGCGGCGGATAGGACGGGCGGCCGATAATCCGGCCCCGCCGTGGCGCAGGCGGACAGCGCCAGCGCCGCCAACAGCGCCGCCACGCCCTTACGCATGGCGACAGTCTCCTGCCTTTGCCTTTGCCTTGTCGTCCGTCGGCTGCACCGTCACGGTCGCAGTCCGCCCTGAAATCAGCCGCAGCCCCGGCGGCGGCCGGTCCAGTTTCACCCGCACCGGAATGCGCTGCGCCAGCCGCACCCAGGAAAAGGTCGGTTCGACATTGGGCAGCAGATTGCCCGAATCGGACCGGCTGCCGTCATTGATGCCGAAGGCGATGCTCTCCACCCGGCCGCTTAGATCCTGGGCCTCGCCCATCAACCGCACCTTCACCGGCGCGCCGATGCAGATGAGGCCCAGCTTCGTCTCCTCGAAATAGCCTTCGACGCGCAGCGAATCGCTGTCCAGCAGCGCCAGCGCCTGCGATCCTGCCCCCACATAGTCGCCCGGATGCAGGTCCAGGTTCGTCACCACGCCATTGACCGACGCCAGCACGCGCGTGCGCTTCAGGTTCAGCGCCGCGCCTTCCTGCGCGCTCATCGCCTCGGCCAGCGCCGCCTGCGCGGTCTCCACCCGCGCGACATTTTGCTCGTGCGTTTCCGCCGCGACCAGATCGCCCAGCGCCAGGTCGCGACGCGCCTCCCGCTGCGCCTGGGCCAGCGTCGCCCTCGCGCTTGCGATCCGCGCCTTGGCCTGCTCCAGCGCCAGCGCGTACCGCGGCGTGTCGATGACGAACAGCAGGTCGCCCGCCTTCACCTGCTGATTGTCGCGCACCGCGACCGACGTCACCAGGCCGCTGATGTCGGGCGTCACCCGCACCACATCGGCGCGCACCTTGCCATCGCGCGTCCAGGGGCTGCGCTCATAATGGTTCCACATCCAGATCGCGGCCAGGGCGGCCGCGATGACCAGGATGATGGTGACGGCGCTGCGGGTCAGCATGGGGAGGATCGACTTCATAGGCGGATTCCAAATGTGGGGACGAGCAGGGCGAGACCGCCCAGGATAAGGATGAAGAGGCTGAGGTCGACCGCCGCCCGATAGGCAACGAAGCGATAGAGGCCGAACGCGCCGATCAGCCGGGTCACCGCCCAGGCGAGGATCAGCGCCACCAGCGCCAGCAGCAGCAGCGTCGGCACGAAAATGCCGCCCAGCGCGATTTCTCCGGTCATGCGGCGATCCTCCTGTAGCCGGGCGCTTGCGGAAACAGGTTCCGGCGCAGGCTGACCAGCCCTAGCACGCTTTCGCGCTGCACGGCGGCGTCGGGATGCGCGGCCAGATCGCCGATCGCGGCATCGATGTCGTGCAACAACGCGCCGTCCGCTGGAGCGGGGGCCGCGGGGTCCAGCGTGCGATAATAGCTGCCGACTCCGTCCAGCACGTCGCCCAGCGATGCGGCCTGATCGGGCGGCAGGTCGATCCGCACCTGCCGCAGCTCGCCGATGGCGACCCCGGTGCGCAGGTCGCGCAGCGCATCGTAGAGCGGCGCGCCGCTATCCTGCCGGGTCGCTGCCAGGCGCGGAGCGAGCAGGGCGATCCGGTCGAGCATCCGGTTGATCCATCCGCGCACATCAGGCGGCGTCATCAGTGTGGCGCGGCTGGCAATGTCCCGCCATCCCGCGCGCACCGTCCGCCGGATCGCGCCCTCCACTCCGGCCGATTGCAGCAGCCCGGTCATGACGATCGCGAACCATATCCCCACGAGCTGCGCCACCGCGCCGTTGGCGTAGCTGGCAAAGGCCCCGACATATCGGTCGGACAGCAGCACGGGGCTGCCAAGTCCCAGCAGCGTCGGTAGGGCGATGCCCGCCCATGTGGGCGACGCCATCATCGCTCCCAGCACGAGCAACGCCGGTGCATAGGCCATCGCCAGCATCGCGAACCCGTCGAGCCGCGGCATGATCACATAGCCATAGACGGCACCCAGCGCGGTCGCGGCCAGCGTGCCGACCATGAAGCCCTTGAGCGGAGCCAGCGGATTGTCCGATGCCGCAAACAGCGCCAGGAACACGCCGGCAAGCATGACGGCGCCGCCGCCGTCCTTCCATCCGCTGCCGATCCACAGGGCGGAGCCGACGAGGATGGTCACGAACGCGCCGAAAGCGCCGCGCGCAGCACCTGCATAGTCGCGATGGAGCGCCCGGTCTCTGCGCCCGGCGAGCAACTGCGCCACACGGGGGGTCAGCGGCGCGCGGCTGTGCGTCGCCATCTGATCCGCCAGGTCGCGGCAGTCGCGATGCGCCGCGATCAGCGTCGCCAGACGGGAAAAGAGGCTGAGGCGCATCATGTCCGCCCATTCCATCTCGGCCCGCAGCGCCGGCTCCATCGCGTGGCATCGATCGATCAGCGCCTGGGCGCGGGCCGCGCGGGCCGCATTGTCGACCGGCGGCGAATCGAGCCAGGCGCGGACATCGGCGATCAGCGCTTCGACACTGGCGGGCACCATGCCGCCGTTCGCGGCTGTCAACTGGGCCAGCCGGTCCTCCACCGCGGCGCCCAGCGGCAGCAGCAGCGACAGCTGGTCTTGCAACGCGCGCACCGTCCGGATGCGGGGCGCCTGCCGGCTTGTGTCATAGGGCAGGTGGATCGACATCTGGTGCAGTTCGGTGACGTCTTGCGCCAGCCGCCGCCGCTCGGCATCCAGTCCCTCGATCGGGCTGGTGGCGATCGCGTCGCGCGACCAGCGTTCGGCGTCGCGCAGCATCGTCTCCACCCGCGCCAGCAGCGCGCCGGTGATCGATCCGGGCAGCAGCACCCCGTGGACCAGGCTGCCGCAGGCGATGCCGATCAGGATTTCCTGCACCCGTAGTGACGCCACCGTGAAGATCGTCTGCGGGGTGTCGACATCGGGGAACACGATCAGGCAGGCGGTATAGCCCGCCAGCACGAACATGTAGGATCGCGGCGTCCGGTCGAGCAGCGATACGAATACGCATAGCGCCAGCCAGCCCGCCATCGCCAGCACCAGCAGTTCGGGCGCATTGACCAGCGGCGGCACGACCGCGACGGCAAAGGTCGCGCCCACCAGCGTACCGATCGCCCGGAACACGGCCTTGGATATGACCGCGCCTGCCATGGGCTGGGCGACGATATAGCTGGTGAGGAAGGCCCAATAGGGTCGCTCCAGACCGATGCTGAACGCCACGAACAGCGCCAGCATGGCCGCCAGCAGGCATTTGACGGAGAAAATCGCGGCAGGCAGGCCGAACCGTTCGCTCATGGCCGCGTCCGATATTCCCTGATGCGCAGGTTGAGCAGGTCGAACAGCCAGACGGCGACCTCTACTACATCGTCGGGCACGTCCTTCAGCAAGTCGGCCCTCAGGTCCGCCAGCCGAGCTTCGGCCCGCCCCGCCAGTTCGTGGCCCTTTTCCGTCAGCCCGATAAGGTTGGAGCGCTTGTCGTTGGGATGTTGTGCGCGTTCCACCAGGCCTGCGCTTTCCAGCTGGGCCAGCGTGCGGACCAGCGATGGCCCCGCGACATCCAGCGAATCGGCCAGATCCGTTTGCCGCACGGTGGGGCCGTCCCGCTCGATATGGAGCAGACACCAGGCGGCGCTGTTGGATACGCCCAGCTCCGCAAGCGCTTCGTCGGCCAGCCGCCGCCAGTTGCGTGCAACGGGAGCCATCTTGTGCGCCAGCGCGCGCTGCGGATCAAGCAAAGCCATATCCATTAGTTAGCTAACTAACGAATATAATCAAGCCGCGACTGTCTACTTCGCTGTCTCACAAACACAAAAAAAGCCCCCGCATCGCGGCGGGGGCGCTCATCGTCCGCTGCCGGGGCAGGTCAGGGGCGGCGGGTGCCGGAAAAGGCCGATGCCCCGAATGCGCCCAGCTGCATCGTACCGGTGATGCTGTCGCCCGTCACATCTGCCTCGCATTCCAGCGTCATGGGCATGGGCATGGTCATTTCCATTTTCCATGTGAGCTTGTTGCCCGCCACCTGGCCATCGACCACGTCCAGCGATCCCATCATTCCGGCGAACGTGCCGTTGAAGCGATCGCCGCTGCTGATGACGGTGAACACACCCTTCTGGTCGCCCATCGGCGTCTTGGCCACGCAATCATATGCGCCATCCACGGTAGCCATCTTGATTCTCCTTTACGTATCCGTCAATCCGCCAATGTCCCCGTTTCCACCGGCAACCCCACCGCGTCAAGCTGTGGCCGCACCAGTTTCGCGTCGCCGACCACGACCCAGATCAACCGGTCGGGATTGATGGCGTCGCGCGCGGCCTTGTCGAAATCGGCGGCGGTCATGGCGCGATACGTCTTGGGCAGCGTCTCATAATAGTCGTCCGGCCGCCCGATCAGGTCGTTGCGCATCATCGCGGAAAGCAGGTCGGACGATGTCTCGAAACTGCCGGGCAATGACAGGATCTGGCTGTTGATCGTCTGGTTGCGCTCGGTTTCCGTGGTGCCCTTGGTCGTCAGATAGTCGTTCATGTCCTTGCGCACGGCGATGATCGACTCGCCCGTCTTGTCGGTCTGGACCGGGGCATAGACCAGCAGCGGGATGGTTTCCTTGACCCCAGACAGCGCCGTGCCCACGCCATAGGCCCAGCCCTTGGTTTCGCGCAGGTCCATCCACAGCCGCGAGGAGGTCGATCCGCCCAGCACCTCGTTGGCGGTCTGGAGCGTCACCGGATTGTCGGTGCCGCTCTTGTTGGTGAGCAGGCCGGAGAGGATCATCGACTGCGGGCTTTGCGGCTTGTCTATGAGGACGATCCGCGCCGGGCGCATCATCCGGTCCATCCGGAACGTCTTCACGCCCTTGGCGGTGGCCGGGGCCTTCCAATCGCCGAACCGCTTCTCCAGCAACGGCATCATCTCGGCCAGCGTCGTGTCGCCCGCGACGAAGATCGTCGCATTGTCGGGCCGCAGCCACTTGTCGTGAAATGCGGTGAGATCGGCGCGGGTCACCGCCTTGACGCCCGTTTCGGTGCCGGAACCGGTGAAAGGGATGCCATAGGGATGCGCCTGTCCATAGAGCAGCGGCGGCAGCATCCGCTGCGCGATCGCCATCGGCTCGGTCTTTTCCGCCGCGATCCGCGTCAGAACCTGTCCGCGCAGCCGCTCAACCTCCTCTGGCTTGAAGGCGGGGTTGCGGACCACGTCCGCCAGCAGGCCCAGCGACGCGTCCAGATTGGGCTTCAGCGCGAACAGCCCCACGGTCGTGCGGTCCATGCTGTTGCCCGCGCTGATCGACGCGCCGAGCCGCTCCTGTTCCTCGGCGATCTGCTTCGACGACCGGGTGGTCGTCCCTTCGTCCAGCAGCGC
>JACESO010000003.1 GCA_013911745.1 Sphingobium sp. | reverse complement strand
CGTCGTCACCGTGAAGGACGGCTATGCCCGTAACTTCCTGCTGCCCAACAAGAAGGCGCTGCGTTCCAATGCCGCCAACAAGAAGGTCTTCGAAGCCAACCGCGCGAAGATCGAGGCGGACAATGCGGCCCGTCGTTCGGACGCCGAAAAGGCTGCCGAAGGCGTTAACGGCAAGCAGATCGTCCTGATCCGCCAGTCGTCCAACGCCGGCCAGCTCTATGGTTCGGTCGCGGTCCGCGACATCGTGGAAGCGCTGCACGCCGATGGCGTGACCAACGTCACCAAGGCGATGATCGTGCTGGAACGCCCGATCAAGACGCTGGGCCTGTTCGACGTCAAGGTCGCGCTGCACCCCGAAGTCGTCACCACCATCTCGGTCAACGTCGCCCGCTCGCCGGACGAAGCCGACCTTCAGGCGCAGGGCGTCGACGTGATGGCCGACCTGTTCGAAAAGGACGAGAGCGGCTTCACCGAAGATTATGATCCCAATGCCGAGCCGGGCGAGATCGCCACGACGGCCGCTGACGAAGAGCCGGCCGAAGAGGCCTGATTTCTTCGCGGGATCGAAACAGGAAAGCCGCCCTGTCGTGGGGCGGCTTTTTTGTTGGGGCTAGGGGAAGGGACTAAGCCGCCTCGCAGTCAGGCGGCAGCGAAGGTCAGGGCCTCGATCTTGTTGCCGTCGGGATCGCGCACGAAGGCCGCATAATAATGCGCATCATATTCGGGTCGCAGGCCCGGCTCGCCATCGCCGGTGCCGCCGTGCGCCAGCGCGACCCTGAAGAAGGCATCGACCGCAGCGCGCGTTTCCACCTCGAAGGCGACATGCGTTCCGTTCCCGACCGTCGCAGCCCTGCCATCCGCCGGCCGGTTGAGACTGAACGAAGTGATTCCCGCGCCATAGCCCACGGCATCTTCGACATCGAGCGTGCGGCGCAGGCCGAGTTCCCGCATGACGGGATCGTAGAAGGCGCGCGCCCGGTCCAGGTCTGACGTGCCGACCGACAGGTGATGAATCATATACCGCCTCCTTTCCCGAAGCGTCAGCTCGCCTTTTTGCGCCGGGTTTCCCAACCCTTCTTCGCCGCGGCAGAGCGGTCCGCCGCCGAACGCCGGGCCGACGCCGCGCCGCCCTTCCGTCCGCCCTTACGCGATGAGACATGGGTGTCCAGCTTGCCGCGGCCGGAGCCTGACTTGTTGCCGCCGCCCGATTCCTTGTTGACGGTGGCCCAGGCCCGGCGCTCCGCCTCGTCCTCCGAAACGCCGCGCTCCTCATAGCCTTCTTCGATATGGCGGGCCTTGCGCTTCTGCTTGTCGGTGTAGCTGCTCTTGTCACCCTGCGGCATCGGATCTCTCCTTGACTTCGATGGCTTTCCAACGACCGCCCAACCTATGTGTTCATATCGGTGCGGCAGCGTCACGAATGACGGAACGGGCAAGCAGCCGGTGCGTTCGGCCACCATGGAAGAACGATCCCTGATCGAGAAGCTGGCGCGGCACCTGGCGGCCGGAGAACCCGACGCCTGGCCTGCGAAGGTGGAGGCCGCCGCCAGCATCCTGGCGATCCTGAAGGAACCGGACCCGGCCATGCGCGCTGCGGGCGATCAGGATGCGTGGGAACGGATGATCGACGCGGCGCTGCGGGAACGCTGGCAGGTGCCCCAGCCGGCAGCAGACGGAGACTCCCCCGGCGGAGCGGACGAGGAAGGGGACATGCGGCTCACGCAGGACGCGATCGGCCACGACCGGGCGGATTGGGTGCATCTGCGCAAAGAGGACAGGTCATCATGAAGGGGTTGTTGAAACTCGCCATCGTCACCGGCCTGGGCGCCTTCGCTTTCAAGGGCTGGCGCGACTGGATGGGAACGGCCCAGCCGCGCGAGGATGATCGCGGCCCGGCCGGATCGTCCGGCATCGTGCGGGATGCCGGCCCCCAGACGGGCGACACGGAGTGGGACAAGGTGGACGAGCAGGTCGACGAGAGCTTTCCCGCCAGCGACCCGCCCGGCAATTATTAACGCCTGCAACAGTCCATTGCCCGCCTGAACCGCCGCCTCTATGAGGCAGGCAACGGGCGGTGCCGCCCGCAACAGGGGAATGACTATGCCTTCGGGTCTGATCGCGCTGCTCGACGATGTGGCGGGGATCGCAAAAATGGCCGCCGCCTCGCTGGACGATGTCGCAGGGGCAGCCAGCAAGGCCGGGTCGAAGGCGGCGGGCGTCGTGATCGACGATACCGCCGTGACGCCCAATTATGTCATGGGCCTCAGCCCCGAGCGCGAACTGCCGATCATCTGGAAGATCGCGCGGGGGTCGCTGCGCAACAAGCTGCTCTTCCTGCTGCCGGCCGCCCTGCTGCTCTCCGCCTTCGCGCCGTGGCTGCTGCCTCCGCTGCTCATGCTGGGCGGCGCTTTTCTGTGCTTCGAGGCGGTCGAGAAGATCGTCGAGGCGATAAGCGGAGGGCATGACGAAGCGACCGAGGCCGCAGCGACGCTCAGTTCGGCCGAGCTTGAAAAGCAGAAAGTGTCGGGCGCGATCCGCACCGACTTCATCCTGTCGGGCGAGATCATGGCGATCGCCTTGGGCGAGGTCGCAGGCGTGCCGATCTGGGAACAGGCAGTCATCCTGGTGGTGGTCGCCATCCTCATCACGGCGGGCGTCTATGGCGTCGTCGGCTTCATCGTGAAGATGGACGATATCGGCCTCCACCTCGCCAAGCGCTCTTCCGCCGGAGCGCAGGCGATGGGTCGCGGCCTGGTGAAAGCGATGCCGGTGCTGATGTCGGTGCTGGGCGTGGTCGGCACGGCCGCGATGCTGTGGGTGGGCGGCGGCCTCATCGTCCATGGCCTGCATGAATTCCACTGGGATCTGGTCCCCGGCGCGATCCACCATGTCGCGGAAGGCGCGGCGCATGCCGTGCCGGCGATCGGCGGCGCTGTCGAATGGATCGTGAACGCGGCCGGTTCGGCGCTGGTCGGCGCGGTCATCGGCGGCATCATCGTCGCGGCGCTCCATCTGGTGCCGTCGAAGAAGCACTGATCGCCATCCCCTCCCCATTCAAAACACAGACGAACTGACGTGACTCACCCCTCCCCCTGGCGCATCGAGGCGCGCGCGCTCATCACGCTGGCGCTGCCGATGATCGCGGGCAATGTTGCCTGGTCGGCGATTGCCGCCAGCGACCTGCTGCTGCTCGGCCGGCGGGGCGCGGAAAGTGTTGCGGCGGGCGCGCTCGCCATCAACCTGTTCCACGCGCTGCTGATCTTCGGCATGGGGCTGGTCACGGCTGCCTCTCCCCTGATCGCGAGCGAGCGGGGACGCCGGCGCAACAGCGTGCGCGACGTGCGGCGGACG
This sequence comes from Sphingobium sp., assembly GCA_013911745.1. Lineage (GTDB taxonomy): Bacteria > Pseudomonadota > Alphaproteobacteria > Sphingomonadales > Sphingomonadaceae > Sphingobium > Sphingobium olei. The sequence goes on along the minus strand of JACESO010000003.1, from coordinate 52,283 downwards.
GTTCACCAGACCCTGCGCGCCGCTTTGTTCTTCGTCCTGCCCGCTTGGGCATTGCTGTGGGAATGCGAGGCGATCCTGCGCGCCATGGGGCAGGCCCCCGATCTGGCGCGGGAGGCCGGGCAGTTGATGCACGGCCTGCAATGGGCGCTGCTGCCGTTCCTTTGCTTCACCACGCTGCGCAACTTCATCGCGGCGCTGGAGCGGCCGGTCTGGGGCCTCATCATCATGCTGGCCGCCATTCCGATCAACGTCGCGGCGGGTTGGGCACTGATCTTCGGTCATTTCGGCCTGCCCGAACTGGGACTGTTCGGCGCGGGGCTGGCGAGCAGCCTGTCGTCCTGCTTCCTGTTCTTCGGCCTGCTGGCCGTCATCCTGCTCGACCGGCGGTTCCGCCGCTACCGGCTGATGGGGCGGTTCTGGACGCGCGACCGGGAACGCCACCGGCAGGTCTGGACGCTGGGGCTGCCGATCGCGATCACACTGGGCTTCGAGACGACCGTGTTCAACGCGTCCGCTTTCCTGATGGGCCTCATCGGCCGGGATTCGCTCGCGGCCCATGCCGTCGCGATCCAGATCGCCGCGCTCGTCTTCATGGTGCCGATGGGCATCGGTCAGGCGGCGACGGTGCGGGTCGGCATCGCCTATGGCAAACGCGATCCTGCCGGCGTGGGCCGCGCGGGCTGGCTGGCGCTGATGATCGGGACTGGCTTTGCCTGCTGCGCCGCCGCGCTGCTGGTGCTGATGCCGCGGACTTTGGTGTCGGCCTTTCTCGACCTGTCGAACCCGGCGAATGCCCGGACCGCCACGCTGGCAATCAGCTTCCTGAGCATCGCGGCACTGTTCCAGTTGGTCGATTCCGCGCAGGCAGTCGGCGCGGGCGTGCTGCGCGGCGTCCAGGACACGAAGGTGCCGATGATCTTTGCGCTGGTCGGCTATTGGGTGGTCGGCATCGGCGTCGGCACGCTGCTGGCGTTCCCGTTCGGCATGGCGGGGGTCGGCATATGGCTGGGTCTGGCGAGCGGCCTTGGCGCGGTGGCGCTACTGCTGATCGCGCGCTGGACGATGCGGGAGCGACTGGGGCTGGTGCCGGATTGAGGCGGTTCGTCGCGTCGCTTGCACGGAAGGATCATGGTGCGACGCACAAAGCAATTGAAAGAATCGCGCAAATCGGTCAATAAACCGGCATCATGCAAGCCCCGACCGAGATTTTGCAAGCCATTGCGCTCCAGAAGTGCCTGAAGGTGACCTACAACAAGATGGTGGTCACGCTGGCACCCCACATCCTCTATACCCGTCATGACGAGATGTATATCGACGCCGTGACGACCGACCGGGATGGACGCCCGCCGCGCGAATTGAAGCTGGGCACGTTCAAGGTCGCCGGCCTGTCCGACCTCCAGGTTCTGGATGAGGCGTTCGACGGGATGTACGGCCTCTACAACGAAGGCGACGACAAATATAAGGGCGTGACGCTGTTCGCCATCCAGCCGGAAAGCGCCGCCGCCTGACAGCAGGGAACAGAAACGAAAAGCGGGCGGCCAATGGCCGCCCTTTTCATTTCTTCAGCCGGTATCCCGTCCTGAACATCCACCCGATGATGCCGAGGCAGACCGTCAGCATCCCCGCGACGAACAACAGGCTGAACTCGATCCCCACGTCGCCGCGGCCGAAGAAGGTCCAGCGAAAGCCGGAGATCAGATAGACGATCGGGTTGAAAAGCGTGATCGTGCGCCAAGGTTCGGCCAGCATATGCACAGAATAGAAGGCGCCGCCCAGGAATGTCATCGGCATGATGAGCAGCAGCGGGATGACCTGCAACTGCTCGAAACTCTGCGCCCAGATGCCAAGGATGAAGCCGAACAGGCAGAAGCTGACCGCGATCAGCACCATGAAGGCGGCCATGGCGAAGGGGTGCGCGACCGGCACGTCCACGAAGAGATGCGCGGTCACGAAAATGATCGTGCCGACGATCAGCGACTTGGTCGCGGCCGCGCCGACATAGGCGATCACCGTTTCCGTCGCGGAGACCGGCGCGGACAGCAGTTCGTAGATAGTGCCGGTGAATTTGGGCATGTAGATGCCGAAGCTGGCGTTGAAGATGCTTTCGGTGAACATCGACATCATGATGAGGCCAGGCACGATGAAGGCGGCATAGGGAATGCCGTCCACTTCCGTCATGCGCGATCCGATCGCGCCGCCGAACACCACGAAATAGAGCGAGGTGGTGATGACCGGGACCATCAGGCCGGTCAGCAGCGTGCGACGGAACCGGTGCAGCTCGAACTTGTAGATGGCGGCGATGGCGCGCAAATTCTGGAGGCTCATGCGGCCTTCTCCTGATGGACGAGGCTAACGAAGATATCCTCCAGGCTGCTTTGCCGGGTGTTCAAGTCCTTGTAGCCGATGCCGAGATCGCCCAGCCGCCGCAGCAGGGAGGAGACGCCGGTGCGCTCAGCCTGCGTGTCGAAAATATATTCGATCTCGCTGCCTTCGGCGTGGAGCGTCACGTTCCAGTCCGCCAGCGCCGCCGGCACCGCATCGATCGGGTCGGCCAGCACGATGGTCAGCGTCTTCTTGCCCAGCTTCTTCATGAGCGCGGTCTTTTCCTCGACCAGCAACAGTTCGCCCCTGGTGATGACGCCGACGCGGTCGGCCATCTCCTCCGCCTCCTCGATATAATGGGTGGTGAGGATGATGGTGACGCCGGTCTGGCGCAGTTCGCCGATCAGCTTCCACATGTCGCGGCGCAGCTCGACGTCCACGCCCGCCGTGGGTTCGTCGAGGAAGAGCACGCGCGGTTCGTGGGACAGCGCCTTGGCGATCATCACGCGGCGCTTCATCCCGCCCGACAGTTCGAGGATCTTGCTGTGGCGTTTATCCCAGAGCGAGAGGTCGCGCAGCACCTTCTCCACATAGGCGTCGTTGCGCGGCTTGCCGAAGAGGCCCCGGCTGAAGGTGACGGTGTCGATCACCCGCTCGAACTGGTCGGTGGAAAGCTCCTGCGGCACGAGGCCGATCGCGGAGCGCGCGCCGCGATAGTCGCGCAGGATGTCATGGCCGGCCACTGTGACGCTGCCGCCGGTCGGGCGGGCGATGCCGCAGATGATGGAGATCATCGTCGTCTTGCCCGCGCCGTTGGGACCGAGCAGCGCGAATATCTCGCCTTCGTTGATGGAAAGATCGACGCCCTTCAGCGCTTCGAAGCCCGACGCATAGCGTTTCGTCAGGCCGTTAACCTCTATGATGGATGCCATGGATGGCTCTGCCCCTTTTGCGTTGCCGCAAAGATAGGAGCGCTACGGCTTCAGGCAAGCTGTTCGCCGCGCCGAAAGAAGCGAAAGACGGTCGCGGGCGGGAAATTGCGCACCGTCTGGCCGGCGCGGACGACATCCAGGTCGAGCGCGTCGAGAATGTCGCGGCTGACAGGCGGGCGCATGGAATAGGTGAACTGGACGAAGCTGCCCCCCGGCCGCAACATGCGGAAGGATTCGGACAGGATGTCGGCATGCATGTGCCGGTCCATGGCCAGGAGCGGAAGACCGCTGACCACCACCTGATAGTCGCCCGGCGCGCCGGCCGTGGCGGTGGACACGATCTGCGCCGGGGTTTCCAGCACGGACACGAGCGGGAAATGGCGGCGCAGCCCGCGGGCGAAGCCGGGATTGATCTCCACCACTTCCAATTGCTCGGGCGGCAAGCCGGTTTCCAGGATAGCGCGGGTGAAGACTCCGGTTCCCCCGCCCAATTCGAGCACGCGCCCTTCGTCGCGCGGATCGATGCGCGACACCATCAGCCGCGCCAGATAGCGGCTGGACGGTACGACCGATGCAGTCTGGCGCGGTTTCTTCACCCAGGCGGCAAGGAAATCGAGATATTCGGTGGCGCGGGCGCGAAACTCGCTGTTCGGCAAGGCGATCGCCCGGCTGCGCTTTGGCTTATGCTGCATGGGCGAAATGCGACCGCTCTCTATCCATTCGCCCTCCCTTAACGTGGCGGATGCCCCGCGTCGATTGACTTTCGTCAAAGCCGCAAGGCCAAATGCGCTACAATGCCCCCTAATCTGGGTAAGCGCACCGGCTGCGGCGCAGGAACCGGGCTGCGCCGGCCCGGTTGAAAGCGACATCGATCCGAGCCGCGCCGATGCGGCCTTCCTATGCCCCTTCATACCAGGAGAGTCGTTCATGAAACGCTATTTCGTCGCCGCTGCGCTCTGCATTGCTTCCCCCGCCCTGGCCCAGCCCGCCACCGCGCCGGACTTCGTGAAGGCGGCGGGCGCCAGCGACCTTTATGAGCGGCAGTCCAGCCAGCTGGTGCTGCAAAGCACGAAGAACGCCAAGGTCCGGGAGTTCGCGACCATGATGGTCAAGGATCATACGAACAGCACGCAAATGGTCGTGAAGGCCGCGACGCAGGCAGGCCTGAAGCCCAAGCCCCCCGCGCTGATGCCCGAACAGGCGCAGATGATCGCGCAATTGCGTGGAGCGACCGGCGAGGCGCGCGACAAGATGTACGTGACGCAGCAGAAGGCGGCGCACCAGAAGGCGCTAGCGCTGCATCAGGGCTATGCCAGCAAGGGCGACAAGGTGCCGCTGAAGGCCGTCGCCGGCAAGATCGCGCCGGTGGTCGAGCATCATATCATGATGCTGCAAGGCATGTGATCTTCCGGGCATGGCGATGACCGGCGGGGAGCAGGCGGAACTGGATCGAACCGAGGCGGATGCATCATCCTGGGTCGCCGCCATGCGCGCGCAGGATTACGCCGCCGCCTGGGCGATTTCCGAAGCGGACCTGCGCGCGCGCGACCCGGCGAGCCGTGACGACCCGTCCCTCCCCTATCATCTGCGGTGGGTGTGGGACGGTCGGGACTATCGCGGCCGGCATTGCCTGGTGCGCTGCTACCACGGGTTGGGTGATACCATCCAGTTCGCCCGCTTCCTGCCGATGTTGGCGGCAAGCGCCGCTTCGGTTACGATCGAGGCGCAGCCCCGGCTGATCCCGCTGCTGCGCCGGATGGCGTTGGCGGCGGATGCGGGATCGATCCGGTTCGCGCCCTTCGATCCCGCCCGCCCGCTTCCGCCGTCCGAATGCGACATCGAGATCACGGAGCTGTGCTTCGCCCTGCGTATGCGTCCCCATGACGTGCGCTGCCCCTATCTCCCCCTGCGCAAGGCCATCCTTCCCCCGGGCACGATCGGCCTGTGCCATGCGGCAGGCGACTGGGACGACGGCCGCACCGTTCCGCCTGCGCTGCTCGAAAAGCTGTGCGACCAGGCCCCCGTCATCACCCTGACGACCGGGCGAAGCACCCTGCCCGTCCTCAACCCCGAAGGATGCCCGTTCGACATGGAGGCGACCGCCGCGCTGGTGGCGGCGGCCAGCCTGGTCATCACGGTCGACACGATGATCGCCCACCTCGCCGGCGCGATGGGCAAGGCGGCATGGCTGCTGCTGAAGGCGGAGCCGGACTGGCGCTGGCCGATGAGGATGGATTCCACCCCCTGGTATCTGTCCATGCACATCTATGCCCAGCCTCGGCCGGGCGACTGGGCGTCGGTGGTGAAGGAGGTCGAGAGAGACCTTACTGCCTTCGCCCGCAGGACCGGATAGCGCCATGACCGCCTTTGTCACCCCCGTCGTCCCAGTGAGCTGGGGCGAATTGCTGGACAAGATGACGATTCTGGAGATCAAGCGAGACCGTATCAGCGCCCCCGGCGCCCTGGCCCATGTCGGGCGCGAATATCAGCTGGTCGGCGGCATCGCCACCACCGCGCTGGAACGGCAGGATGTCGCGCGGGCGGTTCGGCTGCTGCGGCGGATCAACGAGCGGCTTTGGGAGATTGAGGATGCGATCCGGAACGAGGAGGCGGCGGCGCGCTTCGGCCCCGCCTTCATCCGGCTGGCGCGCTCCGTCTATCGGATGAACGACCGGCGGGCGGCGGTGAAGCGACGGATCAACATGCTGTTGCAATCGGAACTCGTCGAGGAGAAATGCTATGCCGCCCGCACGGCTTCCGGCGGGCGCGGCTGAATGAAGGCGGACTTGGCTCCTTCCGGCGAAAGTCGGCTGTCGGTCGGCATCCTGACCTTCCATCGCTGCATCAATTACGGCTCCTATTGGCAGGCGCGCTGCCTGGTGGAGGGCGTTCGCGCGATGGGCGCGGACGCGGTCCTGCTCGACCATCATTCCGTCGCGGCCGAGCGGGCGGAGCTGCGCTGCGCCTTCCGTCCGACGCTGCCGCTCCATACGCCCCGCGCCGACTTCCCTGCCTATGCGCGCAAGACTCGCGCCTTCCGCGATGCTTTTGCGCGCCTGCCGCTGTCCGAACCCTTCCCGCTCGACCGCCCCGAAACAAGCCACGACCTGGTGATCGTCGGGAGTGACGAGGTGTGGAATCTGGAGCATCCCTGGTATGGCGGCTGCGCCACCTTCTATGGCGAAGGTTTTGGCGGCCGGCTGGCCTCCTATGCGGCGAGCTTCGGCAATCAGGATGCGGGGCGTGGCCTGTCGCCTTATTGGGCCGGGCGGCTGGACGCCTTTTCCGCGCTGTCGGTTCGGGACGGGAACAGCCGGGACATCGTGCGGGCCGCCACGGGCCGCGAGCCGGACATGGTGCTCGACCCGTGCCTGCAATTCCCGCCATCCCGTGCTGGCGAGGCCATGGAACGGCGCGCCTATGCGGTGGTTTATGGCCATAATTTCCCCGGCTGGCTGATGGAGCCGGTCCGGCGCTGGGCGCGGGATCGGGATGTCAGGCTGGTCAGCCTCGGTTATCGGAACGATTGGGCGGACGAACAAAGGCTGGATGCCGACCCGGACCTGTTCAACCGGCTGATGGCGGGGGCGGAAGCGGTGGTCACCAACTTCTTCCACGGATGCGTCTTCGCGCTGGCGCATGATCGTCCGCTGATTACCGCCCCCACGCCCTATCGCCGCAACAAGGTGCAGGGGCTGATGCGCAGCCTGGGCATAGAGGAGCGAATCTTGACGGCGGAAACCGGCACGCCGGCCTATGGCAGGCTGCTGGCCGAACCCGCCGATGTGGCATCCCCGCTGGCACGACTGCGAGGCGAGTCTGACCGGTTCCTCAAGCGGGTTCTGACCGCGTGAACGCGCCGCTCAGCCCGGAGGCTATGGCCAAGGCGGGCCTGTGCATAGGATGCGGCGCCTGTGCGGGCCTGAGCCGCGACGCGAGCGCACGCATGGGCTGGGACGCCGAGGGCCAACTGAAGCCGGCGGGGGATCCCGCTTGGCGGACGCAGCCCTCTCTGGACTTCGCCACGCTCTGCCCCTTCTCTCCCCATGCCGCGAACGAGGATGTGATCGCCGCGGAGTGCTTCTCCCATGCGGCGGCGGTGGACCCGGCGATAGGCCGGTTCCACCGCGCCTATGTCGGCCACGCCGAGGAGGGGCAATACCGCGAACGGGGCAGTTCGGGGGGCATGGCGGGCTGGGTCGCGGAAGAATTGCTCCGGCGTGGCCTGGTCGATGGCGTCGCCCATGTCGCGCCCGTCGATCCCGCCGAGGGCGCCTTGTTCCGCTACCGCATATCCCGAAACGTCGATGCCCTGCGAAGCGGCGCCAAGTCACGCTATTATCCGATCGAACTGTCCGCCATCCTGCGCGAGATTCTGGCTATTCCGGGCCGCTATGCGGTGGTCGGCATCCCCTGCTTCATCAAAGCCGTCCATTTGGCGCGGCGGCAGCATCCGCTGCTGCGCGAACGAATCGTCCATACGCTCGGGCTGGTGTGCGGCCATATGAAGAGCCGGCACATGGTCGAAAGCTTCGCCTGGCAGATGCAGACGCGGATCGAGGATGTGCAGGCGGTCGACTTCCGCGTGAAGGATGCCACCCGCCCCGCCAACTGGTATCGGGCGAAGCTGACTCACCGCGATGGCGCGACGCGGGCGCAGGATTGGTGGCATCTGGTCGATGGCGACTGGGGTTCCGGCTTTTTCCAGAACCGGGCGTGCGACTGGTGCGACGATGTAGTGGCGGAGACCGCCGACATCAGCTTCGGCGACGCCTGGGTAGAACCCTATTCGTCGGACGGGCGCGGGACCAATGTCGTGGTCGTGCGGTCGCGCGCGATGCTCGACCTGATCGAACAAGGCTGCGCCGAGGGGCGCGTGACGCTGAAACCGGTGGACGCCGCCTTCGTCGTCGAAACGCAGGCGGCGGGATTTCGGCAGCGCCGCGAAGGCCTCGCCTATCGGCTGAGTTGGCGGCATGGCGCGATCCGGCCGCTCAAGCGGGTGACACCCGGTCATGACCTGCCGATACGGCGCAAGCTCATCTATCGTGGCCGCCACGCCATCGCGCGGGGGAGCGTGGCGCTGTTCCGGGCGGCGCGGCGGCTGCGCCGGCCTGCCCTGTTCATCGGAGGCGGACGGGCGATGCTGACGGTGTATCAGGCGCTGACCTACTCGCGCGGGCGGCTGGGCAGGTTGTTCGACTGGCTTGGACCGGCGGCGCGATAGATGCCGTCCAGCACGGCGGCGACATCGGCCAGCCGTTCGCAGGCCGGATCGAAGCCGGGCGAAGCAGTCAGCCGTTCGGCCCATTGCGCCGCCATCTGCCCGCCCCATGCATCGCCCGGTGCAGCCAGCTGCTCCCGCGCCGTTCCGTGGAAGAGGCTCGACTCGAAATCGTAGAAGGAACCGCCGACATTGCGGAAGCCCGCTCCGGCGCGGTCGCCGTGAAAGTCCGCCGCGATCACCGCGTCCTGCCCGGCGTGGAGGTGCCAGGAGGCGGCGACCCGCACCATCGTCCCGCCCGCCAGGCGCAGCGTGGCGAAGCCCAGATCCTCAACCTGCGTTGCGCGATCGGACAGTGGACGCCCCTTCGCGAAGAGGTCGGCGCTGATGCTTTCAACGGCCGGAAAGTCGAGCGTCCAGAGCGCGAGGTCGATGAGGTGGACGGCCAGGTCCATCATGCATCCGCCGCCCGACAGCGCCGGATCGTAAAACCACGGCTTGTCGGGGCCGTAAGCGTTGTGGAAGACGAGGTCGATGGCATGGATGTGCCCGAGTTCGCCCGCCCGCACCCGCTCCCGGATCGCGCGCATGCCGGCGGTGCCACGATAGGAAAGGTCGACGCCCAGCAGCCGGTCGACGGACCGGGCGGCGGCGATCACCGCCTTCACTTCCGCCAGATTACGGCCAAGCGGTTTCTGGCAGAAGACGGGGACGCCTCGTTCCAGCGCCCGGATCGACTGATCGGCGTGAAGCGCGCTGGGCGTCGCGATGACGAGGCCGTCGAGATGCTGGTCGAGCAGCGCGTCAAGGCTGTCGCACAGGACCGCATCAGGTGCGAGACGCGCCGCTTCCTCGCTATTGCCGGGCACCGCATCGGCAATGGCCGCCACTTCGATCCGGCCGCTCGCCAGCATCGCTTCCATGCGGTTGCGGCCGATCCAGCCGACGCCGAGGAAGCCGATACGGGGACGATCGAGATCGACGGAGGGCGCGGGGGCGGCGGTGAGCAGGGTCATAGGGTGATGATCGCCTTGACGAAATGGTCGGGCTTGTCGCGCGTGGCGTCCAGCGCCTCGCCCAGCCGTTCGAGCGGGTAGCGGTGGGTATAGAGCGGTGCCGGGTCGAGCCGGCCCGAAGCGACCGCCTCCACCGCTTCGCGCACGCCCTGCGCATAGATCATCGGGTCGCGCTCGTGCGCATTGATGACGTCGATGCCGCGCCAGTTCCACAGCCACATATTGACCTGCCGGGGGCCGTCCTGATGATAGCCCGCGATGACGAGGCGGCCCCGTTCGGCCGTGAGTTCGGCGGCGAGATCGAGCGGCCATTGCTTGCCCACCGCCTCTATGACGCGATCGCATAGCCGGCCTTCGGTCAGCGCGCTCACCTGTTCTATGATGCGGTTATGATCGTCCATGGCAATCGTTTCGGCCGCGCCATAGTCCCGGGCGAGCGCGAGCGAGGATTCGCGGCGCGAGATGGCGATGACGCGCGCGCCGGCGTCCGTCGCCAGTCGCGTCAGGATCGCACCCAGGAAACCGATGCCGATGATCGCCACCGTCTGCCCCGCGCGGATGTCAGATCGGCGGAAGATGTTGAACGCGCAGCCCAAGGGCTCACCCGGAAAAGGCATGGCATCTAGTTCTGGCGGCAGCGGCACCACCGCCTGTTCCTGCGCGATGTCGTAATCGGCATAGCTGGCATAGGACAGAGCGGCGACGCGGACACCGACCTGGACAGATGTCACGCCGTCTCCCACGGCATCGACCACGCCCCATCCTTCATGGCCGAGCGCGCCGGGATCGAGCGGATAGTGCTGCCATTCCGGGCCGGCCCAGGGTGTCAGGTTGGACGCGCAGACGCCGCAGCCTTCCAGCCGGATGCGCACCTGACCCGGCCCCGGCTCAGGCAGCGGGACATGGTCGATGCGGACCGTGCCTGGCGCAGTCACTGTGGCGGCGCGCATCGTCTTCGCCTGCGTCGTCGGACGGGCGGCGGGTTCTAGGAGTTCGCTCATTCCGCCGCCACCGCCACGCGCGCGCCGTCATGGATGAACGCTTCCAGCGCCTCATGCGCCTGATCGTCGGTCATCTGCTGCGGGGGATGCTTGCAGAAATAGGCGGCGGCGGGATGGATCGGGCCGCCGATCCGCCGGTCGAGCGCCAGCTTCGCGCAGCGGATCATGTCGATCGCGACCCCGGCCGAATTGGGGCTGTCCTCCACCGACAGGCGCAGTTCCAGGTTCATCGGCACGCCGCCGAACAATTGCCCTTCCATGCGCAGGAAGCAGACCTTGTTGTCATTCTGCCAGGCGACATAATCGGACGGGCCGACATGGATATTGTCGTCGTCCAGCCGGGTTTCAGCAACGGACTGGACCGCTTCGGTCTTGGATATCTTCTTGGATTTGAGGCGCTTGCGGTTCGCCATGTTCAGGAAGTCGGTGTTGCCGCCAGTGTTGAGCTGATAGGTGCGGTCGAGCTTCACGCCGCGCTTGGCGAACAGGTCGGTGAGCACGCGATGCACGATCGTCGCGCCGAGCTGCGCCTTGATGTCGTCGCCGATGATCGGCACGCCGGCCGCCGCGAAGCGCTGCGCCCAGCCGGGATCGCTGGCAATGAAAACGGGGATGGCGTTGACGAAGGCAACGCCCGCCTCCAGCGCGCAGTCGGCGTAGAATTCGGTCGCCTGCTGCGATCCGACCGGCAGGTAATTGACGAGCACGTCGACCTTGGCGGCGCGCAGTCGGGCGACGACGCTCTTGCGGGTCGCCTCCGCCGCTTCGGCGGGCAGGAAGGTGCGGTCGTCGGGATGATCCGCCATATGGTCCGCGACGCCGTCCAGGATGCGGCCCATCTCGACGATCGTGCCCGATGCCGCCGGATCGGGGCAGAAGGTCTGGGTGCAGTTGGGCTTGGCGAAGATGGCTTCGGCGACGTCGCGCCCGACCTTGCGCCGGTCGATGTCCCAGGCGGCGGCGACGCGGATGTCGCAGGGCCGATAGCCGCCAATCTCCCAATGCATCAACCCGTGATGATCGTTGCTCTCCGCGCGATAATGGGTGAGGCCCTGCACCAGCGAGCTGGCGCAATTGCCCACCCCGACGATGCCGATGTTGATGGGGGATTGGGGCATGATAGTCTCCGTCAGGCGGTGCGGGCGACCGGCAGCGCAGCCTGCGCCGGGGCGTAGCGTTCGATCATCCAGGCGCAGAAATCGGCGAAGGCCTGCGGATCATGCACGGCGCTGCTGTGGTGCGGGGCGATGCCCAGATGTTCGGGCGTGAAGCAGAAGGTGACGGTGACGTCGAAAGGCTCAAGCGCCTCCATCTGCCGGTCGAACCAGTCGATGGCGTTGGGGCGGAAACTGTCCGCCCAGCTGAGGCCGGTGCGCAGGTGCCGGACGCCCAGCCGCTTCATCCAGGCGACGGCATCGTCCAGGCGCGGATCCTCGAAATGGAACCATTGCATCAGGCCCATCCGGTCCGCGACCTTCGCATAATCGTCCAGCGCCGGCTTGGGCGTGCCGTCCTCGCGGATGAGGCCCATGTAGAAATGGCGATAATAGCTGGAGCCTTCCGCCTCGCGATGGCGGGTGGTCGCGCCCCACTCCTGCGGCAGGTCATAGAGGCTGTACCAGTAGATGCGCGGCACCCGGCCGATCAGCAATTCGGCGGTGCGATTGACGCCGAAGACCTGCACCTCCTCCGCGCCGAAGGAGCCGACGCCGACTTCGGTCACCCATACCGGCTTGTCGGGCACAACCGCCTCGATCTCCGCGATCTTGTCGGGCCAGGCGTGGATCGGCCACAGGTTCCAGTCGAGCGGAAAGCCATGGACAGCCACCACGTCGACGGCGTCAAGCGCGCCATGATCCCGCATCCGGTTGACCCAGTGCGGATCGATCGGCGACATGCCGCCCAGCACGCGGGTGACGGCCGGATTGACGGCACGGATCGCCCCGCCGGCGCGGAGCACCATGTCGGCATAGAGCGACCAGTCGGGATCGACCTCCGGATCCCAATGCGACTTGTTGTTGGGTTCGTTCCAGATCATCGCGGCTTCGATCATGGCTTGCTTCCTCTTGCGGGATAGACCGCCGGCTCGCCCATCCAGTCCGCATAGGGGACAGGAGCGACGCGGCAGAGATAGACTTCCTCCTCCGGCTGCGCTTCGATCGAGAAGCCGGCGGCGCGGAGCATCGCCTGCGAACAGGCGGCATTAGGGGCCCACCAGTTTGTCCAGTCGCCGGCGTAGCGCCGTTCGATGAAGTGCATCCGCGGATAGGCGGGATTGTCGAAATAGGTGGGCGGCTGGTCCGTAGCGGCGACATGGAAGGGCGCGTCCTCCGGCACCTGGAGGACATCTGCCGGCCCGCGCTGCATCGTCTGGAACAGCATCAGGTCGCCCGCCACATGCTCGCGGATCAGGTCCAGCGCCAGCAGCGGGTGGCGCAGATGGTAGAGTACGCCCATGAAGATGACGAGATCGAACCGCCGGCCCAGCGCCCCGACATCATAGACCGACAGCTTTTCGAAGCGCATGTCGGAAAAGCCGAGCGCATCGGCGGCGAAACGCGCCTGCGCCAGATAGCGGTCGTCCGTGTCGATGCCGAGCACCTCCGCCGCGCCGCGCCGCTTCATCTCCAGCGAGTAGAAGCCGGCATTGCAGCCGATGTCGAGCACGGTCTTGCCGGTCAAGTCCTGCGGCAGGGCCGGCTCGAACCGCGCGAACTTGAAGGCGGGATAGTCGCCCAGGAAATGATCGGGCGCGGTTTCGATCCCGCCGATCCGCAAATTCTGAAACCAGGGGCCAAGCGCCTCGATCGCGCGGCGCAACGCGCCGTCCTCCTTGGTCGCGGATGTCGCCATCCTCATGCCGGCACCATGTTGATGCGCGTGACGCGGGTTTCGCCCGGTGCGAAGCGCAGCGTGGTGATCGATCCGGGATCGACATCGAAGCACAGGATGTTGTCGAGGCTGAGCCCCATATAATGCGCAACGACGCCGCGAATGATGTCGCAATGGGTGACGCAGGCGATGTTGCCTTGCCTGCCCGCGCCCTGCCGCACCAATCCTTCCAGATGAGCCACCGCCCGCCTGACTGCCTGAACCATGGTTTCTCCTCCGGGGGTCGGGGCCGTGGCCCGGTTGCTGTTCCATGCGCGCCAGGCGGGATCGTCGGCCAGCGCATCGAAGGACGCGCCGTTCCAGGCGCCGAAATCGATCTCGTCGAGCGCGTCCGCTTCTTCGACCGTCAGGCCGTGCTGCGCCGCGATGATGGATGCGGTCTCAAGCGTGCGCCGGCGCGGACTGGCATGGACGGCATCAAGCCTGCCCAAGGCGATGGCCGCGCGCGTCGCCTGCCCGCTACCGATCAAGCTAAGGCCGCCAGCCTCCGCCCGGCCGCTCAGCCGGCGTCCGACATCGCCATGCGCGCCGTGGCGCACGAGATGCAGGCACGTCGTTCCCGAAAGGACAGCACTGCGATTTTCTGGAGACAGCATCAACATAGATGCCGTTCAACATCGTCACGCCACGCATAGTTCCAGCTGCGAAACGCAATATCAAACCCTTGCGCAACTATAACGAAACAAAAATAACCTGCATCATTAATCAACTGAAGCTTTCAATATATGTTATTCCTTCTTATCCTGATTACGCCATCCTTGCCGCATTACACATGCGATGTTCTTCTTCATCATCCCCCCGGAACCGAGCGGAAGAAGATGATGTTCCTCCGCCATATGCTCGGCTGTGCATGACCATCATGCCTTCCTCGGCCGCATGAGCATCCCCATCAGCAAAGGGAGTGGGCGTGGAGAAGATACTCGTAACCGGGGGCGCGGGCTTCATCGGCCGCAGGGTATGTCAGGAACTGCTGGAGCGCGGCCATGAGGTGCGCGTGCTCGACAGCCTGATCGAGCAGGTCCACGGCAAGGGCGAACGCCCCGAAGACCTGCCGAACGAGGTCGAGCTGATCCAGGGCGACGTGCGCAACGCGCTGCTGGTCGAACGGGCGTTGCAGGGCATCGACAGCGTCGTCCACCTCGCCGCCGAAGTGGGCGTCGGCCAGTCCATGTATGAGGTGGAACGCTACACCTCTGTGAACGATGTCGGCACCGCCGTCCTGTTCGAGCAGCTGATCGCAAAGCCGGTGCGCCGCGTCGTCACCGCGTCGTCCATGAGCATCTATGGCGAGGGCCTCTATCGCGATGCGGACGGCGCGCTGGTGCAGGATGCCGAGCGCGGGACGATCCGCGACGGGCAGAAGAATTGGGAACCGACCGACGCGCAGGGCCGCCCGCTCACCCCAGTCGCGACGCCCGAATGGAAGCGGCCCAACCTCGCTTCCATCTACGCCCTCAACAAATATGTGCAGGAACGCACCACCCATATCATGACCGCGCCCTACGGCATGGAGGGCGTGTGCCTGCGCCTGTTCAACGTCTACGGGCCGGGCCAGGCACTGTCCAATCCCTATACCGGCGTGCTGGCGATCTTCGCCTCCCGGCTGCTGAACGGGCAAAAGCCGATGATCTTCGAGGATGGGGAGCAGCGCCGCGACTTCGTGCATGTGAGCGACGTCGCCCGCGCCTTCGCCGACGCGCTGGAACTGCCGCAGGCGGCAGGCGGCACCTTCAACATCGGATCAGGCCAGGACCGTTCGGTGACGCAGGTAGCGCAGGCGCTCGCCGCCGCGATGGGCCGCAACGATGTCGATCCCGAAATCGTGGGCAAGGCGCGCACCGGCGACATCCGCCATTGCTTCTGCGACACGAGCGAGGCGGCAAGGACGCTGGGTTTCGAAGCGCGGCAGGATTTCAGCGAAGGTCTTGCCGAACTGGCGGAATGGGTGGCCGAGCAGACCGCCGAGGATCGGGTGGCGGAGGCGCGGGCCGAACTCGAAGCGCGCGGGCTGGTGGCGTGAGCGCGGGCGATCCCCGGCCCGTGCTGGTGACCGGCGGTGCCGGCTTCATCGGCAGCAACATCGCCGACCGGCTGGCAAGCGAAGGGCATGACGTCATCGTCTATGACTCCCTCGCCCGGCCCGGCGTCGAGCGCAACCTCGGCTGGCTGGAGGAGCGGCACGGGCAGCGGATCGAGGCGATGATCGCCGACATGGGCGACGCAGCGCCGCTGAAGGACGCGGTCGGCCGGTGCAAGGCGGTGTTCCACATGGCGGCGCAGGTCGCGGTGACGACCAGCCTGACCGATCCCGCCGCCGACTTTGCCGTCAACGCGCTCGGCACCTTCAACCTGCTGGAAGCCGCGCGGCGCTGCGCCACGCCGCCGCCGGTCATCTTCGCTTCGACCAACAAGGTCTATGGGGGCCTTGAGGATATCGATTTCGCGCTCGATGGCGACCGCTATGTGCCACAGGACGCCGCCATCGCCGCCCATGGCATTGGCGAGGCCCGCCCGCTCGATTTCCACACGCCCTATGGCTGCTCCAAGGGCGCGGCCGACCAATATGTGCTGGATTATGGCCGCAGCTTCGGCGTGCCGACCGCCGTGCTGCGGATGAGCTGCATCTACGGCCAGCGGCAGATGGGGACGGAGGATCAGGGATGGGTGGCCCACTTCCTGATCAGCGCGCTGGAGGGGCGACCCATCACCCTTTACGGCGACGGCTTCCAGGTTCGCGACATATTGGATGTGGGCGATGCGGTGGACGCCTATCTCAGCCTCTGGCGCAACATCCACGCCTTGCCCGGCCGCGTGTTCAACCTTGGCGGCGGCATCGATAATGCCGTCAGCCTGCGCCAGCTGATCCGCCATATCGGGGACTATCTGGGGCATCCCATCGAAATCGAGGCGGCCGACTGGCGCGCGGGCGACCAGCGCTATTTCGTCGCGGACACGCGCGCGCTCTATTCCGCGATCGGTCCGCGCACGCGCAAGCCATGGCGGCAGGGCGTGGCGGACCTTGCGGACTGGCTGATGCGGCAGCGCGCCGAGGCTGCGCCCGCGCGCATCGCGGAGCGTGCATGATGGCGGGCGAACGGCATCTGCTGCTGACCACTGACGCGGTAGGCGGCGTGTGGCAATATTCGGTCGATCTGGCCGAGGCGCTGGGCGCTTTCGATTACCGGGTCACGCTGGCGGTGATGGGACCGGCTGCGTCAGCGGAGCAGCGCGCGAAGGCGGCGTCCATCGCCCATCTGGACCTGATCGACACCGGCCTGCCGCTCGACTGGATCGCTGAGGATGCAGCGGAGGTCGTGGCGGCGGAGGAGCGGTTGGCGCAGATGGCCGGCGACCTGCGCGCCGATCTGGTGCAGCTGCATACGCCCGCGCTCGCCAGCATCGGCCGCTACCCCTGCCCGGTGGTCGCCGTGCTGCACAGCTGCGTGGCGAGCTGGTGGCAGGCCGTGCGAAAGGGACCGATGCCCACGGACTTCGGATGGCGCACGGCGCTGATTGCGAAGGGACTGCGCAACGCCAGCCTGACGGTTGCGCCTAGTGCCGCCTTCGCAGCGGACGTACGGCGCATCTATGGCGTGGCCCCCATGCCGGTGCATAATGGGCGGGCGCTGCCCTGCCCTTCCCTGACGCCCCACGATCAGGCGTTTACCGCCGGGCGATTGTGGGACGAAGGCAAGAATGTCGCCACGCTGGATCGCGCGGCAGCGAAGCTGACGGTGCCGTTCAAGGCGGCGGGGCCATCGTTTTCGCCGCAGGGAGACGGCCCCGCCTTTCAGGCCTTGCACCGGCTGGGATCGCTCGGCGAAGCGGAACTGGCCCAGCATCTGGGCGCGCGGCCGGTCTTCGCGTCCGCCGCGCTCTACGAACCCTTCGGTCTGGCGGTGTTGGAAGCAGCGTCGGCCGGATGCGCGCTCATCCTCTCGGACATCCCCACCTTCCGCGAACTATGGGACGGAGCAGCAACCTTCGTACCGGCATGTGACGCGGGCGGCTTCGCCAACGCCATCGAGGCGATGATCGAGGACAGCGCCGCCCGTCACGAGGCCGGCGAGCGGGCGCGGGAGCGCGCGACGCGCTACACGCCGGGCGCGATGGCGAGCCGGATGGCCGGCCTCTACGACCGGCTGAAGGATCGGGTGGCGGCATGAGGATCGTCTATTTCACCCATTCGCTGCTGTCCTGCTGGAACCATGGCAATGCGCATTTCCTGCGCGGCGTGCTGCGCGAACTCGGCTCGCTCGGCCATGATGTCGTCGCGCTGGAGCCGGAGGGAAACTGGAGCCTCACCAACCTGATCCGCGATCATGGCGACGCGGGGCTGGCGCCCTTCCGCGCCGCCTATGCTGAATTACGGACGATAAGCTATGGGGCGGATGCCGATGTAGAGGCGCTGACCGACGGCGCGGATCTCGTCATCATGCATGAGTGGAACGAGCCGTCGCTGGTCGCGCGGCTGGGGCGAATGCGGGCGCAGGGCGCGCGCTTCACTCTCCTCTTCCACGACACGCATCATCGCGCCGTGTCCGATCCGGACGCTATCCGCGCCTTCGACCTGTCGGGCTATGACGGCGTGCTGGCGTTCGGCGAGGCCTTGTCGGAAGTCTATCGCAGTTGGGGCTGGGGAAGCCTCGTCTGGACCTGGCACGAAGCGGCCGACATTCACCATTTCCATCCGCCCGCACAGGAAGCCCCGCGCGAGGGGATCGTATGGATCGGCAATTGGGGCGACGGGGAACGTACGGCGGAACTGGAGGAATTTCTGTTCCGTCCGGCCGAGGCGGCGGGCCTGCCGCTCGACATCTATGGCGTGCGCTATCCGGATGAAGCCCGCGCGGCGCTGGACCGCTATGGCGTGCGCTATCATGGCTGGGCGGCCAACGCCGCCGCGCCCGCCATCTTTGCGCGGCATCTGGCGACGGTGCATGTGCCGCGCCGCTATTATGCCGATCTGCTGCCCGGCATCCCGACCATCCGCATGTTCGAGGCGCTGGCCTGCGGCATCCCGCTGGTGTCCGCACCCTGGCGCGACAGCGAAGGGCTGTTCCGGCCGGACGAGGACTTCCTCTACGCGCGGGACGGCGCGGAGATGGTGCGGCACCTGCGCGCGATCGCGCAGGACGAAGGATTGCGCGAGAGCCTGACGCGGAGCGGGCTTGAAACGGTACGGGCGCGCCACAGCTGCGCCCATCGCGCGCGGGAACTTCTGGACATAGTCGAGGGGCTTGGCGCGCCGACGCCCGCCAGCCTGGTGGGAGCCTGACATGAAGATCGCCTTTTACGGATCAAGCCTGCTGTCCTCCTATTGGAACGGGGCAGCGACCTATTATCGCGGCATCCTGAAGCAATTGGCGGCGCGCGGGCATGAGATATGCTTCTACGAGCCGGATGCTTTCGACCGTCAGCAGCATCGCGACATCGATCCGCCGGACTGGGCGCGGGTCGTGGTCTATGACGCGACGCCGGAAGCGCTGACCAAGGTCATGGACGAGGCCGCCGACGCTGATGTCGTGGTGAAGGCGAGCGGCGTCGGCGTGTTCGACGCGGAATTGCTGGACGGCGTGATGCGGCGCGCCGCGCCCCATGCGCTGCGCATCTTCTGGGATGTGGACGCCGCCGCCACGCTGGACGAAATGCGCGCCGATCCCGATCATCCGGTGCGCGCAGCGCTGCCGGGGCTGGACATGGTACTGACCTATGGCGGCGGCGATCCGGTCGTGGACGCCTATTGCGGCATGGGCGCGCGTCGTTGCATCCCGGTCTATAACGCACTGGACCCGGACAGCCATTTGCCCGTCGCCCCCGACCCCCGCTTCGCCTGCGACCTCGCATTCCTGGGCAACCGCCTGCCCGACCGGGAGGCGCGGGTGGAGGAATATTTCCTGAAGGCCGCCGCGCTGCTGCCCGACCGGTCGTTCCTGATCGGCGGCAATGGCTGGGAGAGCAAGGCGATGCCGGCCAATGTCCGCCATCGCGGCCATGTCTATACCGCCGAACATAATGCGTTCAACTGCACCCCGCTCGCGGTGCTGAACGTCGCGCGCGACAGCATGGCGCAGATCGGCTTTTCGCCAGCAACCCGGGTGTTCGAAGCGGCGGGCGCGGCCGCCTGCCTCATCACCGACGCATGGGAAGGGATAGAGATGTTCCTGACCCCGGACAAGGAAGTGCTGGTCGCGCGCGACGGGCAGGATGTGGCGGATCATCTGTCCACCCTGACCGCCGACAGGGCGCGCACTATCGGAGAGGCGGCGCGGGCCCGGGTATTGCGCGAGCATAGCTATGCGCTGCGTGGCGCGCAGGTGGATGCCATCCTGCGCGATGCCGCCGCCGCGCGCGCCGCCGACCTTCCGGAAATGGAGCGCGCATGAAGATCGTCGTCCTTGGCCTCAGCCTCTCCTCCTCCTGGGGGAACGGTCATGCCACCACCTTCCGCGCGCTGCTGTCCGCCTTCGCGGCGCGCGGGCATGACATCCTGTTCCTCGAACGAAACGTCCCCTGGTATGCGGCGCATCGCGACCTTGACGCGCCCGACTATTGCCGGCTCGCCTTCTATGACGACCTCCCCGGTCTGGACGCGTGGCGGGCGGAGATCGCTGCGGCTGACGCCGTGATCGTCGGCTCCTATGTGCCGGACGGGATCGCCATCGGCCATTATGCCCTCGACCATGCGCAGGGCGTCACCGCCTTCTACGACATCGACACGCCCGTCACGCTGACTGCCCTCCGCGAGGGGCGCTGCGACTATCTGACGGCGGAGCTGATCGCCGGCTATGATCTCTATTGCTCCTTCACCGGCGGGCCGACGCTGGACCTGCTGGAGCGCGAATATGGATCGCCCATGGCGCGCGCGCTCTATTGCTCGGTCGATATCGACGCCTATCGGCCGATGCCCGTCGAAAAGAGGTGGGATCTCACCTATCTCGGCACTTACAGCCCGGACCGGCAGCCGACGCTGGAGGCGCTGCTGATAGATCCCGCGCGCCGGATGCCGGAGAAACGCTTCGCCGTGGCCGGCCCGCAATATCCCGACGATATCGACTGGCCCGCCAATGTGGAGCGGATCGACCACCTGCCGCCCGCCGATCACGCCGCCTTCTATTCCGCCTCGCGCTACACGCTGAACGTCACGCGCGCCGACATGATCGCGGCGGGCTGGTCGCCCTCGGTCCGGCTGTTCGAGGCTGCGGCCTGCGGCACGCCCATCCTGTCGGACATATGGCCCGGCATCGACGAGCTGCTGCGCCCCGGCAGCGAAATCCTGCTGGCGAAAGGAAGCGACGACATCGTCGCGTGGCTGGCGGAGGACGCAAGCGCCGTTGGCGCCGCAGCGCGCGAGCGCATCCTGACCGGCCATAGCGCTGCCTGCCGGGCGGCCGAACTCGAACGCTATCTGGAAGAAGCGCAGGACGCGGCCGGACGGTGCGCGGTGGCGGCAGAATGAACGACATAGCAACAGGAGGATCGCAACGGATGAGGCAAGGCAAACAGGTCGCACTGGTCGCTGGCGGCGCGGGTTTCATCGGGTCGCATCTCTGCCGCGCGCTGCTGGATCGCGGCTATGAGGTGCTGTGCCTCGACAATTTGCAGACCGCGCGCACGATCAACCTGCAGCCGTTCGAAGCGGAGCCGGATTTCCGCTTCATCCGCGCCGATGTCGTCGATCCGCTGCCCGACGCGATCGCCCGCCGCCGCGACATCAGCCGCATCTACAATCTGGCCTGCGCGGCCTCTCCGCCCCAATATCAGGCGGACCCCGAACATACGATGCTGACCAGCGTCGTCGGCACCGACCATCTGCTGCGCCTTGCCGAACAGACCGGCGCGCGCTTCCTGCTGACCTCCACGAGCGAAGTCTATGGCGACCCCGAAGCGCATCCGCAGCGGGAGGACTATCGCGGCTGGGTCAACTGCACCGGCCCCCGCGCCTGTTATGACGAAGGCAAGCGCGCGGCCGAAGCCATGGCGTTCGACTTCGCGCGTTCAGGCCGCGCCGACGTGCGGGTGGCGCGCATCTTCAACACCTACGGCCCCAACATGCATCCCGATGACGGGCGCGTCGTATCCAACCTGCTGTGCCAGGCGCTCTCGGGCGAAGACATCACCATCTATGGCGACGGGTCGCAGACGCGCAGCTTCTGCTATGTGTCCGACATGGTGGACGGGCTGATCGCGCTGATGGAGGCGGACCTGCCGGAACTCGCACCCGTCAACCTCGGCAATCCCGAGGAATATAGCATCGTTGAGCTTGCCGAACGGATCATCGCAGAAACCGGATCCCCGTCGCGGATCGTCCATCGCCCGTTGCCCGTTGACGATCCGCGCCGTCGCCGGCCGGACATCAGCCGCGCGCGCGAACTGCTGGGATGGTCGCCGCGCGTGACGCTGGAGGACGGATTGCAGCGCACCTGCCGCTTCTTCGCCGCGGAGATCGGCGCGCCCTGCGAACAGATCGCGCCGGTCCACATCGCCGCCGAATAACGAGCCGCTACAGGCGTCGCGCTTCCTGGCGCAGTTCCAGATAGCCTTCATCGAACCCGGCTGCGGTGGCGAGCGCCGCCCAGTCGGATATGTGGACCTCCCGCGCCCTGATCGTCATCAAGCCATCCTCCCGCATGGAGCGGATGACCCGGTTCATATGGACCGGCGTCACGCCCAGGGCATCGGCAAGCTGCACCTGCACCACCGGCAGGCGATAGCGGGTCCGCTGCCCAAGCCCCGCCTTTTCCATGCGGACGCCCAGTTCGCAGAACAGATGGGCGGTTCGCATCCGCGCATCCCGCCGGCCCACGTTGACCACCCATTGCGACAGGATCGACCCATCCGCCACGCAATCGCGCCAGAAGGCTTCAGCGATCCCAGGATAGGCACGGCACAAGGCTGCAAGGTCGCGATGCGGCACCTTCACGATCGTCAGCCGGGCGGACAGGGCCTGAAGCGCCCATTCCACCTTGGGCAGCATCAGCGAATAGAGATCGCACATGTCGCCGGGAATATGGATGGCGGTGATCTGGCGCCGGCCGTCTCTCAATTGCCCGAACCGCGCGGCGAGGCCCGACACGACGAAGCAGGATGTGTCCGTGACCTGCCCCGGCCCGACGATGTCGCGATGCGGCTCCACCTCCATCTCCCTGCCGTTCAGCGAAAGGATCGCCTGCCGCTCATCCTCCGTCAGGATGGAGCGTTGCGACAATTTGCGCACGAACAGGTCGAAGGCGGGGTGACCGCGCGGCATGATACTCCTTCAGTCGCAATGGCGCTGACCTGCGCCGGCATAAGCTTTACGACACGATGCTGATCGCGTCGCCGAATCGGATCATATCCAACAGCTTGCCCGCATTGTCGGTAATTTCCATGCGGTGGCGAAGGTCGATCGGCCGGCCGTTCATCACATGATCGGCAATGACTTCGCGCGCGCTGCGCATCGCTTCCGCATGCGCGGCGGCGAGGTCGACAAACTCCTGTCCCTCCTCGTCCAGAATGTCCGCGTCGTTGAAGAGATTGATGTGATAGCGTTCCATGCCGCTTCAAGACCGGGGCGGGCAAAGAGTTCCCTCGAGTCGCGCCAGGCAAGGCGATCCGCCGACCCAAATATTGCCGACCGGTGAACGGGTTCAGCCAGGGCGGTGGAAATGGCGGTCCGCCTGAAAAAAAAATCGGACAAAGGCAACATAAGTGAATTTGAAAAGGCACCATGCGCCTATCATGCACTTTAGGGGGGCTTGACAGGGGATAACCATGTTAAGCCAGGTTGCAGCAGAAGACGCATTGGTTTTCTTTCGTCCGCACGAGTTTCTCGCGCGGGAAAATGAGAAGCCGGACGGTCTCTATCAGATATTGGAAGGCTGGGCCTCGCGGTACCGGCTTTTGCCGGACGGCCGGCGACAGATCACCGCGCTCTATCTGCCCGGCGACTATTGCGAACCGCACTGGGCGCTCGGCCGGCGGCCTTCCCAGCCCATCGTTGCGCTCACCAATGTGCGCGCGCGCAAGGCGCCGTGCCAGATTCCCGCTTCGGGTTCGGGCGACATCCAGGCCAGCTTCTGGAAGAATATGGTGGATGGGTCCGAACGGCAGGCGAGCTGGTTGGTTACGCTGGGCCGGCGAACGGCTCTTGAGAGGCTGGCGCACCTGCTGCTGGAACTGTTCGAGCGGATGCGCGGGTGCGGCCTGGCCTACGGCCAGCAATGCTCCCTGCCGCTGACGCAGATGGACATTGCGGACGTCACGGGCCTGACACCGGTGCATGTCAATCGCACCCTCCAGACGATGCGGACGCGCGGGTTGATCGAACTGCAGTCCAAATGGCTGCGCATACCCGACATAGCGGCCCTGCGCGAAGCGGCCGCCATATCCGTGAACGACGCCCCGGCGTGATGAAAAACCCGGTTTTCCAAGCCTGACAGAAAAATTACAACCTAGTTAGCATATGTTAGCGTCCGCAGTTCCGTCTTTGGAGCAAGGTGCGGCGCTCTCGGCAGGAAGCATGTCCATGCTGTCGCGCCGCGAGAGCTTCTTGGCCCGCGCCACCAACATGACGGATCATGACAGGATCAAATATTGGGTAGAAAAGCGGGGCGCGCGTCGTGACCGTGCAGCATATTCTCGCCCCCCTTGCCACACGTCTGAAAGGCAGGATGAACCTGTCGCCCACTGACCACGCGGCCCTACTGGCGCTGCCGTTCCAGGAACGGAGCCTGCCTGTTGGGGGCTATGTGATCCAGGAAGGCGACCGGGCGACCAGCTGCCACATCCTGCTCGGCGGCCTCGCCCACCGGCACCGTTTTTCCGCCGAGGGGTTGCGGCATATCATTGGCATCCACGGCCCTGGCGACATATTGAACCTACCATCGCTGCCACCGCCGGCGGCGGAGGATTTCGTTCAGGCGTTGACATCGGTGCGGGTCGCCGCGGTGCCGATCGACAGCATATTGGACCTGAGCCGCACCTGTCCCGCCATCGCTTCGGCCCTGTGGACGGAAGCCGAAGCGGAGCTTTCCATCACCCGGGCGTGGGTCGCCAATATGGGCCGCCGCGACGCGCGCGGGCGGATCGCGCATCTGTTCTACGAACTGGTGATACGAAGCCATCCCGGGGGCGGCTTTGACGGCTGCGTCTTCAGCCTGCCGTTCACGCAATCGGAACTGGCGGACGCGACCGGCATGACGACTGTTCATGTGAACCGCACGCTGCGCGCCCTTGAAAGCGACGGCATCATCCAGAGGAACCGACGGGAGATCATGGTTCCCCAATGGCAAAAGCTGGCGCAACTGGTCGATTTCCGTCCTGCGGCCTGGGCCGGGCGGCACTCCGCCTGATCGATCAGTCCTGGCGCGGGCCGAGCGCGCTCGCCAGTTCGTCGAGCCACGGCCCGGCGACGCCATCGGAGGGCGCGCGCCAGTCGCCACGCGGCGACAGCGCGCCGCCCGCCGAGACTTTCGGTCCGTTGGGGAGCGCCGATCGCTTGAACTGGCTGATCGCAAAGAAGCGGTACAGGAAATTGTCCAGCCAGCGCCGGATCGTCGGCAGGTCGTAGGCGACGCGCGCGTCCTCAGGATAATCGGGCGGCCATTCCCCGACTGCCGCATCCCCCCAGGCATGCCAGGCGAGGAAGGCGACCTTGGACGGCGGCAGGCCCAAGCGCACGATATGATGCAGGAAGAAGTCGTTGAGCGCGTAAGGCCCGACTTTCGATTCCGTGCTCTGCAACGCGCCGCCCGCCCCCGCCGGAACCAATTCGGGCGAGATTTCCGTGTTCAATATGGCGTCCAATATCCGCTTGGTGGGATCGTCGAACTGGTCGGTTGCGATGCACCAGCGGATCAGGAACTGGATGAGCGTCTTGGGCACCCCGCTGTTGACAGCATAATGGCTCATCTGGTCGCCAACGCCATAGGTACACCAGCCCAGCCCCAGCTCGCTGAGGTCGCCGGTCCCGATGACGAAGCCGCCATGGCGGTTCGCCAGCCGGAACAGATAGTCGGTGCGCAGGCCCGCCTGCACATTTTCGAAGGTGATGTCATAGACCGCCTCCCCGCGCGCGAAGGGGTGGTCCATGTCGGCGAGCATCTGGCGCGCGGCGGGACGGATGTCGATTTCCTCGCCCGTGATGCCGAGCGCGTTCATCAGCGCCCAGGCATTGCCCTTCGTCTGCTCGCCGGTCGCAAAGCCCGGCATGGTGTAGCCCAACAGGGTCGAGCGGGGCAGTCCCATGCGGTCGCACGCCTTGGCCGCGACGATCAGCGCATGAGTGGAATCGAGACCGCCGGAAACGCCGATCACCATATGTCGCCCCGCCGTCGCGCGGAACCGGGTGACAAGCGCCTCCACCTGGATGTTGAAGGCCTCGTAGCAATCGGCGTCGAGCCGCAGCGGATCGGCGGGCACGAAGGGAAAGCGGCGGACGGGGCGATGCAAGCCCATGTCGGCTTTGGCAGGCGTGAAGGGGAAGGACAGGCGGCGGAAGCGGGTTTCGGGATGACCGGCCGCCGCTGCGCTGTCGTTGAAGGTGCCGTTGCGCATCCGCTCCAGCCGGACCCGCTGCACATCAATGTCGGCCAGCAACAATTCCGGACTATCGCCAAAGCGGCCGGATTCGCCCAGCAGATCACCCAGTTCATGCACCATCGCCTGACCGTCCCAGGCAAGGTCGGTGGTGCTTTCCCCTGCGCCGGCGGCGGAATAGGCGTAGGCGGCGACGCAGCGCATCGATTGCGACGCGGACAGAAGATGGCGGTCGCGCGACTTGCCGATGGTGATGTTGGACGCGGACAGGTTGCACAGGATCAGCGCGCCCGCCATCGCCCCGAAGGTTGAGGGCGGCAGCGGCGCCCAATAATCCTCGCAGATTTCGACATGGAAGATGAAATCGGCAAACCCTTCCGCCGCGAACAGCAGGTCCGTGCCGAAGGGAACGGTCATGCCCGCGACCTCGATGTCGAGCCCGGTGAGACCCGCGCCGGACGCGAACCAGCGCTTCTCATAATATTCGCGATAGTTGGGCAGGTAGCTTTTCGGCACCACGCCGATCAGCCGTCCCCGCGCGATCACAAGGGCGCAATTATAGACCCGCCCCGCCCGCCGCAAAGGTGCGCCGATCAGCAGCAGCGGAAGGTCGGCACTGGCGGCGACCAGATGGCCGACCTCCTGCTCGACCCGGTCCAGGAGCGCATCCTGCAAGTGCAGGTCGTCGATCGCGTAGGAGGACAGGCACAGTTCGGGGAAGAGGACAAGGTCGGCCCGCCGCTCCGCCGCTTGCCGGGCCACGGCCAGGATCGATCGTGCATTGGCGGCCACATCGCCGGCACTTGCCGCAGGCGTCGCCGCCGCGACGCGGACGAGGCCATGGCGATGAATGGAAAGAAAATCGTCAGCTTCGCTCAAGTGCCTGCCTCATCATGTCCAGTCCCACACGCAGGCATGCTATCCGCACCGGGCCGCGACCGATATCCCCGAAATGCTTTTCCCGATGCAGCGTCGGACCACCCTTGCGGGCGCAGGCAAAGTGGACCAAGCCGTTCTCCTCGCCATCGGGTGCGGCACCGGCATAGCCCGTCACGGCCAGGGCGATGTCGCCCCGCGACCGGGCGAGCGCCCCTTCCGCCATGGCGACCGCCACGTCGCGGCTCACGGCTCCGCATGCCTCTATCGCGTCGCGCCTTATCCCCAGAAGCTCGCATTTCGCGTCCTCGCTATAGACGGCAAAGCCGCGCTCGAATGCATGGCTCGCGCCTTCCACATCGGTCAGCAGCGAAGACAGGAGCCCGCCGGTGCAGCTTTCCGCCGTCACGAGGCTGAGGTCGGCCGCGCAGGCGTCGCGCAGCAGGGCGGCGGCCGCGTCCTCTATGTCGGCGGGCAAGATCGGCGACAAGGTCTTGGCGGCGGCATCGTCAGCAGCGTCCGCCACATCCGCGTCATTCGCCATCGGGCCGCCCCTTCGCGCTGCTGCTGCCCGGCCCCTTTCCCGGAGGCCGGTCCAGCGTATCGCGCGGATGACGCGCCGCGCCGGGCGGCTGGTTCTCGGTCGAGATGTTGGGTCGCCGTTCGCGATGGGCTTTTTCGTCTTTCATGCGCTCTCCTCTTTGCGGGGGACAAGGAGGCGGCGCAGGGTTGGTTCCTGCACAACCTTACACAGGTTAGTCCCAGCTTGGCCGCATCGCAAAGCAGGGCAAAAAGCCGCACATTTGGGCCTCGCACACGTCAAATTGATCGGGATCAGTCAGATTTTGCGGAACGGCCGCGCCGCTGCGGGATTGTTCAGTCACGCACAAAGCCTGATAAAGAGGATCATCCTGTCGTGGCTACCCGATTGAAGTTCGAAGACTCGCAGTTCCTGCAACAGAATTTTCAGGAGCAGCTCAGCCGGTGGAACCGGTCCCGCCTCGCCCCCGCCTATCCAGACGAGGCGGTGGCGCAGCGGCTGGAGACCGACGCACGCATGGCGCGCCTCGAACGCGCCTTCATTGAGGAACTGCGCGCGGAGGTCCGCCCCGAGGCCGCCCGCGCCCCGACCGATGTCGAAGGCTTCATCGCCTGGTTCGAGGAGTTGAAGCAGTCCGGGCCGGGGCAGCACGACCGGCTGTTCCCCTGGCTCGCGGACGAGGCCGACCGGGACCAGATACGCTGGTTCCTGGGCCAGGAAGCGGCGGGCGAGGCTGGGTTCGACGATCTGGTCGCAATGACGCAGGTAAAGCTGCCGACCCAGGCGAAGATGGAGCTGGCCCGCAACTATTGGGACGAAATGGGGCGCGGCAATGTGAAGGGCATGCATGGCCCGATGCTCTCGCAATTGGTCGACATACTCGATCTGGAGACCCGCATCGAGCAGACCTGCTGGGAAAGCCTGGCGCTTGCCAATGCCATGACCGCCATGGCGACATCGCGCTTCTATGCCTGGCACAGCGTCGGCGCGCTCGGCGTCATCGAACTGACCGCCCCCGATCGCTCCGCGCACACCGCGCGTGCGCTCAAACGTATCGGCCTGTCCAATGCGGAGCGACGATATTTCGACCTGCACGCGGTGCTTGACGTCAAGCACAGCAAGGACTGGAACGAGGAGGCTATCAAGCCGCTGGTGGCGGAAGACCCGCGCCGCGCGACCGCGATGGCGGAAGGCGCGCTCATCCGCCTGCGCTGCGGCGCGCGTTGCTTCGATGCCTACCGCGCGCATTTCGGACTGGCATGACGACCATGGCTACGCAAACCATCCTGCTGGTCGAGGACGATCCATCCGTGGCGGCCGCGATCATGGATATATTGGAAGACGCCGACTTCGCCGTCGACGGGCCACACCGGACGCTAAGCGAAGGCGCGGCCGCTTTGGCGGGCCGCCTGCCCGCCGGCGCGGTGCTCGACATCCGTCTGGGTCGCCAGGATGTCGGCCTGATCGCCGACGATCTGGATGCCTATGGCGTTCCCTATCTTTTCTGCTCGGGCGCAATCGGCGGAAGCGTCGCGGCCCAGCATCCTCAAGCGCCGGTCGTTTCCAAAGACGCGGTTGCCGCCCGCCTTGTCCCGGCGCTCCGGCGCATCATCCATTAGAATTTCACGCCGGCGAAAGGATGGTGCATCCTATCGTCGGCTCACGCATTGAAGGAGCGCTGACGAGCAGCGCCGACAGGGAGGGCCAGCCATGTCCCAAGAGAATGACGACCGTATCCGCGAACGCGCCCACGCCATATGGGAAGCGCAGGGCCATCCCGAGGGACTGGCGGACGAACATTGGGCGCAGGCGGCCGCGGAAATCGCGGCGCTGGACGTGACCGCGCCCGGCGAGGCGGTCGAACTGCCCAATCCCCTTGCGACCGGGGCTGCGGCGGAGGAACTCGCCAAGCCCAAGCGACGCAAGAAAACGGTCTGACGTCTTTCCCGTCCCGCCTTTCTTCCCTCTGAACGACCGGAGGCCGCTTGAGCCAGTTTCCCGACCGCCTCGAGGGCGGCTCCCCCTACCCGCTTGGCGCCAGTTTCGATGGGCTGGGCGTCAACTTCGCCATCTTTTCCGCCAACGCCGATCGGGTGGAACTGTGCCTGTTCGATCCGCAGGGGAAGAAGGAACTGGCGCGCCTCACCCTGCCCGAATGCACCGACGAGGTGTGGCATGGCTACCTGCCCGACGCGCGGCCGGGCCTGCTTTACGGCTATCGCGTCCACGGCCCCTATGCGCCGGAACAGGGGCATCGCTTCAATCCCAACAAACTGCTGCTCGATCCCTACGCCCGCAAATTGTCGGGCAGCCTGCGCTGGAACGACGTGCTGCACGGCTATCCGGTGCGCGGGCGGCGTGGCGACCTAGGCTTCGACAAGCGGGACAGCGCGCCCGCAATGCCAAAGGGGGTGGTGACGCACGACAGTTTCGACTGGTCGCGCGACGTGCGTCCCAATGTGCCCTGGTCCGAGACCGTGATATACGAGGCGCACGCCAAGGGCCTGACCAAATTGCTGGAGGCCGCGCCACCGCAGGAACGCGGCACCTTCGCCGCGCTGGCCCACCCCAAGGTTATCGACCATTTGAAGCGCCTCGGCATCACCACGCTGGAACTGATGCCGATCCACGCCTTCACCCAGGACCGTTTCCTGCAGGAAAAGGGGCTGCGCAACTATTGGGGCTATAATACGCTCAGCTTCTTCGCCCCCGAACCCAGCTATTTCGCGAGCGACACGCATGACGAACTGCGCGTGGCGGTGCGGCGGCTGCACGCGGCCGGGATCGAGGTGATCCTCGACGTTGTCTACAACCATAGCTGCGAAGGCAGCGAGATGGGGCCAACCCTGTCGTGGCGCGGGATCGACAATGCGACCTATTACCGGCTGCTGCCCGACGATCCGCGTTATTGCCTGAACGATACCGGGACCGGCAACACGTTCAAGCTGACCCACGCCCGCGTCATCCAGATGGTGGCGGATTCGCTGCGTTACTGGGCGACCAGCTTCGGCATCGACGGCTTCCGTTTCGACCTTGGCCTGACGCTCGGGCGCACGGACCATGGCTTTGATCCCAATGCGGGCCTGTTCGATGTGCTGCGGCAGGATCCGATCCTGGGCCGGCTCAAGCTCATCGCGGAGCCATGGGACGTCGGCATGGGCGGGTATCAACTCGGCAATTTCCCGCCGGGCTTTGCCGAGTGGAACGACAAATATCGCGACACCGTCCGCCGCTTCTGGCGGGGCGATCCGGGCCAGCGCGGCGACCTCGCCGCCCGGCTCTCCGGCTCGGGCGACGTGTTCGACCGGCGTGCGCGGCGGCCCTGGGCCAGCGTCAATTTCCTCACCAGCCATGACGGCTACACCCTCGCCGACCTCGTGTCCTACGAGGAGCGGCACAACGAGGCCAATGGCGAGGATAATCGCGACGGGCATGACAACAACCTCTCGCGCAACTGGGGCGCGGAAGGGCCGACCGAAGACGAAGGAATCAACGAGACGCGCGGACGGGTGCGCCGGGCGATGCTGACGACCCTGCTCACCTCGCTCGGGACGCCGATGCTGGTCGCAGGCGACGAGTTCGGGCGGACGCAGGGCGGCAACAACAACGCCTATTGCCAGGATAATGAGATCAGCTGGCTCGACTGGTCGATGATGGAAGGGGAAGAGGGCAAGGCGCTGTTCGACTTCACCGCGCGCCTCATCGCCTTGCGCAAGCAGCATCCGGTCCTGCGCGCGCCGACCTTCCTTTACGGACAGGACTCCCCCGGCGTCGGTGTGAACGACATCGAATGGTGGGACGAACGCGGCAATCCGTTGTCGCCGGAAGATTGGGACAATCCCGAAGGCCGCGCGCTGGTGATGCGCCGCGCGACCCAGCGGGACGACGGCAAGGTGGAGGTTCTGACCCTGTTGCTCAATGCCGGCGATACGCCCATCGACTTCATCCTGCCCGCGCCGTCCGCCACACGCGAGGTGCTGATCGACAGCGCCCAGCCCGATCGCGAGCCGTTCGAGATCGAGGATGACTATGGCGTCCAGCCGCATTCGGCGGTGCTGGTCTGCTGGGTGGGTGAAGAGGCGTCCGCATGACCCTCTGGGGGCCGGTCCGGCTGGAGGAGGATCGCTGGCGCTTTCGCCTGTGGGCGCCGGACCGGGACGCGGTGACGCTGGAACGGGACGGCGCGCCGGACCTACCGATGACGTGCGATGCTGACGGCTGGCATGTGGTGGAGACGGCGGCTCAGGCGGGCGATCGCTACCGCTTCCGCATCGATGCGGATCTCTCGGTCCCCGATCCGGCCTCGCGCGCGCAGTCGGGCGGGGTCCATGGCTGGAGCCTGCTGGTCGATCTGCCCGCTTCTGGTGGTGAATGGCGCGGCCGCCCCTGGGCGGAAACGGTGATCTACGAACTGCATGTCGGCCTGTGCGGCGGCTTTTCGGGCGTCGCCGCTCTGTTGCCGGACCTCGCCGCCATCGGCGTGACCGCCGTCGAACTCATGCCGATCAACGCGTTCAGCGGCACGCGCAACTGGGGCTATGACGGCGTGCTGCCCTTTGCCCCGGCAGAGGCCTATGGCACCCCTGCCGACCTGCGCGCGCTGATCGACGCCGCCCATGCGCAGGGGCTGATGATGTTCCTCGACGTCGTCTACAATCATTTCGGGCCGGACGGCAATTATCTGGGCGCCTACGCCTCCTCCTTCTTCCACGCCGAACGTCATACGCCCTGGGGCGGCGCGGTGGCGGTGGACCGTTCTCAGGTCGCCGCCTATTTTCGCGAAAATGCGCTGATGTGGCTCGGCGATTATGGGTTCGACGGGCTGCGCTTCGACGCGGTCCACGCGATCGGTGATGACGATTTCCTCGATGGACTGGCGCGGGATATCCGGTCCGCAACGGGACCGGACCGGCATGTCCATCTGATGCTGGAAAATGAGCGCAACGATCCCGACCGGCTGTCGCCCGACCGCTACGACGCGCAATGGAATGACGATTTTCATAATGTGATGCACGTCCTGCTGACGGGAGAGCGCGACGCCTATTATGAGGATTTCGCCGAGCGGCCGGCCGAGAAGCTGGCCCGCTGCCTCGCCGAAGGCTTCATCTACCAGGGCGATCCTTCCCCGCATCAGGGCGGCAAGGTACGCGGTTCCGCGAGCGGCCATTTGCCGCCGACCGCCTTCATCGCCTTCCTCCAGAATCACGATCAGGTCGGCAACCGGGCGCTGGGCGAGCGGCTGGTCCGGCTCACAACGCCGGCGCGGTTGAAGGCAGCGACGGCGCTGCTGTTGCTGATGCCGCAAATCCCGATGCTGTTCATGGGGGAGGAATCCGGCGCGCAAAGCCCCTTCCTCTTCTTCACCGATTTCCACGACGAACTGGCCGACGCCGTGCGGGAGGGCCGGCGGCGGGAATTCGCCGCCTTCGCCGCCTTCTCCAGCGAAGAGGCGCGCGCGCACATCCCCGATCCCAACGCCGTCGCGACCTTCGACGCCTCGCGCGTCGCGGCGGGCGAGGACGCAGCGGCATGGCGCGACTTCTATCGCGAATT
The DNA here is from genome assembly GCA_013911745.1 of Sphingobium sp. Taxonomy (GTDB): domain Bacteria; phylum Pseudomonadota; class Alphaproteobacteria; order Sphingomonadales; family Sphingomonadaceae; genus Sphingobium; species Sphingobium olei. The sequence goes on along the minus strand of JACESO010000003.1, from coordinate 19,407 downwards.
GCTGGCGCTGCGGCGGCAGCAGATTATACCGAGGCTTGCCGGATGCAGACCGGCGGGCGCGCGCAGCCTGTCGGAAGCGGCGGTACTGGCATCATGGCGCATGGGGTCGGGCGAAACATTGACCATCCTCCTCAATCTGGGCGAGACGGAAGTGGCCGCGCCCGATATAGGCGAACCGCTGTTCCTGCTGGGCGATGCAGGCGGCCCCGCCAGCTTCGCCGCGTGGCTGGCATGACGATGGCTCCCTTGCACATGCTGGCGGCGGCGGCGGGCATAGCGCGGCTGTGGACCGACGCCGACGGCGTGGAGCAGCAGGTCAGCGACGACAGCCTGCGCGCAATCTTGGCGGCGCTCGACCTTCCTGCTGAAGAGCCGGCGGAGATCATGGAGAGCTGGCGGCGGCTGATGGAGCGCGCGATGCGCATGCCGTGCCTGATCACGGTCGATTGCGCCACGCCCTTCTCACTACCGGACGGGTTCGACAGTGCCATCCTGCTCAACGAAGCGGGGGCGGTTGTGGAGCGCGACACAAGCCGGATCAGCAGCGAAGGCATCGCGGAGCCGGGCTATTACCAACTGGTGGCGGGGGACGAGACCTGCACCATCGCAGTCGCGCCCGAGCGGTGCCGCCAACTGAAGGGCCGCTGCTGGGGCGTCGCCGTTCAGATACCGTCTCTGCGCGGACAGGGGGATTTCGGGGACTTTGCCGATCTCGCCCGCGCCGTCACCTCGCTTGGGAAAGCCGGCGCGAACGCCGTGGCATTGAGCCCCGTCCATGCGCTGTCGATCGATGATCCGGGCCGGTTCGCGCCCTATTCCCCCTCCAGTCGCATCGCCCTCAACGCCTTGCTGGGCGAAGCGGAGACTTCTGCCAACGCGACGTCCGATCCGCTGATCGACTGGACGCAGGCCGGGCCCGCCAAGCTGGAAGCGCTGCGAAGCAATTTCGACGGCGCGGAGGATTTCGCGACGTTCCTCCAGCACAATGCCCGAGCCGGACTGGACCGGGTGCAGCAGGCCGCGCGCGACGCGGGCATGGCGGTCGGCCTGATCGCGGACCTGGCAGTGGGCGTCGACCCTGCAGGCATGGAGGCGCAGAACGATCCGGGCCTGTTCCTGAACGCGCTCGGCATCGGCGCGCCGCCCGATCCTCTGGGGCCGCTCGGTCAGGACTGGGGCCTCACCAGCTACAGCCCCTTCGGCCTTGCCGACAGCGGTTTTGCGCCCTTCATTGCCATGCTGCGGGCCAACATTCCCACCGGCGGCGGCATCAGGATAGACCATGCGTTCGGACTGCAACGCCTTTGGGTCGTGCCAAGGGGACGATCCGCCCGCGACGGCGCCTATCTTACCTATCCGTTCGACGACCTTGTGCGGTTGGTGAAGCTGGAGGCGTGGCGCGCCGACGCCATTGTCATCGCGGAGGATCTGGGCACCCGGCCGTTGGGCTTCGTCGACGCGCTGGAGGAAGCCGGCATTTACGGCATGGCGGTCCTGCCCTTCTCCCGCGACGAAGACGGTGCTTTCCTGCCTGCGGAGGACTATCGCGAAACCGCCGTCGCCATGAGCGCCACCCACGATGTGGCGACGCTGGCGGGCTGGTGGACCGGGCGCGACCTGGAGTGGAACCGCCAGCTCGATCGCGGCGGACAGACGGCGGAGGAGCGGGCGGTGGACCGCAAGAGGCTCTGGGCCGCGATCGGGGACAGCTTGCCCCAACCCGCAGACGACGATCCCGCCCCCGTGGTGGACCGGGCCATAGCCTTCCTGACGCAGACGCCGTGTCCGCTGCTGATCGTGCCGATGGAGGATCTGGCTGCGCTCGTCGAGCAACCGAACCTGCCCGGCACGGTGGACGAGCATCCCAACTGGCGGCGCAGGCTCCCTGCGCCGGTGGACGAATTGCTGCGGCGGGAGGATGTCGCGCGCCGCATCGCCTTGCTGAATGCGGAGAGAGGCGCATGATCCCTCGCTCCACGTATCGGCTGCAATTGACGCGCGACTTCCCTTTCAGCGCCGCGCAGGCGATCATCCCCTATCTCGCGGACCTGGGTTTCAGCCATGTCTACGCCTCCCCCATCACCACCGCGCGCAAGGGGTCGAGCCACGGTTATGATGTGGTGGACCCCACCCGCATCAACCCGGAACTGGGCGGGGACGAGGGGTTCAGGCAGCTCGCGGCCGCCCTGCGCGCGCGGGGCATGGGCATCATCATCGACATCGTGCCCAATCATATGGGCGTGGCCGGCGGCGAGAATCCCTACTGGAACGACGTGCTGAGGCTGGGGCCGGACAGCCCCTATGCCCGCTGGTTCGACATCGACTGGCGTGGACCGCTGATCCTGCCGATCCTGGGCGCGACCCTGCCTGAAGTCGTCGCGTCGGGCGACTTGAGGCTTCAGGAGGGGCAACTGGTCCTCTATGGCGAACAGGCGCTACCGCTGCGGCCGGGATCGACCGGCGGCGACCTTCATGACCTGCTCGACCGGCAGCATTATCGGCTGGTCCACTGGCGCACCGCCAATGACAGCCTCAACTGGCGGCGCTTCTTTTCTATCAACGATCTGGCGGGCCTGCGGATCGAAGACCCGCACGTCTTCGAAGACACGCACCGCCTCTATTTCGACCTGTTCCGCGAAGGGCTGATCGACGGGGTGCGGATCGACCATGTCGATGGGCTGACCGATCCGGCAGGCTATTGCCGGACGCTGCGCGCGCGGTTCGACGCCATCCGCGACGGGGAGGACCGCGCCTACATCGTGGTGGAAAAGATATTGGCGGCGGACGAAGCGCTGCCCGCCGACTGGGGCGTGGACGGGACCAGCGGCTATGATTTCATGCGCGACGCGACCGCGCTGCTGCACGATCCGGCGGGCGAAGAGCCGCTCAAGGCGCTGTGGCAATCCTTCGACCCTGCCCATGTCGATCCGCTTGCGGTCGTGACGCAGGCCCGCCGCGACATGCTGTCCTGGCAGTTCGACGCGCAGCTTGGGGCCTGCGTCGCCGCGTTCGAAGCGTTGGTCGCTGCGGAGCGCCCGGCGGCCCCCGCGATGGAAGCCATCAACCCGGCGATGCTCCGCCGCGCGATCGAGCGGCTGCTGTGGGTCTTCCCCGTGTATCGCACCTATCATGACGGTCGCGCCGCGCCTGCCAGCGACACGGCCGCGCGCGACAAGGCATGGGAGGACGTTCAGCCTCATCTTCCGCCCGGCGAAGCGAATGTCGCGCGGCTGGTGCTGGACTGGCTGAGCGGCGACAAGCAGGGCGACCCTACGCTTGTCGCGCAAGCGGTCAGGCGCTTCCAGCAATTGTCCGCGCCGATCGCCGCCAAGGGCGTGGAGGACACCGCCTTCTACCGCTACGCGCCGCTGCTGTCGGCGAATGATGTCGGCTCCGCGCCGGAACAGTTCTCCATCTCCATCGACACCTTTCACCGTCGCGCGTCGGAGCGAGGCGGCCTCTTCCCTCACGCCATGCTGGCGAGCGCAACCCACGACCACAAGCGTGGCGAGGATGTGCGCGCTCGGCTGGCCGTGCTGAGCGCAGTGCCAGACCTGTGGCGGGAGGCGGTGGCGCGGTGGATCGACCGGGAACCCGATCTCCTCGTCCATCCGGCCGATCGCTACCAGATCCTCCAAACGCTGATCGGCGTCTGGCCGCACGAGGCCGGGCGTCCGCTCGCAGACGATTTCAGCGGCCGGATCGCAGCCTGGCTGGAAAAATCGCTGCGCGAAGGGCGGCTGCGGTCAAGCTGGGAAGCGCCGGACAGCGACTATGAAGGGCGGGCGCAGCTTCTCGTCGAGCGGCTCCTCGCCGCAGAGGATTTCCGGGCAGATATGTCCGCATTTCTAGAGCGCATCGCACCCGCCGCCATGGCGAACACGCTGGCGCAAACCGCACTCAAATTCTGCGTGCCGGGCGTGCCCGACACCTATCAGGGGTGCGAGGCAATGGACTTCAGCCTGGTCGATCCCGACAATCGCCGTGCGGTGGACTATGTCGCCCGCCAAGCAAAGCTGCTGGATGACGAAGGCGCAGACGGGCGGAAGATCGGATTGGTCCACAGACTGAGCGCCCTGCGCAACAGCGCGCCTGCCCTGTTCGCGCATGGCAGCTATCGGCCGATCCCCGCCACCGGCCTGCGAGCCGGCCATATCCTCGCCTTCGAGCGGCGGCATGAGGGGAAGAGGCTGGTCTGCGCCGTCGCCCTGCGCCTCGGCCTGCCGATTGTGGAACGGGGTGGAATGCCGGACGAGCCATGGTGGGGCGACACCCGCCTCGAAGGGGAGGACGACTTGCCGCCCGCACGAATGTTTGCGCGGGATCCCTATTTCGTTAACCTATATGAATAGCGGCTGAAGGACACGGAACTTGCCCCTTTTACACGCGTCTCCGCTTATGCAGCGGGCATGTTCGCCTGCGCTTCACGAGAGAGCGGCACGATGATCGACGGTACGATGTTGGAATGGCTGGCGGCACATAGCGAAAATTTTCAGATCCGGTGCAATCCGCATCGGGAAAGCCACACGACAATCGCCCGCCACCTCCTGCATCGCGAACGCCTCGCCGAAGCGCCCCGCTTCAGCGACAGCGCGGCGCGCTCGGCGTGCGTCAACGGCCAGACGCTTTGGGAAGTCAGCATCCGCCATGCCGATGGGAGGGACACACATTTTGCGGGCCCCTCTCTCGACAACTGCCTGAAGCAGGTGCGGGCGCTATTCGGCCCGGCGCTGCACCATCCCATCGCGGCCTGAACGGGCCGGCTGGGTCCGGTCCCTGTCGATCCCCAGCCACGCGCGGCGGCGCTCATGGATTTGGCGGTGATAGGCATCCACATCTCCGCTGCCGCAGAGCGCTTCGTCGGCGGGGATGGAGCGGATCGAAATCAGGGTGGCCATGTGCATCTCTCCTTGTCGAAGGCTGAATGCAGGGCACAGCAGGACGTTCCGGCCGACACTGACATAAGGCAATATTATGGGCGTTAGGGGGCAAACGCGAAAGCGATCGCCCCTTCCCGTCAATCCGCCTTACCTGATCCGGGTTCGGCCATGCTGCGATGCTGTTCCGCCAGCACCGCCGCCGGCGCGATGTGGGATGCGGCCGCCGTCAGCTTGTTCTTCCAGCCCGATATGATGTTGCCCTTGCCCGCCAGCATCGCCTCCCACCCGTCGCGCGCCACCTTCGCCGGGTCATCCTTCCTCGCCTGGCCGACGCTCGTATCGAGCATGTCGGCGCGCTCGAAAAATTCCGTGTCGGTGGGGCCGGGCATCAAGGTGGTGATGGTCACGCCCTCGACATCCTTCAGTTCATTGCGGATGGCGTCTGCGAAACTGTCCACGAAGGCCTTGGTGCCGTTATAGACCGCGTGGAAGGAGCCGGGGACGAAGCCCGCGATCGATCCGGTGATGAGCACCTTGCCGGCATTCCGTGCTACCATCTGCCTCAGCACCTGTTGCAGCAGGTAAAGCGTGCCGGTGACGTTGGTATCTATTACCCTGCGCCAGTCCGCGACATCCTGCTCCAGAAAGCCGTGGCCAATGCCGCGCCCCGCATTGGCGCAGAGTATGTCGATCGGGCGGCCGTTGGTCGCGGCGATCAGCCTGTCCACGCCCTCGATGGTGGAAAGGTCCGCCACCAGCGGCTGGACCGCCACGCCATGTTGCGCGAAATCGCGCGCGGCTGCTTCTATCAGCGGCTCGTCCGCAACCACCAGCAGGTCGTGGCCCGCCTGAGCCGCAAGGTGCGCCAGTTCGAAGCCGATGCCGGTCGATGCGCCGGTCACCACGGCGAATGTGTCGGAAGCCATGTCCATCTCCTTCTGCTGCGCCGGTCAGGCGAGAACCATGCCGGGCTTCAGCACGATCTTGGTCACTTCATTCTGCTTGTCGTGGAACATGCGATATCCCTCGGCCGCCTGTTCGAGCGGCATGCGATGGCTGATGAGGAAGGTCGTATCGATCTTCCCTTCCATCACCGCGTTCAGCAGCGCGGGCATATAATGCTGCACATGGGTCTGCCCGGTCTTGAGCGTCAGTCCCTTTTCCATGAAGGCGCCGAGCGGGAATTTGTCGACGAAGCCGCCATAGACCGCAGGCATCGACACCCGCCCGCCCTTCCGGCAGGCAAGGATCGCCTGACGGATCGAATGGGTGCGGTCGGTCGCCATGAAGGTCGAAACCTTGATCTGGTCCCACACATTGTCCGCAAAGAAGCCGTGCGCCTCCAGACCCACCGCATCGATGCAGGCGTCCGGCCCGATACCGCCGGTCATCTCCATCAGCGCGTCATAGGTCTTCGTCTCCTCGAAATTGATCGTCTCCGCGCCGAAGCGGCGGGCAAGTTCAAGGCGGTGGGGGAAATGATCGATGGCGATTACCCGCTCCGCTCCCATGAGGAAGGCGGACTGGACGCTGAACAGGCCGACCGGGCCGCAGCCCCAGACCGCGACGGTGTCGCCCGGTTCGATCTGCGCATTTTCCGCCGCCATCCAGCCTGTGGGAAGGATGTCGGACAGGAACAGCACCTTGTCGTCCTCCACGCCGTCCGGGATGACGATTGGCCCGACGTCGGAGAAGGGGACACGCACATATTCGGCCTGCCCGCCTGCATAGCCGCCGGTCATATGGCTGTAGCCGAACAGCCCGGCCATCGGCTGACCATAGGCCGTCTGGGCAATGTCCTGGTTGTCGGCGGGCAGGCCGTTGTCGCAGGCGGAATATTGATGCTTGGAGCAATGAAAGCAGCTGCCGCAGCTGATGGTGAAGGGCACGACGACCCGCTGCCCCTTCTTCAATGTCGATCCGGGGCCGGTCTCCACAACCTCGCCCATGAATTCGTGGCCCAGGATGTCGCCCGCCTTCATCGTCGGGATATATCCGTCATACAGGTGCAGGTCCGACCCGCAGATGGCGGTGGATGTCACCTTGATGATGGCGTCGCGGGGGTTGATGATCTCGGGATCGTCCACCGTATCGACGCGGACGTCATGCTTGCCGTGCCAGGTCAATGCGCGCATCAGTCCGTCTCCTCAGCATATTCGCGCAGGTTCCGTGCGCCCGTGGCGATCTCGCCGGTTTCCATCAGCTGCTTGAAGCGGCGGAGGTCGCGCCGCGCCTGGATCGCCGGCTCGCGCTGAAACAGCTTGGCGATGATCCTGCCGACCGCGCCGCCGGGCGGATCGTAGAGGATGGTGGCAGTGACCCAAGTGCCGCGCCCGCCGGGCGCGTCGCGAAATTCGACGCGGCCGCGGTTGGGCACGTCCGCGCCTTCCTCCGACGCCCATCCGATCGCTTCGCCCGGCACGTCCTCCGTGATGGCGGCGATCCATTCGACGGTCTTGCCGGCTGGAGCCTTCACCACCCACATGTAGCGCGCGCCGCCCAGCGGTTCGACCGACAGGACATTGTCCATGAAGGTCGGCAGCCGTTCGAGCGCCCGCCAATAATCATAAAGCTCCTGTCGGGGTCGCGCGATCGTCACCGTCTTGGCGACCAGCGTGTCGCCGACAGGGTGCGCGATCAACTGACTGGCCGCTTCCTGCCGGTCGCCATGTTTGGATTCGCTCAACGGCGCGTCATCACCGGGATACGGTGTCACGGTTTCGCCCATGCTGGCCTCCTTGTTGGGATGACCGGCTAACCGTTGCCGCATCGCGACCGTTCCCGGCCAAGGACCGGGAAGCAAGCGGGGCCTAACCTATGTGAGCGGGCTCAGCCGATCATCATCAGGCTGGCATTGCCACCCGCCGCCGTCGTGTTGATGGAGGTCGACTGTTCCTCCAGCAGCCAGTCGAGGCAGTAGCCATGGCCATGATCGTCGGCATGGACCGACGCGATCGGGCCGGGCAGATCGGCGACCGCCTGGGTCGTGGCGAGGATTTTCGCCGCATCCCCTTCCACCAGAACGGCGGCGAAGGGCGCCTCGCCGATGCTGCTGAACGATGTCTCGACTACCCGCGGTAAGCCGCGGGGCGGCGTCATGCCCTGTATAATGCCCCGATTCCCGGTGGCGAGCACCGCCGCCATCTGCCGGTACAGTCCCTGCCGCGTCGCAGGGCGCATCAGGACGCGACCGCGCGGGTGCAGCGCATAAAGGTTGCGCTCGCCCACCGGTCCCGGCAGCATCAGTTCGACGCCCAGCGCGGACGAGTCGCCTGTGCGGCGCGCCTGCGCGGCGGCTTCGCCCTCCCCCTGCGCGTCCAGCCAGTCGGCAAAGGCATGGAGCGGCGAACGCAGATGGCTCACCCGTTCGGCAAAGACCGGCGGCGTGGTGACGAGCCGGCCGAGATAGAGCGGCCCGCCAGCCTTCGGCCCCGTGCCCGACAGGCCGCAGCCGCCGAAGGGCTGAACCCCGACGATCGCGCCGATGACGTTGCGGTTCACATAGATGTTGCCGACCTTCACCTGCTCGGTGACGCGCGCGATGGTTTCGTCCAGCCGCGTGTGCAGGCCGAAGGTGAGGCCATAGCCGGTGCCGTTGATCTCCTCCACCAGCGCGTCCAGCCGGTCGCGCCGGAAGCGCAGGACATGGAGGACGGGACCGAATATCTCGCGGTTCAGGTCCGCGATGCTGTCGATCTCGATGATCGTCGGCGGCACGAAGGTTCCATGCGCGCATCCGGGCGGCAGCGGGCTCTGCTCCACCCTGCGGCCCAGCGCCTTCATCGCCTCGACATGGCGGCCGATGCCGTCCCGCGCCTCCGCCGTGATGACCGGTCCGATGTCGACATTGAGAGCATCGGTGCGGCCGATCCGAAGTTCCGCCAGCGCTCCCTTCAGCATGGCGAGCGTGCGGTCGGCCACATCCTCCTGCAGGCAGAGAATGCGCAGCGCCGAGCAGCGCTGCCCCGCGCTGTCGAAGGCAGACGCGATCACGTCTGCCACCACCTGTTCGGCCAGCGCGCTGCTGTCCACGATCATGGCATTCTGCCCGCCGGTCTCGGCGATCAGGGGGATGGGCTTGCCCGCAGGCGAAAGGCGCGTGGCGAGCTGCTTCTGGATCAACCGCGCGACTTCGGTCGATCCGGTGAACATCACGGCGGCGGTTTCCGGCGCTGCGACCAGGGCGGCCCCGATCGGCCCCTCGCCGGGCAGCAGTTGCAGCGCGTCGGCCGGAACACCCGCCTCATGCAGCAGGCGCACCGCCTCAGCCGCGATCAGCGGCGTTTCCTCGGCCGGCTTCGCCAGCACCGGGTTGCCCGCCACCAGCGCGGCGGCGACCTGTCCGGTGAAGATCGCCAGCGGGAAATTCCATGGGGATATGCAGGTGACGGGGCCAAGCGCCTGCTGCTGCGGGCCGAAGGTCGACCGCGCCTGCGCCGCATAATAGCGCAGAAAATCGATCGCCTCGCGCACTTCGGCGATGGCGTTGGGCAGGGACTTGCCCGCTTCGCGAACGATGAGGCCGAGCAGGATCGGCATGCGCGCCTGCATCGCGTCGGCCGCGCGCTCCAGCATCGCTGCGCGGTCTGCGACCGGCGTGTTCGGCCAGAGCGAGGCGGCGGCGCGGATCGCGGCGGCGCGCGCCTGTTCCGGCGACGCTTCGGTCACATGGCCCACCACGTCGCGATGATCGGCGGGGTTGAGGACCGGGCGCGTTGCCCCTTCCCCGCCCTCCGGCGCGGCAGTCCAGCCGATGGTGGCGCTGTGGCGCAGCGCATCGCTGAGGCTGGCGAGCGTCGCTTCGTTGCTGAGGTCGAGGCCGGCCGAATTGCGGCGGTCGGGGTAGAGATCGGCCGGCAGCGCGATCTGGTCATGCTGCGCGCCGGGATGCGGCATGGCGCGGACGACATCGACCGGATCGGCCGCCAGATCGTCAATCGACACGGCCGGATCGGCAATGCGGTTGACGAAGCTGCTGTTCGCGCCATTTTCCAGCAGGCGGCGGACGAGATAGGCGAGCAGCGTCTCGTGCGTCCCTACCGGGGCGTAGATGCGGCACGGCCGGTTCAGCCTGCCCGCGCCGACCACCTGCTCATACAGCGGCTCGCCCATGCCGTGCAGGCACTGGAACTCATAATCCCCAAGGGCGAAATCCGGCCCGGCGAGATGGTAGATGGTCGCCAGCGTCTGCGCATTATGGGTCGCGAATTGCGGGAACACCGCGTCGCGCGCCGCGAGCAGCTTCTGCGCGCAGGCGACATAGGCGATGTCGGTGTGCAGCTTGCGGGTGTAGACCGGAAAGCCCTCCAGCCCATCCACCTGCGCCCGCTTGATCTCCGCGTCCCAATAGGCGCCCTTGACCAGCCGCACCATGATCCGGCGCCCGGCGCGGCGCGCCAGATCGACGATCCAGTCGATGACGAAGGGGCAACGCTTGCCATAGCCCTGCACCACGAAGCCAAGGCCGTTCCAGCCGGCAAGATCGGGGTCGAGCGCCAGGCTCTCCAGCAGGTCGAGCGACAATTCGAGCCGGTCGGCCTCCTCCGCGTCGATGTTGAAACCGATGTCATAGCCCTTGGACAGCAGCGCGAGCCGCTTCACGGCGGGGAGCAGCTCGCTCATTACGCGGTCCGCCTGCGCGCGGGCATAGCGCGGGTGAAGCGCGGACAACTTGATCGAGATGCCGGGGCCGGCATGGATGCCGCGACCCGCCGACGCCTTGCCGATGGCGTGGATGGCCTTCTCATACTCTGCATAGTAGCGCGCAGCGTCCGCCGCTGTGGTCGCCGCCTCCCCCAGCATGTCGTAGCTGTAGGAAAAGCCCTTGGCCTCCATCTCCCGCGCGCGCTTCAGCGCTTGCTTGATCGTCTCGCCGGTGACGAACTGTTCGCCCATCATCCGCATGGCAAGATCGACGCCGCGCCGGATCACCGGCTCGCCCGCGCGCGCGACCAGGCGGGTGAGCGCCGCGCCCAGGCCCCGGTCGTCCACGCTGCCGACCAGCTTGCCGGTGACGACCAGTCCCCATGTCGCCGCGTTGACGAACAGCGACTTGTCCCCGCCCAGATGCGATCCCCAGTCGCCGTCGGCGATCTTGTCGCGGATCAGCGCGTCGCGCGTGTCATTGTCGGGGATGCGCAGCAGCGCTTCGGCCAGGCACATCAGAGCCACGCCTTCCTGGCTGGACAGCGCATATTCCTGCACCAGCCCCTCGACCCCGCTGCCCTTGTGATTGGCGCGCAGTGCGGTGACGAGGGAAGTCGCCGTCGTGGCGATGGCGGCGCGCGTGCCCTCTGGCAGCGTGGCGGCGTCGATCAGGGGCGCCATCGCCTCCGCCTCGTTCCGGCGATAAGCGGCGGTGATCGCCTCGCGAAGCGGGGTAGGCTGGCTGACAGGGGGCGCGAAGGCGGCGAAGGGGGGCTGGCTGGTCATCATGGGAACATAGCAAAAAGGCCGAAGTGGTTCCGACTTTTAGGAGAGCATGAACGAGACGGAATGACTTATTTAAGCGGCCATGATAGGCGAATGGGATGAAGAATGAGTCCCCTCAGGTCGAATTGGACGATCATGACCGCCGCATCGTCGCCGCTGTGGTGGAAGATGGACGAATGACCGTGACCGATCTGGCAGCGGCGGTTGGCCTGTCCAAGACCCCCTGCCAGGTGCGGCTGCGGCGTTTGCAGGACAGCGGCGTCATCCGGGGCTTCCGCGCGATCGTGGATCCGGCGAAGCTCGGCATGGACCATGTCGCCTTCACCGAAGTGAAGCTCAGCGACACGCGCGAGAAGGCCCTGAACGAATTCAACGCTGCGGTACGGCGCATCCCCGAAGTCGAGGAATGCCACATGCTGGCGAGCAATTTCGACTATCTGCTGAAGGTGCGGACGGCCGACATCCGCCGCTACCGCGCCGTGCTGGGCGAAAAGATCAGCGCCCTGCCCCATGTCGCCAGCACATCCACCTTCGTCGCGATGGAAACGGTGCTGGAGGCCGGAAGCCGGCGGGTCAGTCGAAAAGGCTGAGCGGAATCGCGCCGCCCATCGCCCTGTACCCCGCGGGCGAGGGATGGAGCCCGTCGCCCACATCATAGGCCGGGCGCAACCGGTCGGGATGCGTCGGATCCCGCATCGCCCGGTCGAAATCGATCACCCCGTCGAAATGGCCGGGCGCCCTGATCCACGCGTTCACCGCCTGCCGGTCCGCCTCATTCTGGGCATCGGGATGATAATAGTCGTTGGCGCCATAGGGCAGGATCGTCGCGCCGATCGCCTTGATCCCCTTGCCATGGGCCTTTGCCACGATCTGCCGGTACGCGCCGATGATGCGGGCGACATGCGCCTCATGCGCCGCCCTGCTCACGGGGGCCTCGCGAGTCAGCGTGCCGAGATCGTTGACGCCCTCCAGCAGGATGAGGTGGGTGACGCCCGGTTGCGCCAGCACGTCGCGGTCCAGCCGCGCCAGTGCGCTGGGGCCAAGGCCATCGTCCAGCAAGCGGTTGCCGCCGATCCCCTGATTGACCACGGCGATGTCCCGGTGCCTGGCATCGGCCTGCAGCCGCTCCGCCAGCCGGTCCGTCCAGCGGTCGTTGCCATTGGTCGTGGAGCCACGCCCGTCGGTGATGGAATCGCCAAGCGCGACGATCATGCGGGGCGGCGCGCAGCGCTCCACCTCCAGCGCGGCTAGGTGGAACCAGTGGTCGAAATGCGCCGCGCCCGCCATCCTGGCATCGGCCAGATGATCGCCCGGCAAGTGCCAGGATGTCGCGCGCGACCCCGGATGCGATGTCTGCTCCGGCTCCCTGTCATAGCGGATCGAGACGGCGATATTTTCCAGCGCCGCGACCTTCAGCGTGACCGGATCGGAGAGATAGTCCGCCCCCGGCGGCACGACCACATCCGCCCGGCCATCGAAACGGAGCGCGGTGATGCTGGCCGGATCGATCGCGGGCGATCCGCTGCCCAGCGCCCGCGCGATACTGACACCGGCGATCCGCAAAGCCTGGGTGCCGGCGAGATTGGACACGCGCACGCGCAGTCGATCGCCCGATACCGAAGGGCGAACGATCTGGCGCAGCGTCTGGTCCTCAAGCGTGCCGGGCGGCAGCACGGCGTCGTTGACCGGCTTGTACTGCGCAGAGGCCCAGGCGGCGACCCAGGCGGGGGCGCATTGCTTCGCCTGCACGGGCGAGGCGGCGATGAGGGCCAAAGGCAGCAAGAACAGCGATCGCATTTCGGCTCCCGAGCATAAAGGGGCTTCGACAGGCTCAGCCTTAACGGAAACAATTGTCCAGAAAGAAAAAGGGCCGGCGTTGCGGCCGGCCCTCGAGGTGTCCTTGGGGGAGGATCAGAAGTTCGCCCGGACGCCGGCCAGAACCTGGCGGCCGGGGTAGAAGATCGAATAAGGCGCGTTGTCGTAAGCAAATGTGCTGCGGATCGGCTCGTTGGTGATGTTGAGCACGTCCACCGTCAGGCGCAGCGCCTTGTTGAAGAAGGGCAGCTGATAGCCGGCCGACAGGTCGAGCTGACCGCGCGAATCGCTCCCCAGGCGCGCCGTCGAAATGCCGTTCTGCCCCGGCCCGCTCGTCACCGCCTTGTCGTTCCACACATAGTTCAGGCTGACCGACAAGCCATGATCTTCGTAGAAGCCCTGGAGATTGTACGACCATTTCGGAACACCCGTCGCGATCAGCTTGACGCCGTTCACGAACGAATTGGACGACTGCTTGATGTATGTGCCGTTGGCCGAGAAGCCGAAGCCCTTCACAAGGAAATCGAGCGGCTGCACCCAGGTCGCTTCAAGTCCACGAAGTCGGATAGCGTCCAGGTTCACCGGCCGGTTCAGGTTGATCGGCAGGTCTTCGATCGCAACGCCTGTACGCAAAGACCGGTCGCGCAGCGCGCCCTGTTGCGTCGATTGCAGGCTTTCGAACGGAATATTCAGGGAGCCGAACGTAGCGGTGCTGAGTTGGTTTTGCGTAAATCCATTCACCTTCTTCTGGAACGCCGTCAGACCGACATAGCCGATGCCGCCAGTATAATATTCGCCACCGATATCGAAATTGTTCGACGTGAACGGCTTGAGGCCGGGATTGCCCGCCGTAGCTTCGAGCGCCGATGGGTCGGAGAAGGTGATGCCGGGCAGGATGTTGCCCGCTTCCGGCCGCGTCATCGTCCGCGATGCGGAGAAGCGCAGCTTCAGATTGTCCATCGCGCTCCACGTCACGTTCAGAGCGGGCAGGAAATTCTCGTAGGTGGAATCGGCGGAGATGTTGACGATGGTCTGGCCGACCTGGCTCGGACCAAGAACATTCTGCCGGGTACGCGCATAGCGCATGCCGGCATTCACATCCAGGTCACGGCCAAGGAAGGTCGTCCTGCCGTTGATCTCGAAATAGGCGCCCCACACCTTTTCATCGACGTCGCCGGTCGCGCCGCCGGTAACCGCGCCGCGCGCTTCGGGTGCATTGTCGCGGAACTGCTCATAGTTGGTCGCGTCGATGATCTTCTGGAAATCGGGCACGACATAGGCGGTGTAGCCGACGTTGCGGTTCGCGAGATGGCCGAAGTTGTTCACCGGGAACGGCAGCAGATATTGCGGGATCTGCGCGTTGGTGATGGACCCGGTCAGCCCGGCGCAGTTCGCGCCGCACACGGTGTTCTGATAGGCGGTGCTGTTGTCGTAGGCGCGCACGCTCCGCTTGGCGCGGTCATAGGCGCCGCCCAGCTTCACGTTCAGATATTCGTCGCCATAGGTCAGGTCCAGATGCGCGCCCTGCGTCTCCGTGCGGCGGCGGACGTTCTGGACGTTCTGGCGATACCATTGCCACCCGGCCTGCGGGCTGTTCAGGTCGATATTGGTCGTGATCTGCGGATAATAGCCGTTCGTATTGTCATAATAGACGTCGACGCCCGACTGTGGCGTGGTCTGGAACGCCCAGGTCGGCTGCTCGCGGAAGAAGCGGCTCTTGGACATGTTGAGGTTGGCGACGACCGTCAGCTTGTCGGTCGGCTGCCACGTCACGCTGGGGTTGATGTTCCAGAAATGCGTCGTCTGCTTGAAGCGGCTCGCCTCCAGGAAGAAGGAGGAGTTGGCGAAGGTGCCGCTGGTGACGACATTGTTCTCGTCCACGGTCAGGTCGATCGGGATCATGCCGCCGGTCGACTGCGGGCTGGTGCCCGGACCGGAGTTGCGGACCTGCCAGTTCATGTTGACGCGGGTGAAGTCGCGCGTGGACTTGGCCCAGATGCCGTCGATCGCGAAGTGCAGCTCATCACTGGGGCGCCATTCGAGCGAGGCCAGAGCGGAGATGCGCGAGCGGTCGCCGGTGGTCAGCGCGTTGCGGGCGAGGCGCGGGATCAGCGCGGTGCTGAGCTGGTCGCGGGTCAGGCCCGACGTCGCGACGACGTCGACCGGCTGCCCGGCGACCAGGCCATGGCCGGTGTTGCGCGGTACGACCGAGGCCCAGGTGAAGTTGTTGCCGCCCGGATCACCGACGCCCAGATTGCCGTCGGTCCAGCCGACCGTATCGAAGCCGTCGACGCGGGTCTTCGTCTTCACGCCCGCCACGCCCAGCAGGATGCCGAACGTGTCGGTGGTGTGGCTGGCGACCAGCGCACCGCGCGGGCTGACCTTGTCATTGCTGTCGGTATATTGGCCCTGCGCCACCACGGTGACATGGGTGCCCGGCTTGTCGAACGGCCGCGCGTTACGTAGGTTGACCGTGCCCGCGATGCCACCTTCGATGGTCGAAGCGGTCGCCGACTTGGCAAGGTCCAGCCGGGTGAAGAGTTCGGACGGGAAGAAGTCCAGGTCGACCTGGCGGTTGTCGCCGCTACCGCCCGTCGTGCCGCCGTCCGAAGCGACCGCGATCTGCGATCCGTTCAGCAGCACCTTCGAGAAGCTGGGTCCAAGGCCGCGGATCGCGACCTGCGTGCCTTCGCCGGTGATGTCGCGGTTCAGGCGGACGCCCGGCATGCGGTTCAGCGTTTCAGCGAGGTTGGTGGCGGGCAGCTTGCCGATATCTTCGGCGAAGATGGCATCGCCGAACGCGACGGCATTCTTCTTGGCGTTGGTCGCGCTTTGCAGCGATCCGCGAATGCCGGTCACGACGATCTCGGCGACATCATCGGCAGGCGCGGCCTGCGGCGCGGCGTCCTGCGGCGCGGCGGCGTCCTGCGCAAAGGCGACGGATGCCAGGGTCAGCGAGCCGACGGCGGAAGCTGCGAAAAGCGCAGCGCGAAAAGCGTGAATATGAGCAGACATGAGAAAACCCTCTCCGAACCTAGCGCCCATGGCCTGTTTGCAAGCCGACTGTTAGCGCTATCAGTTTTGCCTAATAGCGAGCGGTTTTATGCTGTCAATATCACCAGAAGATAAATGGTAACGTTACATCTTTTTGTGACCGGAATGTCGCAGTTCACGCAGGGCGGCGAGCGCGCCGCGCTCTTCCAGCGCGGTCAGCCAGCGCACCAGCGACAGTTGCAGATGCTTGCTCGCCCTGAGGTCCGCCGGCACGACCAGACCGAAACCCAGTATCATGTCGACTCGCTGCGCAGCCGTCTTGGCGTCCGACAGCAAGACCGCGATCTCGCCGGCCAGCGGATCGTCCACCGCATGGGCCGCCCCCGCGTCATCGACTCCCGCCTGCCATCGGATCCATGCCGCCACCGCCAGGGACAACGCATCCGCCTCCTGCCCTCTTGCGATCCGCGCGGCGACCGGCGCGAGCAGGCGCTGGGGCAGCTTCTGCGACCCATCCATGGCGATCTGCCGCGTCCGGTGGGCGAGCGTCGGATTGTCGAACCGCGCCATCAGCGCGCGACGATAGGTCGCGACATTCAGGCCGGGGGGCGGCGAGAGCGTCGTTTCCGACTCATCCCACAGGGCTTCCACGAAATGGCGCGCATCCGGCAGCGCCAGAACCTCATGCACATGGTCGATCCCGGCCAGCCCCCCCAGATAGGCGATGCCGCTGTGCGCGCCGTTCAGCAGCCGCAGCTTCGCTTCCTCCCAAGGCGCGACATCGCGCGTCAGCTGCACGCCCTCCCCGAAATCAGGGCGCGGGCCGCAAAAACGATCCTCGATCACCCACTGGCGGAAGGGCTCGGTCTTGACCATCGCCCGATCCTCGACGCCAAGCCGCGCCGAAAGAGCCGCGACATCGGCCGCCGTGGTGGCGGGCACGATGCGGTCCACCATCGTCTGCGGGAAGGCCCCCTCCGCCGCGATCCAGTCCGCCAGCCCCGGGTCATGCCGGCCGGCGAGCGCGATCACGGCATCCCGCAACCGCGCGCCATTATGCGGCAGATTGTCGCAGCTGATCGCGGTAAAGGGCGGCAGGCCAGCTTCCCGCCGGCGCGCCAGCGCGGCGACGATGAAGCCGGGCGCGGTCTGCGGCCGCTCCAGCGACAGGATGTCGGCCGCCAGCTGCACGTCCTCCTCCATCAACGCGCCGGTCGCGGGATCGAGCTTGTAGCCTTTTTCCGTGATGGTCAGCGTGACGATATGCGTGTCGGGCGACGCCATCGCCTCGATCAGCGCCTGCGGTTCTTCCGGCGCGACGATGACCCGCTGGACAGCGCCGATGACGCGCGCCTGCTCCGCCGCGCCGTCACGCACCAGCATGGTGTAGAGGCCGTCCTGCGGCTCCATCTGGTCACGCACGGCCGGCGAGCGCAGCGAAGCGGCGACGATGCCCCAGCGCAGGTCGCCCCCGTTCAGCGCGTCGTCGAAGAACACCGCCTGATGCGCGCGATGGAATGCCCCGATGCCGATATGCACGACCCCGCAGCGGACGGCGACACGATCATAGGCCGGGCGGATCACGTCGCCGGGCAGATCCGCCAGCGCGGCGGACGATAGTCTCTTCACAGCTTATAGGCTTTCTTCGCGAGGGCGTAGGCAAGGTCGTGGGCGACTTCATGCGCCTCATCTTCTTCCAGCCGATGTTCGACGACCAGCTGCGCCAGCCAGGCGCAATCCATGCGGCGAGCGACATCATGGCGCGCCGGGATCGACAGAAAGGCGCGCGTGTCGTCGTTGAAGCCCACCATATTGTAGAAGCCGGCAGTCTCTGTCATCCGTTCGCGAAAGCGGCGCATCCCTTCCGGACTGTCATGGAACCACCAGGGCGGCCCCAGCCGCAGCGCCGGATAATGGCCGGCAAGCGGGGCAAGCTCCCGCGAATAGACATCCTCGTCCAGCGTGAAGAGGATCAGCGTCAGGCGCGGATCATTGCCGTACAGGTCGAGCAGCGGCTTGAGCGCCCGGACGAATTCCCCCGCAACCGGAATGTCGGCGCCCTTGTCGCGGCCGAAGCGCGCGCGGACGGCGTCATTATGGCTGCGGTGGACGCCGGGGTGCAGCTGCATCACCATCCCGTCCTCGATAGACATCCGCGCCATCTGCACCAGCATATGGCCGCGGAACAGCTCCGCATCCTTCGCGTCGACCGGCCCGCTGGTCACCCGGCCATAGAGCGCCTCCGCCTCATCGAGCGAGAGATTGGCAGTGAAGGCGCTGGGATGGCCGTGGTCGGTCGATGTCGCGCCCGCCTCCCGAAATTCGGCGCGCCGCTTTTCATGTGCGCGCAGATAGCCGGCATAGCTGTCCTCCTCGCCCGCCATCGCGCAGAAGCGCCGGACATTGTCGATGAAGCGCGGATCGTCCGGGTCCATCACCGGGTCGGGACGATAGGCGGTGATGACACGCCCGCCCCAGCCCGAGGCGCGGATCGCGCGATGATGATCGAGCGGATCGAGCGGCCCCTCGGTGGTCGCGATCACCTCGATATTATAACGCTCGAACAGCGCGCGGGGCCGGAAGGCATCGGTCTTGAGCGCCGCGTCGATGATGTCGTAATAATGATCCGCCGTCGTCGCATCCAGCCGCACGTCGATCCCGAACGCCTCGGCAAAGACCCAGTCCAGCCACATGCGCGAAGGCGTGCCCCGGAACAGAGGATAATGCGCAGCGAAGCGATGCCAGATGGCGCGCGGGTCTGTCTCGGTCGGGCTGCCGTCCACCGTAGGCACGCCCAGCTCCTCCAGCTTCACCCCCTGGCTGTAGAGCATCCGGAACACATAATGGTCCGGCACGATCAGCAGGTCGGCGGGGTTGGCGAAGGGTTCGTCATAGGCGAACCAGCGCGGGTCAGTGTGGCCGTGCGGGCTGACGATGGGCAGGTGCTTCACCGTCTCGTAGAGCGAACGGGCGATCGCGCGCGTCGCGGGATCGGACGGAAACAGACGGTCGGGATGTAGACGCAGGGGCAGTGTCATGCGGCGCTTTCGGAAGGGGTGATCGCCACCGGCTGATAGCGGGGCAGAAGAAGGTGGATGACGCCGAGCGCGACCAGATAGGCGACCGAGGCGACGGCGAAGATCGGGCCGTAGCTGCCGATGGTTTCGAGGATCACGCCCGCGAACTTCGCCATCAGCATCCCGCCGACCGCCCCGGCAAGACCGCCCAGGCCAACGACCGATCCGGCCATCCAGCGCGGGAAGACGTCACCGGGCAAGGCGTAGAG
>JACESO010000029.1 GCA_013911745.1 Sphingobium sp. | reverse complement strand
GACGAAGACCGGGGGCGGCCTCCAGCATCGGCACGACGACTTCTTCGAAAATGCCTGATAGCGGATCAGGCCGCCGTCGGCCGCGCGGCGCCTGTCGCTGGGAAGGCAGGCGCGCATCCTGTAGCACCCGGTAGCCGGTCGCCGGGCTGAAACCGGCCTTGGCCGCCGCCAGGGCGACGGGATCGTTACGTCTGTGGGTCATGAAAAGTCTCACCTGATGATCGTTGATGTGTCGGCCCGCCACACGTCAGGTCCTCCTCCCTGGGAAAACCCAATCCATAGCGACCACCACGACCATCACAGGCACCCTTCAAAAGGCGCCTCCTGCGTTCCGGCATCGGCTACGGGCTACGCCCTTCGCCAATCCCGGAACGCAGGATTCTCATCTTGTTTGTCGCGCTTTCTCAACCTGAATGTCGCGCGACACCTGCCCCCCAAGCCTGCGCCTCGGGACAAAGCGCAAACCAAGGCCGCCCTCGTGCTTGCGATGCTGGAGCGTGAAGGCGGCGCCACACTGGATGAGTTGACCAGCGCCACCAGCTGGCTGCCGCACACGACGCGCGCCGCACTGACGGGCCTGCGGAAGAAGGGCCACGACATCGACCGACGCAAGCGCGGGGATGTCACCTGCTATCATCTGGCGCAGGCCTGATGGCGAAGGTTGAGACGCATGTCGCTGTTCTGGCAGCGATGAAGCCAACTGAGCTCAAGGCGGAATGGCGGCGGGTCCATGGAGAGGAGCCCCCGCTGGTCGCTGCCAGCCTGCTTGCCCGCTCGCTTGCCTTTGACCTCCAATGCTCAGCGCAGGGCGGAACCGGCGAGCGGATGCGACAGAGGCTGATAAGCGGAGCGGGTCCCGGTGGAGGTCGTACCGCCGCCACTCTCATCCCTCCATCAGGCACACAGCTGGTTCGGGAGTGGGGCGGCGTCACGCACCATGTGCTGATGGAGGAGAAAGGCCGCTGCAGCTACAGGGGGCAGAGCTTCGCCTCGCTCTCTGCCCTCGCGCGGCATATCACTGGCGCACACTGGTCCGGTCCACGCTTCTTCGGTCTGCGGCCATGAACCAGAAGCGTCGGCTGCGCTGCGCCATCTACACCCGCAAGTCCACCGAGGAGGGGCTGGACATGGCGTTCAACAGCCTGGACGCACAGCGGGAGGCCTGCGCCGCCTACGCCTTGAGCCAGAAGAACGAGGGCTGGACAGTGCTTCCGGCCTTGTATGACGACGGTGGTTTCTCAGGTGGGAGCATGGAGCGCCCTGCCCTCGTCCGGCTGCTGGCTGATGTGCAGGCGGGGAAGATCGATATCGTCATTGTTTACAAGGTCGATCGCCTGACCCGCAGCCTCAACGACTTCGCCCGTATCGTCGACGTGTTCGACGCTGCGGGCGTTTCGTTCGTGTCCGTGACCCAGCAGTTCAACACCACCACCAGCATGGGTCGGCTGACCCTTAATGTCCTGCTGAGCTTTGCCCAGTTCGAGCGTGAGGTGATCGCCGAGCGCGTGCGCGACAAGATCGCCCAGTCCAAGGCCAAAGGCATGTGGATGGGTGGGCCCGTGCCGCTGGGCTATGATGTGATCGATCGCAAGCTGGTACCCAATGCCGCTGAGGGAGCGACCGTGGTTCACATCTTCCAGAGCTATCTTGCGCTCCCCTCCGTAATGGCGCTGATGGAGCAGCTGAAGGCAGACGGCGTCGTTACCAAGAAGCAGGTGATGCGGGACGGTTCCATCCGCGGCGGCCTGCCGTTCGTACGGGGGCCGCTCTACCATCTTCTCTCCAACCCCATCTATATCGGGCAGATCCGACATCGCGATCGGATCCATGAGGGGCAGCATACCGCCATCATCGATCGCGATCTATGGGAGGCAGTCCAGGCCAAGCGTCGCAGCGCCATCGGGTCCCGGCGCGACCGGGGTAACGGTGGGCACGCCAGTCTGCTCACCGGCATGATCCGCGATCATGCCGACCGTCCGATGTCGCCCAGCCATGCGGTAAAGAGCGGCCGTCGGTATCGCTACTATGTCTCCAGCACGACAGGTCCTGCGATAGAGCAATCCCCCTGTCTGCGCCTCCCCGCTCCCCAGCTTGAAGAGAGCGTGATCAACGCCATCGCAGGGCACCTTGCCAACGCGCACACCATCGCTGGGTTGGCGCAGGTCGATGCACGGATGATCCAGCAGCGCATCCATGCTGCTGATGCGCTCCGGTCGATACTGTCTGCTGGGCGAAAGAAAGATGTCCGAGAGGCATTGCAGGCCATGAACCTGCTGCTGGAGGTTCGCATTGATGGCATCGCCGCCTCAATCAGTCGAAGGCGGCTTGTTGCAATGCTTGACGGCGTAGCTCCTGATAACATGGACGATGGCGTTCGTATCTCCATCGATATTCCGACCGTTCCGGATCAGCGCGGACATAATCTGAAGCTCGTGCTTGCCTCCGAAGGCGCGGGGCAGCGCAAGGTCGATCGGGACCTTGTTGCCCTGCTCCGCAAGGCGGAAGCTGCTCGCCAGCAGCTCTTCACTCAAGCACATGCAGCGCATGATCGCTCTACTGAACGCATCGCCCGGCTCGCCTTCCTTGCGCCGGACATTGTCACTGCCATTCTGGATGGCCGTCAACCATCGGAACTGACGTGCCGCAAGCTCATGAAGATGGCCGCCATCCCGATGGACTGGAAAGCGCAGCGCGAGGCTCTCGGCTTCGACTGATCCAACAGAAACCCGGTGCCACCTGAAGGGGCCGCCTGAGACGGGCGGCCCTTTTTCCGTTTCTGGACCGCTGAAGCCTGTCTCTGTGGCCACTACTTTGTCAGCTCAACCGACAAATGGCGCGGAACTGCGCCGGTTCTGCGGCCAGGCCAGAGCGGGCCTTAGAATCATCGGCATTGTGAGAATGGGTGGTGCGCCCAACAGGATTCGAACCTGTGGCCTTCGGATTAGGAATCCGACGCTCTATCCTGCTGAGCTATGGGCGCACGCAGGGAAGCGCTCTATTGCGCCGGGGCCGGGCGGTCAATTCTTCGCATGCGGCGGGATGACGGGAAAGAGCAGCGGCGCGACCTCGACGCCCTCGCTGACCAGGGCCTGCGCCTCCGCGGGGGCGACCTCGCCATGGATGCTCGCGCGATCCTGTTCGCCATAATGCATGGCGCGCGCCTGCGAGGCAAAATCGCGCCCGACCCAGGTGGACTCCTCCAGCGCCTTCTTCTGCGCCTGCGCAAGCGCCTCGATCATCGCGCGCATCTTCGCCGGATCCTGCGCCATCGCCACGGGCGCGCCGCCGGAAGCAGCGGTAGTCTCCGGCCGCATATTGCCCTTCGCCGCGACGGCGGGCGCCATGACCGCCTTCCCTACATCGGCGTCGCCGCAGACCGGACAGGCGATCAACCCGCGCGCCTGCTGATCCTCATAGTCGGCGGACGATCCGAACCAGGCCTCGAACACATGGCCGTTGCCAGCGCACTTCAGGTCGAACACGATCACGAAACGGTCACATCCTGCGGTATCGGGCGGCGGTTGGCGAGCGCGGGCACGCGCCCACGCACATCCCCTATGCGCGACAGGTCGATGTCCGCAAGCCCCAGGCCCGCCTCTTCGCCCATGTCGAGCAGAACCTCGCCCCAAGGATCGATGACGACGCTGTGTCCGTAAGTGGTGCGGCCATCCTGATGATGCCCCGTCTGCGCCGTCGCGATGACGAAGCAGCCTGCTTCGATGGCGCGGGCGCGCAGCAGGACATGCCAATGCGCCTGCCCCGTCGGCACCGTGAAGGCGGCGGGGGCCAGCAGGATCGTCGCGCCCGCATTGGTCATTGCGCGATAGAGGTCGGGAAAGCGCATATCGTAGCAGATGGAAAAGCCCATCCGCCCCCATGGCGTATCGGCCACCACCACCTGTTCGCCCGGCCCATAGACGGAGGACTCGCGCCAGCTTTCGCCCGTGGCGAGATCGACGTCAAACAGGTGGATCTTGTCATAACGCGCCCTGATCGTGCCGCTGTCGTCGATCAGGAAGCTCCGGTTGGCCCAGCGCCCGTCCGCGCGCTCCTCCTTGAGCGGCAGCGAACCGATATGCACCCACAGCCCCTCCCGCGCCGCCGCGTCGCGCACTGCCGCCAGCACCACGTCGTCGGCTTCCGACCGGAGCGTCTGCGCGGCGCGCGCCCGGTCCCGGTCCAGGCACCCCGCCATTTCCGGGGTGAACAGAATGTCCGCGCCCTCGCCCTTCGCGCGCTTTGCCATCCCGACGATGGCAGCAGCATTGGCGGCGGGATCGACCCCGCTGGTCATCTGGTACAGGGCGGCGCGCATCTGCGTCACAGGCCCAGCATGGCGTCCAGCCTGCCCTCCCGGTTCAGCGCGGCCAGCGCGTCGCTGCCCCCGACATGCTGCCCGTCGATGAAGATCTGCGGCACGGTTGTCCCGCCGTTGGACCGGCTCAGCATTTCCTCGCGCTTGGGACCGCCCATTGTGATGTCATATTCCTCGAATGCCACGCCCTTGTCCTGCAGCAGCGCCTTCGCCCGCGCGCAATAACCGCACCAGCCTTTCGTATAGATTTCGACATGCGCCATTAAAAAATGCTCCTTTTCCGGCAAATTGGGTGAACGCGCCGCTTTGTCAATCGGGCTCCATCCCTTCTGGCGGCACCCGCGCCCAGCACAGCAGGCGAATCTCCGCAGCCCCATCGCGCTTCAGTACGCGGGCGCAGGCCGCCGCCGTGGCCCCGCTGGTGTGGACGTCGTCGATCAGCAATATGCGCTGCCCCTCGAAACGATGGCCCGGCTCAATCGCAAAGGCGCCCCGCACCGTCCGCGCCCGCTGCTTGGGGTTCATGCCTCGCAACGGCGCCGTCCGCTTCACGCGCCGCAGCGCCATCTTCTCGACTCGCCAGCCAGTGAGCCTACCGAGATGGTCAGCGATCAGTGCAGACTGGTTGAAGCCCCGCTGCCAAAGCCGCCATCGGTGCAACGGCACCGGCACGATCAGCGCCGGCTCGCTTCCGGCATGGCGCAACATCTGCCGCGCGATCAGCCGAGCAAGACCGATCCGCCGCCCATATTTCAGGCGCAGCGCCACCGTGCGCGCGACATCCCCATAGGCCAGCACCGCGCGGGCGCTGTCCCAGGGCGGCGGATCGGCAAGGCATGCGCCGCATTCTGCGCCTTCGCCCATATCATGATCGAACGGCGCGCCGCATCGCGCGCAACAGGGCTCGCCCAGAAATTCCATCCCGGTCCAGCAGGGAAGGCAAAAGGCGAAATCCTCCTGCACGATCGCGCCGCAGCCCGGGCAGCGCGGCGGCAGCGCATAATCAAGCGCGGGGCGAAAGGCAGCCCTGAGAAAGGAAAGCTTGAGAAGCGGGGCAACAGCCATCATCTGCCTTGTCCCCGCTTCCCCACCCATGCACAAGGCCCGCCATGGAATCCCGCCCCGATATTTTCGACCGATCCCGCCGCGCGCGTCAGCGTGACCGGATGGTGCCGGGCTTTGCGGATCATGATTTCCTCTATCGCGCGATGCTGGACGAATTGCTCGATCGGCTGCGCGACGTGCAGCGCGACCTGCCCGAGGCGCTGGTCATCGGCTGTCCCGACGATAGCGCGAAGGCGGCGCTGGAGGCCATGGGCAAGCGGGTGGCCTGCGTCGATGCCGGGTTCCTGGCGGCACAGGCGGCGCGGGGCGTGCAGGCGGATGAGGACGCACTGCCCTTCGCCGACGACAGCTTCAACCTTATCCTTGCCTGCGGCACGCTGGACAGCGTCAACGACCTGCCGGGCGCGCTGATCCTGATGCGGCGTATCCTGCGCCCGGATGGGCTGTTGCTGGCGGCGTTCAGCGGCGCGGGTAGCCTGCCCCGGCTCAAGAGCGCCCTGCTGGCGGCCGAAGACGACCGGCCGGCGCAGCATGTCCATCCACAGGTCGATGTCCGCTCGGCAGGCGATCTGCTCAGCCGCGCCGGCTTCGCCATGCCGGTGGCGGACGGAGAGACGTTGACGATACGCTATGGCGATATCGTGCGCCTGATGCACGACCTGCGCGGCATGGGTGCGGGCAACATACTAACTACAGGTGCGCCCGCGCTCACCCGAGACATTCTCATGCGCGCGGCGGCGCATTTCGCGCAGGCGGCCGATGCGGACGGCCGCACCGGCGAACAGATGGCGATCCTTTATCTGTCGGGCTGGAAGCCCGATCCTAGCCAGGCAAAGCCCGCCCGTCGTGGCAGTGCGACCGTATCGCTGGCCGACGCGCTCAAGGGGAAGGGCTGACGCCCCTCCCCCTCATATGCCTTCATGATGGAAGGCTCGCCGTCACGCGATGCTCAGGCCAACGTCCACATTGTTACGGGTCGCGTTGGAATAGGGGCAGATCTGGTGCGCCGCTTCCACCAGCTTTTCGGCGTCGGCGCGATCCAGGCCCGGCAGGCTGATCGAAAGGTCCGCCGTGATGCCGAAGCCGCCTTCCGACCTGGGGCCGATGCCGACCGTTGCGGTGACGCTGGTTTCGGCGGGCACGCGGATCTTCAACTGGCCGCCGGCGACCTTCAGCGCACCGATGAAACAGGCCGAATAGCCGGCAGCGAACAGCTGCTCGGGGTTGGTGCCTTCGCCGCCCGCGCCGCCCAGTTCCTTCGGCGTCGACAGCTTGGCAGTGAAGCGGCCGTCTTCGGTACGGGATTCTCCATCACGGCCGCCAGTGGAGGTGGCGCGGGTGGTGTAAATGACGTTCACGGTCATGGTCGATTTCCTTTCTTGGGTAACTGTTATCGCGATATATAACTCCGTTTTGGCCTTGTCCAGAGATTATTTATCCCGATATATAATTTTGCGAGAAACACCGACTAGGAGCATATCGTGGCCGCCGCCCTCCCCTTGGAAGACCAGCTCTGCTATTCCCTCTATGCGGCCAGCATGGCCATCACCCGCGCCTATAAGCCGACGCTGGACATGCTGGGCATCACTTATCCGCAATATCTGGTTCTCCATACGCTGTGGGAGGAGGACGGAAGGACGATCGGGGCGATCGCCGAGCGGCTGGCGCTGGAATCGAGCACGGTGACGCCATTGGTGAAGCGGCTGGAGGGAGCAGGCCATGTGGAGCGCCGCCGCAATCCGGCGGACGAGCGCCAGGTCAATGTCTTCCTGACCGATCAGGGCGCGGCAATGCGCGAACGGTGCGGCTGTCTGGGCGAAGCCCTGATGGAACGGGTGGGACTGCCCATGGACCAGCTGCTGCGGCTGAAGAAGGATGCCGATATGCTGCGCCACAATCTGGGCGACTGACTCTGTCCTACGAGCGTTCCGACCCGCCATATTGGAGGGGTTGATATTGGCAACCGGCTTCGCGGCCAGCTTTACGCAAATTTCCTACCGGCGACATTCCATGTCTCTTTTTACGGGAAATATGCGAAGTTAAGCCGAAGAAATCCTATAGGGCACTGCGGCGCAAGCGGCCCGGCTCTACGTCGCCCGGCACCGCTTCCGCCACCACCTCCCGCGCGGTCCATGCCTCGTCCTCGCGGCGATATTCGACATGGCTCGCCCTGCGGAACGCCGCGCCGTCCCAGACGATGACCTGCAGTTCCATCTCGTTGTTGCGGCGGACATGCAGCCAGTTGAAGCTCTGCGGTTCGTCGTTGCGCAACCGCGTGGAGGTCGCGGTGCCTGCCTGGATCACCAGCGCCCCGCCGCTATGCTCCGCCATCTTCTGCGCCGCCTCGGCATAGGTACGGTGGAAATGGCCCGCCAGCGTCAGATGGACTCCCGCCTCGCACACCGCCTTGACCGCATCGTCATGCCGCCCCACCGCCTCGCTCAACTCGGTGCCCTTACCGATCGGCATGGCGAAGAGCGGATGGTGGGTGACGAGGATGCGGGTCTTGTCGGGCGGCACGGCGGCGAACTTCTCACGCAGCAAATCCATTTGCGCATGGTTGATCCGTCCGTCCTTGATCGTCAGCGATCGCGCGGTGTTAAGACCCAAGATCGCGACCTCCCGATCCTCATACCAGGGGCAGAGCACATTGCTGATGTAGCGCTTGTAGCGGTCGAGCGGCGCGGCAAAGCGGCGCACCACGTCGTACAGAGGGATGTCGTGATTGCCCGGCACGACCAGCGTCTTCAGCCCCGCCGCCTGCAACCGGTTGAGCCAGGCCGACGCCGCCTTGAATTGCTCTACCCGCGCCCGCTGCGTGAAATCGCCGCTGATGATCGTCAGGTCCGGGCGACGCTCCTCAAGCCAGGCGGTGGCGGCATCGACGATCTTCTGATCGTTCGCGCCGAAGTGGATGTCGGAAAGATGGGCGATGCGGGCCATGGCAGGCTAACGAATATAGGCCGCTCCTGTTTCCTGCGGACCCAAATGCGTCGCCGGGAATTGGTTGCAGCATGGAAACGAAGCCGCTCCCCAAAGAAGCCATCCTCGTGGTCAACGCGCACAGCCGCAAAGGCCAGAATCTGTTCGCGCAGGCCCGGCAGAAGCTGGAGGCGGCGGGCATCCGCCTGATCGCCGCGCATGGCGTGGAGGAGCCGGAACAGCTCGCGCTTACGGTGCGGCAAGCGGTGGAGAACGGAGCGCCCATGGTGATTGTGGGTGGCGGCGACGGTTCGATGTCCGGCACGGTGGACGAACTGGTGGGCCGGGAATGCGTCTTCGGCGTGCTGCCGCTCGGCACGGCCAACAGCTTCGCCCGGACATTGGGCCTGCCGCTCGACCTCGACGGCGCGGTGCAGGCGATCGCCACCGGGCGCAGGCGTCGCGTCGACCTCGGCATGATAGACCGGGATTATTTCGTGAATGCCGCGTCGATGGGCCTGTCGCCGATGATCGGCCAAACCGTCCCGCACAAACTCAAGCGCTATCTCGGCCGCATCGGCTATCTGATCTGGGCGGTCAAATGTTCGGTCGGCTTCCGCCCTTTCCGCCTGACCATCGACGATGGCGTCAAGGAGCACCGCCTCTGGTCGACGGAGGTGCGCATCCTCAATGGTCCTTATCATGGCGGCGTGGAACTGTCCGACAACGCCGATGTCGATACCGGAGAGATCGTGATCCAGGCCGTTGTCGGCCGTTCGAAACCCCACCTTGCCTGGGACTGGTATGCCAAATTCGTCAAGCTGCGGGACCGCGACGCGCTGACGCAGGAATTCCACGGCGCGTCCTTCCGCATCGACACGCGACCGCGGCAGCGCATCTCGATCGACGGGGAGGTGCTGGCCAGGACGCCGGCAACGGTGAAGATCGCCCCCGGCGCGATCGACGTCGCCGTGCCGCGCGAAAGCTGAGGCCGACCGGACATGAAAAAAGGGGCCGGAAAACCGGCCCCTTTCCTATCCTTGCAGACGCGATTAGCGCTTCGAGAACTGGAAGCTGCGGCGGGCCTTCGCCTTGCCGTACTTCTTGCGCTCGACGACGCGGGGATCGCGGGTCAGGAAGCCTTCGGCCTTGACCGCGCTGCGCAGCGCCGGCTCATATTTGCTGAGCGCCTGCGCGATGCCATGCTTGACCGCGCCGGCCTGGCCCGAAAGGCCGCCGCCCTTGACGGTGCAGACGACGTCATACTGGCCGACACGATCGGTCACGCCGAACGGCTGGTTGATGACAAGGCGCAGGGTCGGACGGGCGAAGTAGATTTCCTGATCGCGGCCGTTGACCGTGATCTTGCCGGTGCCGGGCTTCACCCACACGCGGGCCACGGCGTCCTTGCGCCGGCCGGTGGCATAGGCGCGGCCGAGGCCGTCGATTTCCTGCGCGCGCAGCGGAGCGGAGGGCTGGACCGGAGCGGCAGGCGCCTCGCCGCCTTCGACTGCGGCCGGAGCGGCAGGGGCATTGGCGGTCAGCGACGCGAGGTCGGACAGGGACTGACGGTTATCGGACATTATGCACCCACCTTGTTCTTGCGGTTGCGCGACGCGAAGTCGAGCACTTCGGGGTTCTGGGCTTCATGAGCATGCTCGGCACCGGCGAAGATGCGCAGGTTGCGCATCTGCTGGCGGCCCAGCGGGCCACGGGGGATCATGCGCTCCACGGCCTTTTCCAGGACGCGCTCGGGGAAACGGCCTTCCAGGATCTTGGCGGGCGTGGTTTCCTTGATGCCGCCGGCATAGCCGGTGTGCTTGTAGTAAACCTTGTCGGTCAGCTTACGGCCGGTGAACTTCACCTTCGCCGCGTTGATGATGATGACATTGTCACCGCAATCGACATGGGGGGTGAAGCTCGGCTTATGCTTGCCGCGCAGGATATTCGCCACGGTCGAAGCGAGGCGGCCGACGACGAGACCTTCCGCGTCGATCAGGATCCACTTCTTTTCGACCGTCGCCGGGGTCGCCGGCTTGGTGGTCTTCATCAGCGCCTTCATGGTGCTTATGCTCCGAATGAAAAAAGGAACCGGGCGCCGTCGCCGACACCCGGAAGTGCGCCGCTAATGACGATTGCGGGTGGCGAAGTCAAGAGATTCGGCGGCTTTGCTGACGGGTAAAATAATACCGCGGCCTATTTGGCCAGCATAAGGCTCCTGCTTTCCGTCATCGACAGCGCACCCATGGTAAGGCTGCGCTCCTGATCTTCGACCATGCCAGTCTGGCGAGACAGGCCATAACGAACCGCCACCTGAACGCCTTCTCCCGCCAGCTTCTCCTCTAGGTCAAGCCTGGCCGCCGCCTGCGCTATGATCTTCAGCGTTCCTTCCACCTGGACCGGCTTGCCAAGCGGAGAGCCGGCCATGGTGCGAAGCCCTCGACCCGGACCGTCGGCGACATCGCTGCCGGAAAAGAGGAACAAGGGCTGCAATTCCCCGGCCAGCAACGCCAGCTTGCCCTCGGCCGAAAGCCCGGCGAACAGCGCTTGCACGCGCGCAGCGGCCTTGTACCGGCTGCTGTCGGGCGGAAAGGCGGCCATCATCGCGGCCAGCCCCTTCTGTACGCTGCTCCAGACGGCGTCCATGTCGTCCAGCGCCACGATGCGACCAGCGCCGTCCAGCCGGAAGTGCATTTCGACGCCCAACAGCGGTCCGAGCGCGGCCCTGTAGGGCTCGGCTCCGGAAGCGGGCGCGTCCGTGTCGATCGACTGCAAGGTGGCGAAGAGCGTATATCCGCTGCCCGCCCGCTCGAACCGCAACAGGCGCACCGCGCGGAAGAAGCTGGATAGCCCGGCGACGGGACGCTGCTGGTCGATCCGGTAGGTCAGCGCTGTCCCCGTCGGCGGCGCGAAGGGAATGGCGACGGTTTCGGCCGCCGCAGGTTGAACGATCGCAGTCACCGCCACCAGGAACGACGCGGTCCTCACCGCCTGTCTGCGCCGACCGCGTGCGCCCCCCAGGCGGCAGCAGCGACCACCAGAGCGCCAACCGCCTGATGCAGCACGGCCAGCGGCAGCGCGATGCCGCTGATGACGGTTGCGATGCCCAGCACGATCTGCGTGCCCACCGCCGCATGGATGGCGACGGCCGCGGGGCGACGGCCCGCCTGCTTCGCCCGAGCCGCCAGCACGAACAAGGCCGCAGCCGCGATCCAGGCCCACCAGCGATGGAGGAAATGGACGAGATAGGGATCGCTGGAGATGGTCGCCCAGAGCGATCCCATCCAACTGATCCCTTCCGGCACCAGATGATCGTTCATCAGCGGCCATGTGCTGGAAACATAGCCCGCGTCGAGCCCCGCCGTGAACGCGCCCAGCATCAGCTGCACGGCAAGAAGCAGTAGCACCACGAGCGCGAAGGGACGCAACGTCGCCGGGCGGGACCGTGGCTCGCGCGCCAACGCCTGCAGATCGAGCGCCGTCCAGATGAGGCCGCCCATGATGAAGAGCGCCGTGAGCAGATGCACCGCCAAACGATAGTGGCTGACATCGGTACGAACGGACAGGCCTGACTTCACCATCCACCATCCGATCGCGCCCTGAAGCCCGCCCAGTGCCAGCAACGCCATCAGGCGCAGCCCATAGCCGCGCGGAATGGCCCGCTTAAACGCAAACCAGGCAAGCGGCAGGACGAAGGCAAGGCCGATCAGCCGCCCAAGCAGCCGGTGCAGCCATTCCCAGAAGAAGATGAACTGGAAATCAGACAGGCTCATCCCCCGGTTGATCTGCCGATATTCCGGGATCTGCTGGTAGAGGCGAAAGGCCTCCATCCACTGGTCGTGGGTCAGCGGCGGAATGGCTCCGGCGATCGGCTTCCATTGCGTGATCGACAAGCCGGATTCGGTCAGGCGGGTAATGCCTCCCACCACCACCATGCAAAAGACCAGGCAGGCGACCATGAGGAGCCAGCGGGCCAATGCCGCGGGCCGAGCGGTGCCGTCAGAGCGATGTACAGTCATGGCCGGTGCATGCGCCCAGGCGCTGGGCTTTTCAAGCGGCGTAATGTCTCACCCGGGACCAGCCTGTCCGCGTCACCCGCGCGCTCTTTGCCAAGCCGTCACCAGCGTGCGGCCACGCTCGGCGACGATGGCAGCTCCATCACCAGGGCGATAGAGCGCACCGCCCACGCCCACCCCCTCGCAGCCGGCCGCAAGCCATTCTCCGATCGTATCGGCATCGGTGCCGCCAACGGCCCACACGCCCACGTCGCGCGGCAGCACGTCCTTCACCGCCTTCACATAGGCCGGCCCCAACCGTCCGGCGGGAAACAGCTTGATCCGCCTGGCCCCGGCATCGATCGCCGTGAAGGCTTCGCTCGGCGTCATGAAACCGGGTAGCAGTTCCAATCCCAGTTCCGCGCCCCTGGCGATCACTTGCGGATTGGTGTTCGGGGTCACCATGATGCGGCCGCCTGCCCGATGCAGATCCTCCACGGCCGCGACGCTCAGCACCGTCCCCCCGCCGATCAACGCATCGGACCCGAACGCATCCTGCATGGCGGCGATGCTACGTAGCGGCTCCGGCGAGTTGAACGGCACCTCCAGGATACGGATACCCGCGTCGATCAACGCCGCTCCGGTGGCGACAGCTTCATCGGGCCGCACGCCGCGCAGGATGGCGCATATGGGAGGCGCGCCGTCGGCCAGCAGTTCATCGACCGTCATACCACCCGTCCTTCCGCCATCATGAGTCCCGCAAGCACGCATGCCTCCCCGTCCATCGTCCGGCTTTGCAGCCCCTGCCGGGCAAGTCCCTGCGCATAGCGCGCGCTGAGCTGTGGGTCGCCTATCAGGACTATGTCCTGCCCATCCCCCAGGCTCGCCCGCACTTCGCCGATCTCGCAGCCGATCAGCAGGCCGGACAGGTAACCCATGGTCCAACTGACCGAACGGCCGGAACGCAAGCGCATCGTCCGCGCCGCGAAAAGCGACGTCAGCAACTGGCCTCCGCCGGCCTGTTCCAGCCCTTCGGCAAAGCCCGCAGCCTCCTCCGACGAGTCTGCGACACCGCCTTCGCCTCCCAAGGTGGACCGGCCTTTCAACAGTGCGAATAGTTCGCCGGTGGGGACGGTGCGGAATGCGATGACCCGCCCCTCTTCAATCAAAGCCCATTTATTGTGCGTACCCGGCAACACGATCAGATGCCGCCCTTGAGTCAGGGCGGGATTGAGCTCGCATGCACCGAAAATCTGCGTCTCCTCTCCTCGCATCACGTCCGGCATGTCGTCGTCATGTCGACACGCCAGCCCGGCAAGGATCGCAACAGGAGTCGTTTTCCAGTCGAAGCGGCGCGCTACCCCGCGCCAAGCCTGCGCATCGGCAGGGCATCCGGCATAGGGCGCTTCCATCCATCCGTCGCGCGCGCCCGCCATGCCGCACAGCGTGACCGACTGCGGCAAGCCGTCCACCAGCCAATTGCCGATGGTCGCGGCGAACGCTGCCTCCGCGCCATCGCCGATACCGCCGATCCCCGGCCCGTAGGCATGCGCGACGACCGCTTCGCCCTCCAACCTGAACAGCCGAAGGCGGGTCGTGCCCCAGTCACCAACTATGCGATAGGTCAACGGGCCGCCCTCATGACCGGAAACGCGACAGCGATCACAACAATCCTCTTCGCCTGCTTGAAATAGAATATGTATGAGTATATCAGCATCGCAAGCGCGTCAATGCGCGCCGCCTCTCCCTTGCGTCAGGATGCCCTATGAGCGATTCGTCCAATTCCACCCCGAAGCTGCGCAGCCGCGCCTGGTTCGATAATCCCGAAAATATCGACATGACCGCGCTCTATCTGGAGCGCTATCTGAACTTCGGCCTCAGCCTGGACGAATTGCGCAGCGGCAAGCCCATCATCGGCATCGCCCAGACCGGCAGCGACCTGTCGCCCTGCAACCGCCACCATCTGGTGCTGGCCGAACGGATGCGCGACGGCATCCGCGAAATGGGCGGCATTGCGCTCGAATTTCCGGTGCATCCGATCCAGGAAACCGGGAAGCGCCCCACCGCTGGCCTTGATCGCAACCTCGCCTATCTCGGCCTTGTCGAAGCGATGTACGGTTATCCGCTCGACGGCGTGATCCTGACCACCGGCTGCGACAAGACCACGCCGGCACTGCTGATGGCCGCCGCCACCGTCAACATCCCCGCCATCGCCCTGTCGGTCGGCCCCATGCTGAACGGCTGGTTCAAAGGTGAGCGCACCGGCTCCGGCACCATCGTCTGGCATGCGCGCCAGTTGCTCGCCGCCGGCAAGATCGACGATGAAGGTTTCATCAAGCTCGTCGCCTCCTCCGCGCCCTCGACCGGCTATTGCAACACCATGGGCACGGCCAGCACCATGAACAGCCTCGCCGAAGCGCTCGGCATGATGCTGCCCGGCTCCGCCGCCATCCCCGCGCCGTACCGCGACCGGCAGGAAGCGGCTTACCTGACCGGCAAGCGCATCGTGGAAATGGTCCATGAGGATTTGAAGCCTTCCGACATCATGACGGTGGACGCCTTCCACAACGCCATCGCGGTCAACAGCGCCATCGGCGGATCGACCAACGCCCCGATCCACCTGACCGCCATCGCCCGCCACATGGGCGTCGACGTGCCGCTCAAGGACTGGGAGACTGTGGGTCACAAGATTCCGCTGCTCGTCAACCTGCAGCCGGCGGGCGAATATCTGGCGGAGGACTATTACCGCGCCGGCGGCGTGCCGGCGGTGGTCGGCCAGCTGATCGAGCAGGGCCTGATCCGTGAAGGCGCGATGACCGTCAACGGCAAGACCATGGGCGAAAATTGCCGCGGCGTCGAAATCGAGGACGAGAAGGTCATCCGCCCGTTCGTCCAGCCGCTGAAGGAGGAAGCCGGCTTCCTGGTTCTGTCGGGCAACCTGTTCGATGCGGCGGTAATGAAGACCAGCGTCATCAGCGAGGAATTCCGCGACCGTTATCTGTCAAACCCCAACGATCCGGACGCGTTCGAAGGCCCCGCGATCGTGTTCGACGGACCGGAGGATTATCATCACCGCATCGACGATCCGGCGACCGGCATCACGCCCGACACGCTGCTCTTCATGCGCGGCGCTGGCCCTGTCGGCTATCCCGGCGCGGCCGAGGTCGTGAACATGCGTCCGCCCGCCTATCTCATCACCGAAGGCGTCCACGCCCTCCCCTGCATCGGCGACGGCCGGCAGTCGGGCACGTCGGGCAGCCCCTCCATCCTCAATGCGTCGCCAGAAGCGGCAGCGATGGGCGGCCTTGCGCTGCTGAAGGATGGCGATCGGGTGCGCATGGACCTGAAGGCCGGAACGGTGAACGTCATGATTTCCGACGAGGAACTGGCAGCACGCCGGGCCGCGCTGGTCGCGGAGGGCGGGTTCAAATATCCCGCTTCCCAGACCCCGTGGCAGGAAATCCAGCGCTCGGTCGTGGGCCAGCTCAACACCGGCGCGATCCTGGAAGGCGCGGAGAAATATCAACGCATAGCGCAGACCAAGGGCCTACCCCGCGACAATCATTGATAGCGTTCCCATTTTAGCATTGAAAGCGACGGGGCAACGGACCATCTGACGATCGCCCCGTCCTTCCACCCTTTCAAATCCCGTCGGCCGCCCAGCGCCCGTCGGCACATGACAAGCCCTCTGTCCCCCCAAGGAGATAGCCATGTTCAACGGAGCCATGCTGATCGGCGCGAGCGAGCGCACCGGCGGCGAACCATTTTACGCCATCAATCCGGCCACCGGAGAGAAGGGCACCGTCGCCTTCTCGAGCGCCATGGAGGCCGAAGTCAATGAAGCCGCAGCGCTGGCCGAAGCCGCGTTCGAGAGCTTCTCGACCCTGTCGCCCGACGCGCGCGCGACGTTCATGGAAACCGTCGCCGACAACATCATGGGCATCGGCGACCTGCTGATCGAAACGGCGATGGCGGAAACCGGCCTCCCCCGCGCCCGCCTGGAAGGCGAGCGGGGCCGCACCGTCGGTCAGCTGCGCCTGTTCGCCTCCTACGTGCGACTGGGCGACTGGCTCGACGCGACCATCGATCATGCGATGCCCGATCGGGCGCCCCTGCCGCGCGCAGACCTGCGCCGCGTCAACCATTCGGTCGGGCCGGTCGCCGTGTTCGGCGCATCCAACTTCCCGCTGGCCTTCTCGGTGGCGGGCGGCGATACCGCCGCCGCCTTCGCTGCCGGTTCGCCGGTGATCGTGAAGGGTCATGGCGCGCACCCCGGGACGGGCGAACTGGTCGCCCGCGCCATCCAGGCGGCGGTGAAGAGCAAGGGCCTGCATGAAGGTGTCTTCTCCTACCTGCCGGGCGCGAACCGCGCGCTGGGCGGCGCGCTGGTCGCCGACCCGCGCGTCAAGGCGGTCGGCTTCACCGGGTCGCGCGGCGGCGGCACGGCGCTGATGAAGATCGCCGCATCGCGCCCCGAGCCGATCCCCGTCTATGCCGAAATGTCGTCCATCAACCCTGTCGTCCTGCTGCCGGGTGCGCTGGCCGATCGCGCCGAGGCGCTGGGCACCGCTTTCGTCGGGTCACTGACGATGGGTTCGGGCCAGTTCTGCACCAACCCGGGCCTCGTCATCGCGCTGGACAGCCCGGATCTCGACACGTTCGTCGCCGCAGCGGCGCAGGCGCTTTCGGGCGCGGCGCCGCAGGTCATGCTGACGCCGGGCATCCACGAAGCCTATGAGAAGGGCGTCGCGGCTCTGGTAGGCGCGGACGGCGTCACCACCGTGGCGCGCGGAACGGAGCCGGAAGGCGTCAACCGCGGCCAGGCCGCCTTCTTCGCGACCGACAGCGCGACCTTCCAGTCGAACCCGGTGCTGGCGGAGGAAGTGTTCGGGTCTTCGTCCGTCCTGATCCGCTGTTCCAGCATCGAAGAAGTGATCGCGACCATCGCGGGCCTGGAGGGCCAGCTGACGGCCACACTCCAACTCGGCACCGGTGATGAGGAGAATGCCGCCAAGCTGCTGCCCACCCTGTCGCGCAAGGTCGGGCGCATCCTGACCAACGGCTGGCCGACCGGGGTCGAGGTGACGCACGCCATGGTGCATGGCGGACCCTTCCCCTCCACCGCCGATGGCCGCTCGACCTCGGTCGGCACGCTGGCGATGATGCGCTTCCTGCGCCCCGTCTGCTATCAGGACGTGCCCGACGCGTTGCTGCCTCCGGCGCTGCAGGAATCCAATCCGTGGGGTCTGACGCGCCGGATCGAAGGCAAGCTGAGCATCGCGGCATGACGATCCGGGCAGGTCTCCTCGGCCTCGGCAAGATCGCGCGCGACCAACACCTGCCCGCGATCGAAAAGACTGCCGGCATCGAACTGGTCGCCGTCGCCAGCCGCAACGCGCAGGGCGAAGGGGTGAACAACTATCCCGACCTCGACGCGATGCTCGCTGGCGAAGGCGATCTCGACGCGGTGATCCTCTGCCAGCCGCCGCAGGTGCGCTATGCGGCGGCCCGGCAGGCGTTGCTCGCGGGCAAGCATGTCTTCCTGGAAAAGCCGCCCGGCGCGACCGTGTCGGAAGTGGATGCACTGGTGACGCTGGCAAAGGCGCAGGGCGTCACGCTCTACGCCAGCTGGCACAGCCGTTATGCGGCAGCCGTCGCTCAGGCAAAGGCCTGGATTGCTGAGCGCGCGGTTCGTAGCATCGACATCCAGTGGCGCGAGGATGTGCGCCACTGGCACCCCGGCCAGCCCTGGATCTGGGAACCGGGCGGTTTCGGCGTGTTCGATCCGGGCATCAACGCCCTGTCGATCCTGACCGAGATCGTGCCAGAACCCGTGACCCTGCTCTCCGCCGAGCTGGACGTGCCGGAAAACAAGCAGGCGCCGATCGGCGCTGCGCTTCGCATGGCGACCGCTTCCGGCGCGGCCATTGACGCCGTGTTCGACTGGCGGCAGACCGGACCGCAGACTTGGGACATCGCGGTGGAGACGGAACAGGGCAGCCTGCTCCTGTCGGAAGGCGGCAATATGCTGCGCCTGGACGGCGAAGTGCAGATGAAGGCACCGGACGAGGAATATCCCGCCATGTACCGCCGTTTCGTTGATCTGGTGGCCGGCGGGGCGATCGATGTCGACCTGGCGCCGCTGCGTCTGGTGGCGGACGCCTTTCTTTGCGGCCGCCATTGTCCTACCGCTACATTCGAGGACTGATCCGGAGGGGAAGATCCATGGGGAGCGCGCGCAGGGACGGACCGTTCGGATCGGACGAAAGCGCGCTCCGCATCCACCAGGCGATCGCGCGCGATCTGGGCACCGCCATCCTGACCGGGCGGCACAAGCCGGGCGATCTTTTCGAAGGTGAAATCGAAGCGTCGGAGCGGCTTCGCGTGTCCCGCACCGCCTATCGCGAAGCGGTCCGCATCCTGATCGCCAAGGGCATGCTGGAAAGCCGCCCCAAGGCCGGAACGAGGGTGCTGCCGCGCCATCGTTGGAACGTGCTGGACCCCGAGATGCTGGCATGGATGTTCGCCGGCGAACCCGACGCAGCCTTCATTCGCGATCTGTTCGAGCTGCGCGGCGTGATCGAACCGGCGGCCGCGGAGTTTGCGGCGCGGCGGCGCACCGACGATCAGGTGGCGATCATGGAGGCTGCCCTGGGCGAGATGGCGCGCCATGGCCTTTCCACCCCGGAAGGCCGCGCGGCGGACCAGCGGTTTCACCACGCCATATTGGCGGCAACCCGGAATGACGCGCTTGCCGCACTGGCAAGCTCGGTGGGCGCGGCGGTGAGTTGGACCACGACCTTCAAGCATCGCAAGCAGATGATGCCGCGCGACCCTCTGCCGGATCATCGCGCCGTGTTTCAAGCGATCGCTGCGCGGGACACGGCAGCGGCACGCAACGCCATGGTGGAGCTGCTGCGGCTGGCGCTGGGGGATATGGACCCAGCGATCACCGAGCCGGGATAATCCCGCTCCTTGATGCACCGGCGCTCCAATGAGGGCGCATGGCCTTATCCCAAGATGAAATCGACGCCCGCCTTGGCGTGAATGTGCGTGCAATCATAGATCGGCAGGACGTTCGCCTTCACATCCACGATCAGCTCCAGTTCGGTGCAGGCGAGGACCGCGGCCTGAACATCCTGCTTCGCGATGTCGGTGAGTTCCGACTTCATGAAGCGCTCCGATTCCTTGCTGACCTTCCCCACCGTGAGCTCGTCATAAACGATCCGGTCGATGCGCTCAGCGAGGTCCATGTCGGCGGGAAGGAGCGAGACGCCGTGGGCGACGAGGCGCTGGCGGTAGAATTTCTCGGTCATGACGTTGCGCGTGCCGATGAGGGCCGCGCGCTCGATGCCATCCGCCTGCATCCTGGCGCCTACGACTTCGGCGATGTGGATGATGGGCACGCCGACCTGCGCCTGCACCTGATCATAGACGCGGTGCATGGAATTGGCGCAGATCAGCAGGCTTTGCGCGCCCGCCTGCTCCAGCCGCTTGGCCGACGCGATCAACTGGCCCGCCGCGCAATCCCAATCCTGTTCCGTGGCGCAGCGCGCGACATCCGCGAAGTCCAGACTTTCGATCAGCAGCGGGGCGCTGTGCTGCCCGCCCTTCGCGCGGTGCACGGCCTGGTTGATGATGTGATAATAGCGCGCGGTCGAGGTCCAGCTAAGGCCGCCGATCAGGCCGAGTTTGCGCATGATGTTCCCAAGTCCCCGATATGAAAAGGGACGGCGGAGCCTGCCGCTCCCGCCGTCCCGTTCATGGTTAGGGGAAGGCCCGGTTAGTGGGCAAGCCCCTTGACGATTTCCTCGACCATCTTCTTGGCGTCGGCCAGCAGCATCATGGTGTTGTCCATGTAGAAGACTTCGTTATCGACGCCGGCATAGCCAGCACCGCCCATGGAGCGCTTCACGAACAGCACCGACTTGGCATTGGCGACATCCAAGATCGGCATGCCGTAGATGGGCGATGTCTTGTCGGTCTTGGCCGCCGGATTGGTCACGTCGTTCGCGCCGATGACGAAGGCGACGTCGGCCTGGCCGAACTCGCCGTTGATGTCCTCCAGCTCGAACACCTCGTCATAGGGAACGTTGGCTTCAGCCAGCAGCACGTTCATGTGGCCGGGCATACGGCCCGCCACCGGGTGGATGGCATATTTGACGGAAACGCCTTCCTTCTTGAGCAGGTCGCCCATCTCGCGCAGCGCGTGCTGCGCCTGGGAAACCGCCATGCCATAGCCAGGCACGATGATGACGCTGTCCGCCTGCTTCATCAGGAACGCCGCATCCTCCGCGCTGCCGCGCTTGTAGGGACGATCAACCGCCGCCGCGCCGCCCGACGCGCCACCGGCCTCCGCGCCGAAGCCGCCGGCGATGACGCTGATGAAGCTGCGGTTCATCGCCTTGCACATGATGTAGGAGAGGATCGCGCCGGAGGAGCCGACCAGCGCACCGGTGATGATCATCGCGCTGTTGCCGAGCGTGAAGCCCATCGCCGCGGCGGCCCAGCCCGAATAGCTGTTCAGCATGGACACCACGACCGGCATGTCCGCGCCGCCGATCGGGATGATGAGCAGGAATCCGATGACGAAGCTCAGGGCCGTCACCGTCCAGAATATCCACGGGCTCTGGTCGGTCACGAAATAGGCGATCAAGCCCAGGATCGCCGCCAGCGTGCCGAGGTTGATGAGGTGGCGGCCCGGAAGCATGATCGGCTTGCCCGACATGTTGCCGTTCAATTTGAGGAAGGCGATGACCGATCCGGAGAAGGTGATCGCGCCGATCGCGACGCCCAGCCCCATTTCGATCCGGCTGGCGTTTTGGATCTCGTCCGTCAGCGGATCGAGGATGCCGAACGCGCCCGGATTGAGATAGGCCGCCGCACCCACCAGCACGGCGGCAAGGCCGACGAGGCTGTGGAAGGCCGCGACGAGTTGCGGCATGGCGGTCATGGCGATGCGGCGGGCGATGACGAAGCCGATGCCGCCGCCGACGACGATCGCTCCGACGATTTCGGGCAGGCTCACCACATCATGGGTGTAGAGCGTGGTGGCGACGGCAATGGCCATCCCGACCATGCCCATGCGGTTGCCGCGCCGGCTGGTCGCCGGGCTGGAGAGGCCACGCAGGGCGAGGATGAAGAGGATGCCCGCGACCAGATAGGCGAGCGCGACGAAGGGCGAGACGGGCGCGAGTTCGTGCATCACTTGCGCTCCTTCTTCTTGTACATGGCGAGCATGCGCTCGGTAACGGCGAAGCCGCCGAAGATGTTGACCGACGCCAGCACCACCGCCAGCAGCCCCAACACCTTCGCCGCGATGCTCCCGGCCTCCGCCGACGCGACAAGCGCGCCGACGATGATGACCGACGAAATGGCGTTGGTGACCGCCATCAGCGGCGTGTGGAGCGCCGGCGTCACCGACCACACCACATAATAGCCGACGAAGCACGCCAGCACGAAAATCGACAGGATGGAGATGAAGTCCATCGTTCCTACTCCCCGTTCGTTCCGGCGCAGCGGCGCGGAACCTGTGTCGCGCGCCCCCACCCCTTTGGCGGGCACGCGCCGTGTCAAGCGGACGTCAGCCCAGCAGTCGTTCGTTGACGACCTTGCCGCCCTGCGTCAGGCGGATGGCGTTGCCGATTTCCTCGTCCAGCACCGGCGCATTCTTTTCCTTGTCCCAGAAGGCGGACAGGAAATTGTAGAGGTTGCGCGAGAACAGGGCCGAGGCGTCGGCGGCGAGCCGCGAGGGCACGTTGCGATGGCCCACGATCTTGACGCCGTGGCGCTCGACCACTTCGCCCGCCACCGCGCCTTCGACATTACCCCCCTGCTCGACCGCGAGGTCGACGATCACGCTGCCCGGCTTCATCGTCGCGATCTGTGCGTCGGTGATGAGGCGCGGGGCAGGACGGCCAGGAATGAGCGCTGTCGTGATGACGATGTCCTGCTTGGCAATATGGGCCGAGACGAGTTCCGCCTGCGCGGCCTTATATTCGTCGGACATCTCGGTTGCGTAGCCGCCTGACCCTTCGCCTTCAATCCCCGCGACCTTCTCGACGAAGATCGCCTTGGCGCCGAGCGATTCGATCTGTTCCTTGGTCGCCGAGCGCACATCGGTCGCGCTGACCTGCGCGCCCAGGCGACGTGCGGTGGCGATCGCCTGGAGGCCGGCGACACCCACGCCCATGATGAAAGCCTTGGCCGCGGAAACCGTGCCGGCCGCCGTCATCATCATCGGAAAGGCGCGGCCATATTCGGCGGCGGCGTCCAGCACCGCCTTGTAGCCCGACAGGTTCGACTGCGAGGACAAGATGTCCATCGACTGCGCGCGGGTGATGCGCGGCATGAATTCCATCGCCAGCGCTTCATAGCCGGCCACCGCATAGGCATCGACGCGCGCGCGGTCACCAAAGGGATTGAGCCCCGCCACGATCCAGGCACCCGGCTTCGCGCCGGCAAGGCTGTCGGGCGAAGGCCCCTGCACCCCCAGAACGACGTCGGCCCCGGCCAGCACCGCCGCGCGATCCGCCACCGCCGCACCCGCCGCCGCATAATCGGCATCGGCGATCGACGCCGTCAGCCCGGCCCCGGCCTCCACGGCCATTTCAGCGCCCAGCGCCTTGAACTTCTTCACCGTCTCCGGCGTGGCAGCGACACGCTTTTCGCCTGCCGCCTGTTCCTTAACCACCGCTATTTTCATTATCTTTTTATCCCCTCCCCGTTTTGCCAGCGGATCAGCTGGAGATCAGCAACACCACGATGGCGGCCACGATGACGCTGGCGATCGTGCCCCACTTCACCAATCCGACAAATCCGGCGTAGGTATCGTTCGCGCTCTTCATGTCGTTAGATGCCATATCCAGTCCCCAGAGGTTGTTCTTGTCTTCACCCTTATATTCAAGCGACACGCCTCTCAACCCGCCGCGGCACAAGAAAATCTTTCGCAGTTAAGCCGGCTTTTACCTGCTAGCGCTAACGTCGGCCGCCTGGTGTCTTGAAGGGGTGGCGATGACGCGCGACGGCGTACCGATGCTGATGCTGATCGACGACGAACCGGCGCAGCGCAGACTGGTGTCGGCGCTGGCCTCGCGCGCCGGCTGGCGCACTGTCTTTGCAGGCGACGGCGAAAGCGCGATCGCGACGCTCGGCACCCAGGACGGGATGCAGTTGGATGCGGTCCTGCTGGACCAGTATAGCCCCGATTATGAGCCGGCTGGGTTGATCCGCGAAATCCGGATGCGGCGGCCGGCGCTGCCCATCCTGGTGCTGACCGCGCACAATAATGTCGCCGTGGCGGTAGAGGCCATGCGCGCGGGCGCGACCGATTATCTGTCGAAGCCGATCGCCCCGGAACGGCTGCTCGCCGCGCTCAACGCGACGCGGGCTGAGGGCGCGCACGCCGGAGAATTGCGCCCGCTGACCGAAAAGATCACCGCCCCCCTCTCCTTCGAGGATGTGGTCGGCTCCGCGCCGCAATTCCGCGCAGCGCTCGCCATCGCGGCGAAGGCGGCACGGGCGCGGGTGCCGGTGCTGATCGAGGGCGAGAGCGGCGTCGGCA
Organism: Sphingobium sp.; assembly: GCA_013911745.1. GTDB lineage: Bacteria > Pseudomonadota > Alphaproteobacteria > Sphingomonadales > Sphingomonadaceae > Sphingobium > Sphingobium olei. The sequence continues at coordinate 5,140 of JACESO010000029.1, read as the reverse complement.
AGGATGTGATCGCGCGGGCCATCCACGCGGCATCGCCCCGCCACCGTCATGCGATGGTGACGGTCAATTGCGGCGCGATTCCTTCCAACCTGGTGGAATCGGAACTGTTCGGCCATGAGCGCGGCGCCTTCACCGGCGCGTTCGACCGACATGTTGGCAAGTTCGCCAGCGCGGACCTGGGCACCATCTTCCTGGACGAAGTGAGCGAGATGCCGCTCGACGCGCAGGTCAAGCTGCTGCGCGTTCTGCAGGACGGGGAAGTGCAGCCCATCGGCGCGCGACGGCCGATCCATGTCGATGTGCGCGTGATCGCGGCGACCAACAAGCGGCTGAGCGACGAGATCGAGGCGGGACGGTTCCGCGAGGACCTCTATTACCGGCTGAACGTGGTGCAGCTGACCGTGCCGCCCTTACGCGAGCGGATGGGCGACATACCCGCGCTTTGCCGCCACCTGCTCGCCCGCATCGCCGCCCAGCCGGGGATGCGCGGCCTGGGCCTGACCGACGATGCGCTCGCACTGCTGATGCAGCATGGCTGGCCCGGCAACGTCCGCCAGTTGCAGAACGCCCTCTTCCGCGCCGCGGTGCTGTGTGAGGGCGATGCGCTGACGCCGCAGGATTTTCCTCAGATCGCCCAGCAGATCCGAATACAATCGTCGGGCGACGTCCATATGCTGCGCCCGCGCACTGCGCCGCAGCCGCATCGCGACGGCGCGGGCATCACCCTGTTCGAAGGGGACGGCCACGTCCGGCAGCTGGCCGATATCGAGGCCGACGTCATTCGCCTGGCCATCGGCCATTATCGTGGCCGCATGACGGAGGTCGCCCGGCGGCTGGGGATCGGCCGCTCGACGCTCTACCGCAAGCTGGCCGAACTCGGGATCGACAGCGCCGCGTGAACCGGTGGCCGCACGATCCGTCCCGCCGCTCCGCCGGGGCGTTGTATTCACGCGCCGGCTATGCTTTGGAACGATCATGAAGACCGCCGCCTCCGCCGCCGCCTGCCTTTCCATCCTGCTGCTCGCCGCCTGCGGCCGCACCGAACCGGTGGGCGACGCGCCCAGCCAGGAGCAACTGGCGGCCGCAGCCAACGCCGCAGCCGCCAAGGCGCTGGAAAGCCAGCAGGCGGTAAGCGAGGCAGAGAGCCGCAATTATGTGAATGTCGAACGCGGATTTTCGATCACCTTCCCCGAAGGCTGGACGATCGACAAGGGCGCGAGCACGCCCGATGGCGTGGTCTATGAAGATCCAGGCGCGGGCGCGGACGTCCGCGTCTTCTGGGACAGGAACGACAAGGATCAGACGCTGCAGCAGATCGTCGAGGCGATCAGCAACGGGGCGGAAGGCGTGGATGGCGACTTCGTTGGAGAGAATGAATATCGCGGCACCGCCAACGACGGCGAAGGCAACAATGTCGCCGTCCGCCTTGTCCGCCAGCCCGATGGATCGGTGGTCAGCGCGACCTTCGTCTATCCCGAGATGCTGAGCGAGCAATATCAGGGCATGGCGGAAACGGTGCTGTCGAGCCTGCGCGTCTTCGCTCCGAAAGGCGAGGCGGAGGCGGGGACAACGCCCGCCCAATCCGCCAATGCAGCAGCGCCGGCGCCAGCGGCGAAATAGGATTCTGTCCGCTTAACTTCGCATATTTCCCGTAGAAATTGACATAAAGTTGCGAGCGCTTGTTCCTATTCGAAGGACAGGCCCATTGTACGGGCCGCCGTTCGGGTAGGACAGGAAAGCCGCCCCAGACGCAAGAAAGGCGGACCTTCACGGCCCGCCGTCCCTGTTTTTGGCACTGCCCGCGCGTCTTAGTAAACGCGCGCCTTGGGCTTGATATATTCCGCCTCGTCCGTGAGCGTATAATCATGGACGGGACGGTAATCGAGGCTGACCTTGCCACCCTGACCGCCCCAGCCGTCGAACCAGCTCACGGTGTGCTTCATCCAGTTTTCGTCGTCGCGGTTGGGGAAATCCTCGTGCGCGTGGGCGCCGCGGCTTTCCTTGCGGTTTTCCGCGCTCACCATCGTGCAGACCGCCTGGGACATGAGGTTGTCCAGCTCCAGCGTCTCGATAAGGTCCGTGTTCCAGATCAGCGAGCGATCGGTGACGGCGACATCCTCCAGCCGCTTGTTGACCTGCTCCATCTTGGTGACGCCCTCGGCCAGCAGCGCGCTGTCGCGGAACACGGCGGCATGTTTCTGCATCGTGTGCTGCATTTCGAGGCGGATCGCGGCGGTGGGAGATCCGCCCTTGGCATTGCGATATTTGTCGAGGCGGCTGAGCGCCAGATCGGCCGAATCTTGCGGCAGCGGCTTGTGGCTGCCGTTGGGCTTCAGCGTTTCCTTGAGGTGCAGGCCGGTCGCGCGGCCGAACACGACGAGGTCGATCAGGCTGTTGGAGCCCAAGCGGTTTGCGCCATGGACCGACACGCAGGCCGCTTCGCCCACGGCGTAGAGGCCGGGCACCACGACTTCGGGATCGTTACCGACCTTCGTCACCACCTGACCGTGATAGTTACAGGGGATGCCGCCCATATTGTAATGGACGGTGGGCGTTACGGGGAGCGGCTGGCGGGTCAGATCGACGCCCGCGAAGATCTTGCCGCTTTCGGTGATGCCGGGCAGGCGTTCGGCCAGCACCTTGGGATCGATATGGTCGAGGTGCAGGAAGATATGGTCCTTGTTGGGACCGACGCCCCGCCCTTCGCGCATTTCCATCGCCATCGAACGCGAGACGACGTCGCGCGAGGCCAAGTCCTTCGCGGACGGTGCGTAGCGCTCCATGAAGCGCTCGCCTTCGGAGTTGGTAAGATAGCCGCCCTCGCCGCGCGCGCCTTCGGTGATGAGCACGCCCGCGCCGTAGATGCCGGTCGGGTGGAACTGCACGAACTCCAAATCCTGGAGCGGCAGGCCCGCGCGCAGCACCATGCCGCCGCCATCGCCGGTGCAGCTGTGCGCCGATGTGGCGGAGAAATAAGCGCGGCCATAGCCGCCCGTCGCCAGTACGACCGCGTGGGCACGGAAGCGGTGGATGGAGCCGTCCTCCATGCAGATGGCGATGACGCCCCGGCACTCGCCATTTTCCATGATGAGGTCGATGGCGAAATATTCGATGTAGAAATCGGCGTCATATTTCAGCGACTGCTGATAGAGCGCGTGCAGCATGGCGTGGCCGGTGCGGTCGGCGGCGGCGCAGGTGCGCTGCACCGGCGGGCCGGCACCCATATTCTGCATGTGGCCGCCGAAGGGCCGCTGATAGATCGTCCCATTGTCGTTGCGGCTGAACGGCACGCCGGCATGTTCCAGCTCGATGACGGCGGCGGGCGCCTCGCGCACCATATATTCGATCGCGTCCTGATCGCCCAGCCAATCCGATCCCTTGACGGTGTCGTACATGTGCCAGGTCCAGTGGTCAGGCGAATTGTTGCCGAGCGACGCGGCAATGCCGCCCTGCGCCGCGACGGTGTGCGACCGGGTCGGGAACAGCTTGGTGATGCAGGCGGTCTTGAGGCCCGCCTCGGCGCTGCCCATGGTCGCGCGCAGACCCGAGCCGCCCGCGCCGACCACCACGGTGTCATAGGTGTGGTCGATGATCTTGTAGGCGTCGCTCATTACTTGACGATCCCCGTGAAGGCGATCTTGGCGATCGCGAAGATGCCGGCGGCCGCGCCGCCAATGGCGTAGAAATTCAGCAGCAGGATGCAGAAGAAGTTGAGGCCCTTGTCATGGACATAGTCCTCCAGCATCACCTGCATGCCCAGGCGCAGATGGTAGAAGATGCTGACCAGCATCAGCATCAGCGGCACAGCGACCAGCGGGTTGGCGATCCAGGTGACGACGCTCTCATAATCCAGGCCCGGCAGGGTCGCCAGGCTGATTAGCAGCCACAGAACCAGCAGCAGATTGCCGACGGCGGTATAGCGCTGCGCCAGCCAGTGATGCGCGCCATGCCTGGCGGAGCCGAGACCGCGGACGCGGCCGATACCAGTACCCGTGCCCATCAGAGCGCCTTTCCGAAGATGAAGAGCCAGAAGAGGATGGTGATGAGCGCCGAGAGGATGAAGGTCGCGAGCGCCCAAGTCTTGTTGGTGCGCAGTTCATAGCCCGCGCCCATATCCAGCACGAAGTGGCGCAGCCCCGAAACCATGTGCTGAAAGAAGAACCAGCTGAGGCCGATCATCACCAGATAGCCGATCGGCGAAGTCGCGCATTTGACGAAGGTGGCATAGGCCTCCGGACCGATCGCGGCGGCCATCAGCCACCACACCAGCCCGAGCGCGCCAACGGTCGCCAGCCCGTTGCCGGTCACGCGGTGCATGATGGACACCGCCATGTGCGGCCCCCATTTCCAGATGGTCAAATGCGGCGAGAGCGGCCGGCTGGTGGAACGCGCCATGTCTACCCTTGTCCCTGATGCTTTTCCTCGAGTCCCGTCCCCTTAGGCACGAAGAAGGCCAAGAGCAAGCCAACGCCGCATTGCATGAGCCATCGGGCACGCAGGCACGTTCGTTCGCGATAATCAGTGGTTAACCAAAATGCGCTAACCGTGGCACAGTTGGGATTGCGCATAGCCAAGGAAGAACAGGATGACCTCCCCCGCCCCGAAGGATTGGATCATAACGGTCGACAATCTGGCCGAACTGGACCGGACCCATGCCATGGGCCAGCATATGAGCGAAATCTACGGCCTGATCGGAGACAGGATCCAGGAAGCGGGGGATGTCTTTTTCGACACCTACATCGATATGACGGGCCTGCGCACCGGGTTGGGACCGGACGCGCAACGCAAGATTCGGCAGGACGCCGCCCTCTATGTCGAGGAAAAGCTGCGCAATTACGTCAAGGGCCGATGGATAGACAAGTCGACCGCCTGCGTACGCCAGGCCGCAAAGCGCGGCGTGAGCGTTCGCGCGGTACTATCCGCCGTTTCCCGGTCGAATGAAAAAATCTCCAGCCTGCTGTGCGACGCCTGCTGGGACGATCGGCCCACTTGCGAACGATTGCTGCGCACGCTCAATCGCGCCAGCATGGTCGATGCGTCGGTCATCGGCAACCTGCTTGCCCACGACGATGCCGAGGCGCAGCGCAGCGAGCGCCAGCGATATGGCGCCGTTTTCGAGCAGCGGATCGTGAGCGAGATC
>JACESO010000028.1 GCA_013911745.1 Sphingobium sp. | reverse complement strand
CGCATCCACCGCTCGAACCTCGTCGGCATGGGCGTCCTCCCGCTCCAGTTCAAGAATGGCGAAACCCGCGAGACGCTGGGCCTCAAGGGCGACGACAGCTTCACCATTGAGGGCGTGGCTGACCTGAAGCCCCGCCAGGACGTGACCGTCAACGTGACCCGCGCCGACGGCTCGACCTTCAGCTTCACCGCCCTCTGCCGCATCGATACCGTCAACGAACTGGATTATTTCCTGAACGGCGGCATCCTCCAGTACGTGCTGCGCAAGCTCGCGGCCTGATCGATGGGACGGATGCGCAAACCGGCATCCGTCAATGCGTTAGAGGAATTTGGACGGCGGCGATTGTCGCCGTCCTTTTTCATGCGCGATTTCCTTTTTTCAGACATCGCCGCCATTTACGGCATGTCGAACATTCCCGACGACCCGGAACTTGCCGTCGAGGTGGGGACGAACCTCTGCACTCTGCTGCTGGAACCGCTGCAGGCCCAGTTCGGCCGGATCGCGATCCGCTCGGCCTATCGCTCCTGCGAGGTCAATGCGCTCGGGAATGAGAAGGGCCACGGCTGCGCGCGCAATGAGCTCAACTTTGCCGGGCATATCTGGGACGTTCCCAATGCCAGGGGAAAGGGCGCGATGGCGTGCATCGTCATACCGTCCTTCTATGACCGCTTTTCCGAGGAGGGTGGCTGGAAGAAGCTGGCATGGTGGATTCACGACCACCTTCCTTATTCGACGCTCGAATTCTTTCCCAAACTCTGGGCCTTCAATATCGGCTGGCATGAACGGCCCGAACGAAGCATCTACAGCCATATCGCTCCAGACCGGGGATATCTTACCCGGCCGGGCATGGACAATCATGAAGGGTCGCACGCCACCTCACGGCTGGGATTGTAATCGCCGGTCTTTTCTACCGAACATCCTCGGTCAGCCACCGATAGCGGATTTTGAAAGCGGCCAAGAAAGGCTCGCCTTGTGCCGCGTGCCTCTCGCGCTACCAAGATACGGAAATGAAAACCGCTCTTATCGTCCGTCACGTTCCGCGGGAAGGCGCTGCGGGCTATCTCCAGCCGATCGAAGCAGCCGGCTACCGGATAGACCGGATCGACGTCGCCAGTCCCGACTTCCCAGGCGTCGATCTGTGTCATCCCGACCTGCTCATCATGATGGGCGGGCCGATGGGTGTTTACGAAACGGACATCCACCCCTGGATCCCGACCCAGATCGAAAAGCTCGCCGCGCGCCTTGCCGCCGACCGGCCGACTCTCGGCGTGTGCTTGGGCAGCCAGATGATCGCCGCGGCGCTGGGCGCGTCCGTCTATCCCGGCGGCCATATGGAACTGGGTTTCGCGCCCGTCAGCCTCAATGCCGCCGGGCGCGGCTCGCCGCTGCGCCATATCGATGGGGTGCCAGTCCTCCACTGGCATAGCGACACGTTCGACTTGCCCGCCGATGTCGAACTGCTCGCGTCCACCGATCATTATCCGCATCAGGCGTTCCGGCGCGGCGCCAACCTGCTCGCCCTCCAATTCCATGCGGAAATGGGGGAGGATCCGCGCTTCGAGGATTGGCTGACGCATTTCTTGGCGGACCTGGACACCGCCCGCCAGTGCGTCCACGCGCTGCGGCAGGATCATGACCGCCACGGCCCTTCCGCGGTCGCTGCGGGCAGGGCGATGATTGCGCAATGGCTGGCCGGCATCGAAACAAAGGCTTGATCTCGCCCCCGAGTTGCTTTCTAGTCTGACTAATGAGGGTGAACTGGAAATCGAGCCGCCGCGATCTCATCGCCGGCGGCGTGGCGGGACTGACGGCAGCGGCGGCTGCGTCCGCCGGGCAAGGGCAGGCAGCAGCAAAGCGCGCCATGCTCGCGCCGCGTCCGCCGATGGGCTGGAACAGCTGGAACAGCTTCGCCACCACCATCACCGAAGCCCAGGCGCGCGACATCGCTACCATTATGTCGGACAAGCTGCTGCCCTTCGGCTACGATGTCTTCACCGTAGACATCCAATGGTATGAGCCGGAGGCGTCCAGCTACACCTATAATGCCGCGCCCAAGCCGGCCATGGACGCGTACGGCCGGATGATCCCCGCTCCCAACCGCTTCCCCTCCAGCGCCGGGGGCAAGGGCTTCGCCCCGCTGGCGAAGGCGGTCCACGATCTCGGCCTCAAATTCGGCATCCATGTGATGCGCGGCGTCCCCCGCGCCGCCGTGGAGCGCAACCTGCCCATCCTCGGCACCCGCTACCGCGCCGCCGACATCGCCGATAGGAGGAGCATCTGTTCCTGGAACCCGGACATGTATGGCGTCGACATGCGCCATCCCGGCGGTCAGGCCTATTATGACAGCATCTTCCGCCTCTATGCCGACTGGGGCGTCGATTTCGTGAAGATGGACGATATGAGCCGCCCCTATGACGCCCATGCGCCGGAGATCGAGGCTGCGCACAAGGCGATCCAGGCGACTGGCCGGCCCATCATCCTCAGCCTGTCGCCGGGAGAGACGCCCGTCATCCGCGGCGACCATGTCCGCCGCTTCGCGCAGATGTGGCGCATTTCCGATGATTTCTGGGACGAATGGCCGATGCTGGAGGCGCAATTTACGCGCCTTGAAAACTGGACGCCCTATCGCGGCCCCGGCAGCTGGCCCGATGCCGACATGCTGCCGCTCGGCCGACTGGCGCTGGGTGAACGCGACACGCGCTTCACCCCGGACGAGCAGCGGACGCTGATGACGCTCTGGGCCATCGCCCGCTCGCCGCTCATCATGGGGGGCGACCTGCGCCATCTCGACGCCGCGACGCTGGCCTTGCTCACCAACAAGGAGGTTCTCGCCGTCAATCAGGCGAGCCGGGACAATCGCCCCCATTTCGTCGAGGATTTCATGCGCATCTGGTCGGCTCGGCCGGAGGACAGCGCCGATCATTATCTCGCCTTGTTCAACACCGGCGACAAGCCGCGCGAGGTCGGCCTGTCCCTGCGCGATCTCGGCATTGCCGGGCCGGTGTCCGTCCGCGATCTGTGGGCGGGCAAGCCGCTCGGCCGCCAGACCGGGCGCGTCGCCGTCACCCTGCCGCCGCACGGCAGCGCGCTGTATCGCTTGAGCTGAGCGCCCCTTACTGCCGCGCGGCCGCGCTCCGGTCGCGGATCGCCTTGAACTCCGACCCGGCTTTCCACTGGGGCCAGCGCGTCGATCCCGCCAGATCGCGCCCGATGTCCAGCATCAGCCCGACATCCTGCGCCGCGCCGTCCAGCTTCCACGTCTCGTCCACCGCGTCACACGCCTGATGATAGCATTGGCCGGTATAGGCATCGACCCAGGCCTGTCCCGCCGTCCTGCCGCCTTCGACCAGGTCGGACGCGCCAGCGATTCCCATCAGTAGAAGGACCGGCACGCCGCGCTTCGCCATCGAAAAATGGTCGGCTCGATAGAAGAGACCACGTTCCGGCAGGCTTTCCTGCGTCACGACCCGGCCCTGCTGCGCGGCGAAGCGGGCCAGATCGTCCTCCAGCGTGTCCTGACCCTTGCCGACCAGGATGACGTCCTTCGCCTTGCCTGCGGTCTGGAGGATGTCGATCGTCAGGTTGGCGACTGTCTTGTCGAGCGGCCAGACCGGGTTTGCCGCATAATGTTCCGACCCCAGCAGTCCGCGCTCCTCCGCCGTCCAGGCGGCGAACAGGATCGACCGGTCGGGGGCAGGGCCGGCCTTGAAGGCGCGCGCGATCTCGAACAGGGATGCGATGCCCAGCGCATCGTCATTCGCGCCCGCGCGATACACGCGTCCCTTGGCGTCTGGCGCACCCTTGCCATAGGCATCCCAGTGCGCGCCATACATCACCGTCTCGTCCGGCCGCTTGGCGCCCGGAATGCGGGCCAGGACATTGGCGCTCTTCACCACTTCCTGCGCTACCGGGAAAGCGGCGGAGAAGGTCGCCCCCTTCAATTCCAACGGCCGGAAAGACTTCGACCGCGCCTGCTTCCGCAAGGCCGTCAGGTTCAGCCCCGCGCCGGAAAACAGCGCATCGGCTGCCGCACCCTCGATCCAGCCCTGCACCTGAAGGCTGGTGATCTTGTCCGCCGCGCGCACCAGGTCGTAATTCTCGCCGCCGGGGCTGACCACGACATTCCAGCCATAGCCCGCGCCGGGCGTGTCATGCACGATCAGCGCGCCGACAGCGCCCCGCCGGGCCGCTTCCTCGAACTTGTATGTCCAACGCCCATAATAGGTCATGGTGCGCCCGCCGAACTTGCCGGCGGCGTCCTCGCCCTTGGCTGCCTCGAAATCCGGGTCGTTGATCAGGAAGACGGCGACCTTGCCTTTCAGGTCCACGCCCTTGAAATCGTCCCAGCCGCGTTCCGGCGCGGACACGCCATGGCCCACGAACACCAGCGGCGCCTTGTCGACTGCGACGCTGTCCTTGGGCTGAAGCGTCGAAAGATAGACCTGCTTGCCGAAGGTCCAAGGGGTCGCGGACCCGCCCTGCGCCACGCCCAGCCCTTGCGCCGTCCCCAGCTTCGTGTGGAGCAGCGGCACGGTCTGCACCCATTGGCCGTCCGGCCCGCCCGGCTCCAGCCCCAGCGCCTCGAACCGCGCGACGAGGTAGCCGATCGTGCGCTCCTCGCCCACCGTGCCGGGCGCACGGCCCTCGAACAGGTCGGATGCGAGCGTACGGACCGATCGTTCCAGCCGCTGCGGCTCGATGGTCTGGGCGTGGACAGCCGAATGGAAGGGCAGGGCGGCGGTCAGGGCGGCGATCAGGCCAAGCGTGCGTATCGTCATGCCCCAGCCCTTACGCCCCGTAGTCTAAGGGGGGAAGGGGGCTTTAGAACTCCGTCTCCAGCTCGATCAGTTCGTCCGGCTCGGCGCGCGCGGCCTCGATCCACTCGCGCATCAGCGGCCAGGCGTTGATCGTCTGGCAATATTGCGCTGCCCGCTGGGACAGCGGCACGGCATAGGTCAGGAAACGCTGCGCCACCGGTGCGAACATCGCGTCGGCTACCGTGGGCCTGTCCCCGAACAGCCAGGGGCCGCCATAGCGTTCCAGACATTCTTCCCAAATGGTCTCGACCCGCTCGATGTCGGGTTTCGCCCCTGAAAAGATCGGGAAGCGCGCATGGCGCACCTTCAGGTTCATCGGCAGGGCTGATCGCAGGTTGGTGAAGCCGGAATGGATTTCGCCCGACACCGACCGGCAATGGGCGCGGCCGATCCGGTCCGCCGGGTACATGCCGGCATCGGGGTAAAGCTCGTGCAGATATTCGGCGATCGCCAGCGTGTCCCACACGCTCGCGCCCTCATGCGTCAGTCGCGGCACAAGCACGGACGGGGACAGCAGCAGCAATTCCGCCCGGTTATCGGGATTGTCGAGTGCGACCATCTTCTCGCGCACGTCCAATCCGGCGAGCCGGCAAAGCAGCCATCCCCGCAAGGACCAGGACGAATAATTTTTACTCGACAGGGTGAGTTCCGCGATAGCCATGGCCGTCCTCCCGCTGATCCGATTAACTCACATTTATGATGATGCAGTGCAACACAAAATGCCTGTATAGCGTTTTGGTCGAAGATCGATTCGGTTCATGGGTTCAATATAAGGCAATTTTGCGACGATGCGGATGCTCTACAGCGGCTATCAGGCGTTTAACGACATGCTGGCCCCGGCGCGCCTGGGCGCGGAATGGGCGCTGGGCCTGCGCGATCGCATGGGTCCGATGGCCGATTGGGCGATGCCGCGCCGCATGTTTGCGCTGATGGACGTGTTCCAGGGCGCGAAGCTGACGCATACGCGTCCCGGCTACGCCATCGACATGGTGCAGAGCGGCAACGCGCAGGTGGCCGTGCGGGAAGAGGTCGTGCTCGACATGCCGTTCGGCAACCTTCTCCATTTCGCGAAGGACGATGTCGAGGCGGCGCAGCCCAAGGTGCTGGTCGTCGCACCCATGTCCGGCCATTTCGCAACCTTGCTGCGCAGCACGGTCGCAACATTGCTGCGCGACCATGATGTGTACATCACCGACTGGAAGAATGCGCGTGACGTCCCGCTGGAGGCGGGACGGTTCGGCTTCGACGAATATGTCGATTATGTCATGACCTTCCTGCGCGACCTGGGGCCGGGCTCCCACCTGGTGTCCGTGTGCCAGCCCTGCGTCCCCGCGCTCGCCGCGGTCGCCCTGATGTCGGAGGACAAGGACGAAGCGACGCCCCGCTCGATGACGCTAATGGGCGGGCCGATCGATCCCAATGCAGCGCCGACTGCCGTCAACGATCTGGCTAATGAAAAATCGATCGAGTGGTTCGAAGAGAATCTGATTTCGGTCGTGCCGTTCCGCTTCGCCGGGCGCGGCCGCGAAGTCTATCCGGGTTTCCTGCAACTCTCCGCCTTCATGTCGATGAACATGGACCGGCACAGCGCCCAGCACCGCGAACTCTACCAGCTGCTGGCCGACGGCCGGACCGCCGAAGCCGACAAGATCAAGAATTTCTACGGCGAATATTTCGCGGTCCTTGATCTGACGAAGGAATTCTACCTCGAAACCGTCGACATGGTGTTCCAGCGGACGCTGCTGGCCAAGGGCGAACTGACGGTGCGCGGGCGCAGGGTCGATCCCGGCGCGATCCACCGCACCGCGCTGCTGACGGTGGAGGGCGAGCGCGACGACATCTGCGCCGTGGGCCAGACCTCCGCCGCCCATGCGCTCTGCTCGGGCCTGCGCCCGCATCTCAAGCGCCATCATCTGCAACTGGGCGTCGGCCATTACGGCGTCTTCTCCGGCAGCAAATGGGAAAAGCAGATCTATCCGCAGGTGCGGAACATGATCCTCGCCATGAACTGACCCCCGCGTCCGGGCGGGACTCCTCCCGGTGCGGAAGAGGACGCGTCAGAGGAACTGCCCGCCCTTCATGATCCGCCGTACCCGGCCCTGCACCGGCAGCCGGTCGAACGGCGTGTTGCCCGCGGCCGCCGCCATCCTGCCGGAATCCACGATCCACGGCGCATCGGCATCGACAAAGATCAGGTCGGCGGCAGCACCGCTCGTCAGACTGCCCGCATTCACCCCCAATATCCGCGCCGGATTGGCCGACAGCAGCGCCATCAGCCGCCCCATGGACGCCAGCCCGTCGCGTACCAGATTGAGCGAGAGCGCCAGCAGCGTCTCCGCCCCGGCCATGCCCGGCGCTGCGTCGGCGAATGGCAGGCGCTTGTCCTCCGGCCCGCGCGGGTCATGGCTGGATGTGATGACATCGACTGTCCCGTCCGCCACTGCGGCCAGGCTCGCCTGCCGGTCCTCTTCGCTCCGCAGCGGCGGGGACAGGCGCGTGAAGGTGCGGAAATCCGTCACCGCCTGGTCGTTCAGGAACAGGTAGGCGGGGCTGATCCCGCACGTCACCCGCAATCCTTCCGCCTTGGCGGCGCGGATCAGGTCGAAGCCGGCCTTGGTCGTCACCAGCCGGAAATGGATCGCCGCTTGCGCCTGCCGCACCAGCATCAGGTCGCGCGCGATCGCCATCGCCTCGGCGCAGGCCGGCGCGTGGGGCAGGCCAAGGCGCGTCGCCGTCTCCCCGCTGGTCGCGACCGCCTTGGCCGTCAGCCCGCCATCCTCCGCATGGGCGATCACCGTCAGGCCAAGCCCGCTGGCATAGGACAGGATGCGCAGCATCACGCCCGAATCCGCGATCCACTGCCGCCCGGTGCCCACCGCCTTCGCACCCGCCGCCTGCATCAGGCCGATCTCGGCCATCTCACGGCCAGCCAGCCCGCGCGTCGCCGCGGCGATCGGATGCACCCAGAAATCGGGCTTGCCCGCCCGCGTCGCCTGTCGGATGAGGCCCACCTCGTCCAGCGGCGCGCTCTGGTCGGGCATCAATGCCGCGCGCGTGATCCCGCCGAAATGAAAGGCCGGCTTGTCCGTCGCGAACACGCCCAGATCGACCAGGCCCGGCGCGACCACCAGCCCCTGCGCATCGATCCGCTCCGCATCGGACGGCACGTCAACCACGCCCGCCGCGACGATCCGGTCGCCCTCGATCAGCACCACGCCAGGGGCAGGCGCATCGCCCGCCGGATCGGCCAGCAGGCCGTTGACGATCGCGATACGGCTCACGCCCATCCCTTGTTCCTTCTCGGTCGGGAAGCTCAAGACCATCCCTCCACGCCGCGCGCGCCGCGCGTCAGCACGTCCAGGCACGCCATGCGCACCGCCACGCCCATCGCCACCTGCTCGGTAATGGCCGACCGCTCCGGATGGTCCGCCACCGAACTGCTGATCTCCACGCCCCGGTTCATCGGCCCCGGATGCATCACCAGCGCGTCGGGCTTGGCTTGTCCCAGCCGTTCCGGCGTCAGGCCGTACAGCGCATGATATTCCCGCGCCGACGGGATGAAGGCGCCGTCCATCCGCTCGTTCTGGAGCCGCAGCATCATCACCACGTCCGCGCCGTCCAGCCCCTCGTCCATGCGGGTGTAGGGCGTCGCGCCCAGCATCTCCACCTCCGGCGGGAGCAGCGTGGGCGGCGCCACCGCGCGCACCTGCGCCCCAAGCGCTGCAAGGCACAGCATGTTGGACCGCGCGACCCGGCTGTGCAGCACATCGCCGCAAATCGCGACCACCAGCCCCTCGAAGCTCCCCTTGCGCCGGCGGATGGTCAGCGCGTCGAGCAGGGCTTGCGTCGGATGCTGGTGCCATCCATCGCCCGCGTTCAGCACCGGGCAGTCCACCTTGTCCGCGATCAGCGCCACCGCGCCCGAACTGGCATGCCGGATCACGATGACGTCGGCGGCCATGGCATTCAATGTCATCGCCGTGTCGATCAGCGTCTCGCCCTTCTTCACGCTGGATGTGGCCGCTGCCATGTTGACCACGTCCGCGCCAAGCCGCTTGCCCGCAATCTCGAACGACAGCAAAGTGCGCGTGCTGTTCTCGAAAAAGGCGTTGATCTGCGTCATCCCCGCCAGGCGGTCGTCATGCTTGCGCGCCCGGCCCTGGTTCGCCTGCGCCCATTGTTCGGCTTCGTCCAGCAGGAAGCGTATTTCCCAGGGCTTGAGGTCCGCGATCGACAGCAGATGCCTGTGCGGAAACAACGCTCGCCCGCTAAGGTCAGGGGCGGCGTCGGGAATGAAGATGTCGGGCATGAGCCGGTGCTTTAGGACAGGTCGCGGGGCAGGGCAAGGCGCTAGGCCCGCCCCCTCAACCATCCCGTCAGACTGCCATCCTTCAATATCGCCCGCGCGGCATTATGCCCCGGAGCGCCGGTCACGCCGCCGCCCGGATGCGCGCCCGCGCCGCACATATAAAGCCCCTTCACCGGCCCGCGATAGGCGCCGTGGCCCAGCACCGGCCGCGCCGCCCACATCTGGTCCAGCGACAGGTGGCCGTGCATGATGTCGCCGCCGACCAGCCCGAACTTGCGCTCCAGGTCCAGCGGCGAATGGATCTGCCGCGCGATGACGCTGCTGGCGAAACCCGGCGCATGGGCATCGACCGTGGCGATGATCGTATCCGCCACAGCTTCCCGCTCGTCATCCCAGCTCCGCCCCTCCGGCAGCGTCGGCGCGAATTGCTGGCAGAAGAGGCTGGCGACATGCGCGCCCTCGGGCGCCAGGCTGTCGTCCACCGTGGAGGGGATCAGCATCTCGACGATCGGCTCCTTCGACCATCCGTCGCGCCTCGCGTCCATGAAGGCCCGGTCCATATAGTCCAGCGTCGGCGCGATGATGATGCCCGACTGGTGATGCTCGCCCGCTCCTGGCAGGCAGGTGAAATCGGGCAGGGCGGACAGCGCCACATTCATACGGAACGTGCCCGACCCCGTCTTGAACGCCCCGATCCGCTTCACGAAATCGGCGGGCAGGTCGGCCGCATCCATCATCCGCTGGTACAGCAGCTTCGGCCCGACATTGGCGGCCACCACATCGGCCAGGATCTCTTCGCCGCTCTCCAGCACCACGCCTACCGCCCGACCGCCGTCCACCAGCACGCGGGCGACGGGCGATTCCAGGCTGATCTCCACGCCCATGGCCTGCACCACCCGCGCCATCGCCTGCGTGATTGCGCCCATCCCGCCCACCACATGCCCCCACGCGCCCTTCTTCCCGTTCACCTCTCCGAACACATGGTGCAGCAGGACATAGGCGCTGCCGGGCGTATCCGGGCTGGCATAGTTGCCGACCACCGCGTCGAAGCCGAAGGCGGCCTTCACCGCCTCGCTCTCGAACCAGCTGTCCAGCACGTCGCGCGCCGATTTGGTGAACAGGTCCAGCAGGTCGCGCTGCTGCTCCAGCGACAGCCGCGCGACCCGCCGACCCTGCGTCAGCGCGGCGACGATCATGTCCATGCCGTCGCCCACATTGGGCGGGCAGGTGAGCACCAGGTCGCGCAGCAGGTCCGCCGCCACCTCCAGCGCTTCCAGATAGGCGGGCAGCGCGGCGGCATCCTTCGCGCTGAACCGCGCGAACTCGGCCTGCGTCCGCGCCAGCCCGCCGCCCAGTTTCAGATAGCTGCCATCGGGCTGTGGCAGGAAATTGCTGATCGGTCGCTCGATCACGCGATAGCCATGGTCTGCGAGCGTCATGTCGCGGATGATCTTGGGGTGCAGCAGGCTGACGGTGTAGCTGGCGGTCGAATTGCGGAAGCCGGGATGGAATTCCTCCGTCACCGCCGCGCCGCCCACCACCGCCCGCCGCTCCAGCAGGCGCACCCGATAGCCCGCGCGCGCAAGGTAGAAGGCGCAGACCAGCCCGTTATGGCCCGCGCCTATGATCACAGCGCTCCGGCTTCCTGCCATGCCGCCCTCCAGCCTCGCTATTTTACCTACGTAAAACGAACATCGTGCATAAAGCCGTTCAGCTGTCTACTTCGCTGTCTCTTTTCCTGTCCGCCTGCGCCCCATATCGCCGCGCCAGCCAGGCGCAGGCCATCAGTTGGATCTGGTGGAACAGCATGACCGGCAACAGGATCGGACCCGCCACGCTCGCGGGGAACAGCACGCCCGCCATCGGCACGCCCGACGCCAGGCTCTTCTTCGATCCGCAGAATTGCAGCACGATCGCGTCCTCGCGGCTCAGCCCCAGCATCCGCCCGACCGCATGGGTGAACAGCAGGACCACGACCAGCAGCGCGACGCAGATCGCGCCCAGCACCGCCAGTTCCTCCGCTGATACCTTGCGCCACAACCCCTCCACCACGGCGGCTGAAAAGGCCGCATAGACGACCAGCAGGATCGATCCCCGGTCGACCCGGCCCAGCATCGCCTTGTGCCGGTCGACAAAGCCGCCGATCCACGGCCGCAGCAAATGCCCAATGAGGAAGGGCAGCAGGAGCTGCAAAACGATGCCTTCGACCGATGCCAGCGATATCAGCCAGCCGGTCCCGCTCCGCTGCATCAGCGATGCCACCAGCAGCGGCGTCACAATAATGCCCAGCAGGTTGGAAAAGGACGCGCTCACCACCGCGGCCGCCACATTGCCCCGCGCGATGGCGGTGAAGGCGATGGACGACTGCACGGTCGAGGGCAGCAGCGTCAGGAAAAGGAAACCCGCCCGCATGTCGGTGGGCACGACCCCGACTCGCCCGACGATCAGCCCCAAGATGGGGAAGGCGATGAAGGTCGTGCCCAGAGTCGCGAGATGCAGTTTCCACGCCTTCGCCCCGCCCCAGATCGCCTCGCGCGACAATTTGGCGCCATGCAGGAAAAAAAGCAGCACGATGCCGGCATCCGCCAGCCCATCGGCAATTCGCGCACCTTGGCCCCGCGCCGGCAGCACGGACGCTAGGGCGACGGTCGCGATCAGCAACAGCAGGAAGGGGTCGAGCGCTTGGCGGAGGCGGTTCATTACAGGATCGCAGGTGGAAAGGGGATGGAGGGGGGATAGACGCCGCGCCCCGGCTGCGCCAACAAATTCCCCTTGAACAGAGACAAGCAGAGGATGCGTCATGAATGAAGCCATCGTCATCGTCGATCGGGACGGCGTGATCGAAATTCACATCGACCGCCCCGACAAGAAGAACGCGCTCACCGGCGCGATGTACCGCGCCATGACCGCCGCCCTTGCGGAGGCGGCCCAACGGCCGGATGTGGCTGCGGTACTGATCGCGGGACGCGGCGACGCCTTCTGCGCTGGCAATGACCTGGGCGATTTCATGGCCGGCCCGGAAGGCGGGGCTGCCGCCTTCGCCTTCATTCAGGCGATCGCCGCCTTCGACAAGCCGCTCGTCGCTGCGGTTCAGGGACTGGCGGTCGGCGTCGGCACGACGATGCTGCTGCATTGCGACCTGGTCTATGCCGCGCCCGACGCCCGGTTCGTCATGCCATTTGTCAACCTGGGGCTGGTGCCGGAAGCCGGGTCAAGCCTGCTTGCGCCCGCCCTGCTGGGCCATGCCAAGGCGGCCGGGATGCTGCTGCTCGGGGAGCCGCTGGATGCCGAAGCCGCCGACCGCGCGGGCCTCGTTACCGCTATCGTCCCCAAGTCGGACCTGCTGGATCACGCCCGCGCCAAGGCCGCCGCGCTGGTCGCAAAGCCGCCCCGCGCCCTGGCCGACACGCGCCGGCTAATGCGCGGCGACCGCAGCGCGCTCGCCGCGCGGATGGAGGAAGAAGCCGTGCTGTTCCGCGCGGCGCTTGGTTCTGCCGAAGCGCAGGAAGCCTTCGCTGCCTTCCTCGAAAAGCGTCCACCGCAATTCAAGAGGGGCTAGCGCTACGCGGCCCGACCACGAGGTTTGACGGCGGAGGAGAACATCTGGCTGGGGCGGGAGGATTCGAACCTCCGCATGGCGGTACCAAAAACCGCTGCCTTACCGCTTGGCTACGCCCCAGCAGGACCGGCGTGTCGCCGGTGCGGACCGCCATATAACGCGTCGCTGCGGAAAGGAAAGCCTAGTCATGCTAGTTTGATGCGGCCAATATGACAGCTGCCCTTTCCCGTTGGATCGCCATCGTCATGCCCGCTTCGCCCCCGCCCACGGCCCAGAGTTCCCCGGCCCAGATTTCGCCGGCCCAGATTTCTTCAGCATCCCCGCTGTTCCTGCGTGAAGACGAGATACGCCGGGGCATCGAGATGCTCTATTTCGGCTATTCCGCGCTCACCCGCTCGATCGACGAGGGACTCGCGGCGGAGGGGCTCGGCCGTGCTCATCATCGCGCGCTCTACTTCATTTCGCGCCAGCCGGACCTGACGGTCAAGGATCTGCTGCGCCTGCTCGCCATTACGAAGCAATCGCTCGGCAGGGTACTGAACGACCTCATCGAGCGCGGCTATATCGAAACCCGCCCCGGCACGAGCGACCGCCGGCAGAAGCTGCTGCGATTGAGCCCCGCAGGCCAGGCACTGGAGGCGGAACTCTTCCGCGCGCTGAGGGAAAAGATGGCGGCGGCTTATGCGTTGGCCGGGCAGGGGTCCGTGACCGGATTCTGGCGGGTTCTCGAAGGGCTCATTCCCGAAGCCGACCGGTCCATGGTCTTTGGCCTGCGCGGTCGATAGTTGCCTTAACGCAACTTTATTCCTGTTCCGGCGCTTAATCCGCTCCATCATCTATGGGGTAAGAGGAGACATATATGCGCAAAACCCTGATCACCGGCGTTGCCGTTCTCGCTGTCGCGGGCCTCTCGGCCTGCTCGGAAAAGGCCCAGGACAATCTGGAAAATGCCGGATCGGCCATCGGCAACGACGTCAGCAATGCGGTCGACACGGCCGGCGAGAAGATCGACAACGGCCTCGACCGGGCCGGCAATGCGATCGACAATGGCGCGGACAGGGTTGGCGCGGCGACCGACAATGCGGCGGCCGACGCCAAGCGGGAAGCGGGCGAGGCGAAGCGCGACGTCGGCGGCGCGCTGGAACGCGCGGGCAACGATATCAAGAAGGATTGATCGCCTTCGTCCGGACGCGGATGAATGTCCGCGCCCGGACTTTCTGGCCAAAGGGCAGCCGTCTCGGCCTCAGGCCGCGCTCTGCGCCCGTCTGGCTGCCGCATGGCGATTTTCCGGCTCGGACAGCCCCAGATGCGCGCGGAAGGTCGTTCCTTCATACTCCGCGCGGAACAGTCCGCGCGCCTGCAGGATCGGGACGACCCGGTCGACGAACAGTTCGAGTTGCCCCGGCAACGGTTCGAAGATGACGAATCCATCCGCAGCGCCTTCCTCGAACCATTGCTGCAACTGGTCCGCGACCGTTTCCGGCGATCCTGCCAACGCGCCGCGCGGCGTAGCCAGCCGCTCCGCCACCTCCCGCAGCGTCAGATTTTCCGCTCGCACCTCCGCCAGGATACGCAGCGTTCCGCTCTGCTGGCTGTCCAGCCCGATATGGGCGACATCTGGGAAGGGCGCGTCCAGGTCGTATTGCCGGAAATCATGGTCATTGAAGGTGCGGGACAGGAACCCCAGCCCCGTATCGATGGATTCCAGCGCTGCCAGTTCCCGATAACGCGCCTCGGCATCCTCGTCGGTCTCCCCCACGATCGGCGCGATGCCCGGGAGGACGAACAGCTGGTCGGGATCGCGGCCGAAGCCTCTGGCCCGCGCCTTCACGTCCGCGACATAGGACTGCCCCTCTTCCCTGGTCGGCGCGTGGGTGAAGATCACCTCGGCATGGCGCGCCGCGAAGCTGCGCCCGTCCTCCGATGCCCCGGCCTGGAAGATGACTGGCTGGCCCTGCGGCGTCCGCTTGATGTTGAGCGGGCCGCGCACCTGGAAAAATTCGCCCTGATGGTCCAGGCGGTGCAGGCGATCGGGATCGACGAACTGGCCGCTTTCCTTGTCGGCGACATGTGCGCCATCCTCCCAGCTGTCCCAAAGCCCCTTCACCACGTCCAGATATTCTGCGGCGATCTTGTAGCGGGTGGCATGGGCGGGATGCTCGGTCTTGCTGAAATTGGCTGCCGTGTCGCCCAGCCAGGACGTGACCACGTTCCATCCCGCGCGCCCGCCGCTCAAATGGTCGAGGGAGGCGAACTGACGCGCGACGTTGAAGGGTTCGGAATAGCTGACGGTCAGCGTACCGACCAGGCCGATGCGCGATGTCGTCGCGGCCAGCGCGGACAGGATGGTGATCGGCTCGAACCGGTTGAGATAGTGCGGGCTCGACTTTTCCGTGATGGACAGGCTGTCCGCTACGAACAGGAAGTCGAACTTGCCCCGCTCGGCGGTCGCCGCCTGCTGCTGATAGTGGGACAGGCTGGTGCTGGCATTGACGTCCCGGTCGGGATGTCGCCAGTCGTTCCAGGTCCGGCCGACGCCGTGCAGAATGAAGCCAAGTTTGATGTGGGGGGATTTTGCCATGCGCCTTACCTTTCGGATGCGGGATTTGACGCTAGCATAGGAGCAGAGGCGTCGGCGCAACCAACGCGAAGTCGTGGATCGGTTATGACTTGGGCAAATAGGTGACGGGTTTCAAAGCCCCGCCGCCTCCACCCAATGGGCGTGGCTTATCTCGCGGGCGAGCGTCCACACCTGCCGCTTGATGTCGGGAACCGCGACGATCTCCCAATGCGCGCCGCGCGTCATCGGGCCGACCACGCGCAGCCGGTCCTGCGGCTGTCCCGACGCATCGATGGAGCGGCACTGGCGATCGACGTCGATGCCGATGGCCAGCGGATCGGGCCGGATCGCGCCCTTGCCCGAAAACGCGCGCAGCAACGGGTCTTGCGCGCGGCCAAGATCGCCCAGCGGCCCGGTACAGTTGACGACACGCGCGAAGCATCGCGTTTCCAGGCGGTCGGACCCGCGCCGCCTCAGTGTCACGTCGATCCGGTCACACTCGACACGGGCCGACACGACCTTGGCCGCCTGCACCTCCAGCCGGCCGGCACTGCGCATGGCGGCGATCCGTTCCGCCACGGCCGGCGCGATCCGGTGCCGATGCACGTCCCAATAGGGGCGCAGGTGACGCAGGAAGCGGGCACGTTCCGACGCGCTCGCCGCGCGCCACATATCCTGGGTGAAAGGACGCAATTCATCCACCGCCGCGCGCCAGCCCACCGCATCCGCCCGCGTCCGCACCGCCCGTACCAGCGCCGACGCAGGGCCGGCGAGGCGCTCCGGCGAGGAGCGCGCCGGAACGACGGTCGCATGGGCGTGGGGCATCAATCCCCTACGCGACATAGCGACGATGCGTCCCTTGAAGCCGGCCGATTCGATGCTGAGCGCGCAATCGACCGCCGTCAGCCCGCTGCCCAGCAGCAACACCGCGTCGCCGCGTCCCAATCCTTCGGCGATATCGGCTGCCCAGGGATCGTCGACATAGGCGGGATGCGACAGGCCGGCGAAGGCGGGCAGGTCGTGCGGCGGCAGGTTGCCGGGCGCGATGACGGCAATGTCCGCGTCCACGCGCGCGCCGGAACGAAAGCGGATGCTGGCACCAAAATCGGAAAGAACAATGTCGATCGCCTCATCCTCCACCAGCCGCAGCCGGTCGCCCGCATCCCCCAACGCGTCGTTGAGCAGGTCGCGCAGATAGCGCCCGTAGGTCTGGCGCGTCGCGAAGCTGGCCTCCTGTCCAGCCTCGCGCGCTTTCAGCCACTGCGCAAAATGGTCGGGCTGGTCGGGGAGGGCGCTCATATTGGCGGCGCGGACGTTCAGAATGTGGTCCCCATGCGCCGCGCCAAAGGCCAGGCCGCAGCCCAGCCGGTCGCCCCTCCGCTCGATCAGGGTCACGCGCGCGTCGCCGTGCCGCAGCAGGTTGATGGCCAGCAGCGTGCCACTGAAGCCACCGCCCACGATGGCGACATGGCCGGCGCTCAGCATCGATCAAGCATTTCTAATGGGTCCGGCAGCATCGCTTGTGAGACATATCTCTACTCATATCATAGATAAATAGCTGTCTACAGAGATTCGGAGACAAATATCTATGGCACATCTGCGATCCCTGCTGATCCGGTGGCAGCGTTTCAGAGACACCGCGGCGCGGGAAATCCTGCGCGATCCCAACGTCATCCTGTTCGAGCGCGCGGCCGAGCCGCTGGCGACCCGGGAAGGCGCGCGTGGCGGCTGAAGGCTTTTCCCGCCGGTTGCTGCTGGGTGGCAGCGCAGCCTCCTGCCTGCTGCTCGCGGCCTGCGGCTCGACCAAAAGCGCCAAGCCCACTCTGCGCGTGTCGATCACGGGCAAGGGCGACGGCGATTCGCGGCTGCTGTTCAAGTCCGCCGGAATCAAGCCCGAAGGCTTCGACATCGCCTACAGCGAGTTCCAGTCGGGCCATCTGGTGGTCGAGGCGCTGAACGGCGGGTCGCTCGATTATGGCGGGATGAGTGAAATCCCGCCCATCTTCGCGGCAGCTTCGACCATTCAGAGCTTCCGTCAGATCGCGGTCGCGCATGGCGACGTCAACAACCAGGTCGTTCTGGTGCCGAAGGGATCGACCGCAAAGAGCATCGCGGACCTCAAGGGCAAGCGCGTCGGCTATGTCCGCGCGACCACCTCGCAATATTTCCTCATCCGAATGCTGGAGGAAGCCGGCCTCGGCTGGGACGACATCAAGCCTGTGGCGATGGGCGTGACCGACGGTGCGGCCGCCTTTTCCCAGGGCGCGCTCGACGCCTGGGCGATCTACGGCTTCCCCATCCAGCGCGCGATCGCGACCGAGGGCGCGCGTATCCTCCGCACCGCCTATGGTATCCTGTCGGGCAATTATCTCGTCGCCGCGCATGTCGATACGCTGGCCGATCCCGACAAGGCGAAACTGGTCGCCGAATATCTGGGCCTCATTCGACAAGCCTACGACTGGGCCGCCGCGCATCAGGATGAATGGGCGGTCATCGTGTCCAACGAAATCGGCGTGCCGCTCGCCTATGTGCAGGACCAGTTCAAGCGCAAGAGCGACGTGTACGAACTGCGCCCGGTGACGCCGGAGGCCATCGCGTCGCAGCAGAAGGTCGCCGACCTCTTCTACGCGCAGAAGCTGCTCCCCAAGCCAGTCGATGTCCGGCCGCTCTGGGACGATCGCTTCAATTCTGCCATTCCCAAAAGAGGCTGACCATCATGGCAACCCGTCTCGCAACCCCCGACGCCATTCCCGCGATCACCGACGATTATCTCGACTGGCTGACCCGCGAACTCGCGTCCCATGCCGAAGCCTATGATCGCAGCGGCGAATTCCCTCGCGCCCCCTTCGACCTGCTGGCGCGCGAGGGACTGATCGGCCTTACGGTCCGGCCGGAACTCGGCGGGCGCGGCGCGAACCTGTCGGAGGCGCTACGCGTGCTCGCCGCCGTGGCGAAGGGCGAGCCGTCGACCGCGCTCATCCTCTTCATGACCTATCACTATCATGCCAACCCGCATCGCGCGCAGGGCTGGCCCGCCGCCATCTATGAGCGACTCGCTGCCGATGCGGTCGCGGGCAGGGGCCTGATCGGGGGCTTGCGCGTCGAACCCGAACTCGGCACCCCGGTGCGCGGCGGCCTGCCCGCCACGATCGCGCGGCGCACGGCAGACGGCTGGGCGATCAGCGGCACGAAAATCTATTCGACCGGATCGACCGGACTGGACTGGTACTCCGTGTGGGCCAAGACCGACGAGGAAAATCCCCGCGTCGGCAATTTCCTGGTGAAGGCCGGCAGCCCCGGCGTCACGATCGAACCCGCCTGGGATCATCTGGGGATGCGCGCGACCGTCAGCCACGCCGTCCATTTCGCCGACACGCCGACCCCGCTCGACCATGCCGTCGACGTGCGCCTGCCGCAGCAATGGGTGGCGGCAGCGGGCGACCCCAGCCTCGCCATCTGGAACGCGCTTGCCATCTCGACCATCTATGATGGGGTGGCGCGGGCCGCGCGCGATTGGCTCGCGGCCTATCTCAATGATCGCATACCCTCCAACCTCGGCGCGTCGCTTGCCACCCTGCCGCGCGTACAGGAGAAGTTTGGGGAGATCGAAGCGTTGCTCCAGGTCAACGCCACGCTGATCCGCGATGCCGCCGCGCGCTACGACGCCGGGTCGCCGCCCAGCGCGATCGCGGTCAACACCATCAAATATGTCGCGACCGCCAACGCCATCCGCGCGGTGGAGATCGGCCTGGAACTGACCGGCAATCCCGGCCTCAGCCGCAAGAACCCGCTCGAACGCCATTATCGCGACGTGCTGTGCAGCCGCATCCATTCGCCGCAGACCGACACGATATTGGTCGCCGCCGGCCGCGCGGCGCTGGGGCAGTAACCATGTCGCTCATCATAGCCAGCCAGCTCGACGCTGATTTCAACAAGGGCCTGGGGCAGCATCCGATCGCACCGGTCGTCATCGACGTGGCGGAGGACGAACCCTGGACCGCCGCTGCCGAAGCCGACCTGCTGCTCGTCCGCCCGTCGCCCGCCTGGCGTCAGCCTCGCGTGCCCCGGCCCTCGCTTTGGCCAGGCCGGCTGAAATGGGTCTATAGCGCGTCTGCCGGCATCGATTTCTATCCGGACTGGCTGCTCGACGCGCCGCTCGTCACCTGCGGCCGGGGCGTCGCATCGGACGAGATCGCCGACTATGTCATCGCCGCCATCTATGCGCAGGCGAAGAATCTGGAGGCGGTGACGGTCCGCTCCCGCGCCGAATGGAAACAGACGCCCCTCGGCCGCGTGTCCGGCACCACAGTCGGCATTGTCGGGCTGGGCGCGATCGGCCAGGCGGTGGCGCAGCGCGCGCTCGCCCTGGGTGCGCAGGTGGTGGCGCTGCGTAGATCGGGCGCGCAGGCGGGGATCAGTGGCGTCGAACTGCTGCACGATCCGCCCGCGCTGGTCGCCCGCGCCGACCATATCGTGATCGCCGTGCCCGCCACGCCGCAGACACGCCATCTCTTCAACGATGCATTGCTGGCGCGGGTGAAGCCCGGCGCCCACATTATCAATGTGGCACGCGGATCGGTGGTGGACCAGGACGCCCTGATCCGGGCGCTCGACCGGACGGACGGCCCCGGCTTCGCCACGCTCGACGTGACGGAACCGGAACCGCTGCCGGATAGGCATCCGCTTTATGTCCATCCCAAGGTGCGCCTGACGCCGCATATCTCCAGCAACTATACGCTGGTGCGCCATCGGCTGCTGGAAAAGATCCGCGACGACATCAGCCGCTTCGTGCGCGGCGAAACGCCCACAGACGTGATCGATCCAGCGCGGGGTTACTAAACGGCATCGGCGCGTCAGAGCGCCTGCACCGTCTCCCGCGCCAGTTCCGTCAGCCGTTGCGCCGCGCTGTCCAGCTTGTCGCCCGCCCGCAATATGGCGGCAACGCGCGGCAGCTCGGGCAAGCGATCATGCGCCAGCGCTTCCTGTTCCCCGATGAAGAGGTGGGTGCGGCAGGTGATGCCCAACCCTGCGCCGACCGCAGCCTTCAGCGTGGCGAGATTGGGCGTCTCCACCGCGATCCGCCATTGCAGTCCGGCGTCCTCCAGCGACCGGATCGCCGCCTCGCGGAACCGGCACGGCTCCTCCAGCACGGCGAGCGGGATGACCGGCCGATCGACCAGCGCAGCGTCACCATACCAGCTCATCGCTGCGACCGTCACCGCATGTGGGTCGTTCGGCGCGGCGAAGCCCAGCAATATGTCCAACTCGCGCCGATCCAGCAGCGCCTGCAACTCGGCCGTGCCCGCCACCCGCGCATAAATTTGCGCGTCGGGGTGCAGCTCCGAAAAGCGCGAAAGCAGCCCGGACAGCAACGTGTCCGCGAAATCCTGCACCATACCGATGCGCGCCGGCCCAGCGAAGCGCCCCGCGCTTACTGCCGCCACCGCCTCGTCATGCAGCAGCAGCACGCGACGCGCATAATCGAGCATCACCTCGCCCGCAGCCGTCAGGTTCAGCCGCCGTCCTTCGCGAAGGAACAGGGTCTGCTGCACCAGCTCCTCCAGCCGCTTGATCTGAAGGCTGAGCGCGGACTGGGTGACGAACACCTGTTCCGACGCGTTCAGCATCGATCCGGTGTCCACGATGGCAACGAAGCTGCGCAGCAGGTTGGTGGGAAGGTTGACCGGCACGACGGGACTTTCTCGCAAAAGGGGAGGACAGGCCCGACCCAGAGCAGGGAACGGAGCCTCTCCTATCGCCTGCACTTATATATCGATCAAAATAGTAGAGATTGATGGACGGCAAATAAATCTTGATCAGAACGAGAGAGGGGCCGCGATCCGCCATTTTCTGCGGTGCGTCGACGCTCCGGAGCGCCAAATCGAACCTTATGATCATCGCTCATAGGTCAGCGGAGAAAAACTTAATTGAATTGGTAGACAATACATGATGGGCTTTGCCGCATCTGAATGAAGAAAGCGGATCATGGCAAGTTTGGCGATTGGACAGTCACACCCGAAGACGGCGCGGCAGCGGAGCTTTTCGCTCTCCCGTTTCGGCGGCCGCTGGCTTTCGCCGGTGCTGTTGCTGCTGCTGTGGGAGCTTGGCTCGCGCTCGGGCCTGATCCCTGAACGCACGTTGGCGGCGCCCTCGGCGGTGATCGGCACGCTCATTGAGATGGTGATCTCGGGCGAACTGCCCTCCAACCTGCTCGTCTCCTTCGCCCGGGTCGCCGCGAGCCTTTTGATCGGCGTAGGGCTGGGTCTTGCCCTCGGCCTCGTCGCCGGTCTCTCCCGCGCTGGCGAGCTGGCGGTCGATCCGCTCATGCAGATCAAGCGCACCATCCCCGCGCTGGCGCTCACCCCGCTCTTCATCGTCTGGTTCGGCATCGGCGAAACGCCCAAGGTGGCGCTGATCGCCTTCGGCACCATCTTCCCTGTCTATCTCAACCTCTACAGCGGCATCCGCAGCGTCGATCCGCGCCTGCTCGACGCCGCCAAGAGCTTGGGCCTCAGCCGCGCCGAGCAGATCTGGCATGTCGTCCTGCCCTCGGCGCTCCCCTCGCTGCTGGTGGGCCTGCGCTACGCCCTCTCGGTTTCCATCCTGGTCCTGGTCGTCGCGGAGCAGATCAATGCCTCGGCCGGTCTTGGCTACCTCATCAACAACGCCCGCGATTTCATGCGCACCGACATCATCGTCGTCTGCCTCATGGTCTACGCGATCCTCGGCCTCGGCGCGGACTGGCTGGTCCGCGCCCTCGAAGCCCGCGCCCTCATCTGGCGCCCCAGCATAGTGGAGCAATAAGCATGGATGCTCGCCTCGGCTTTTCCGCGGTGGACACCGCCGTCCACCAGCCCCGTCCCGATCCGGTCGTTCGCCTGCGCGGCTTCACCCGCCGCTTCGGCCCCAACACGATCATCGACGGCCTCGATCTCGACATCGCGCCCGGCGAGTTCATCGCCCTGCTGGGCCGCTCCGGCTCAGGCAAGACGACGCTGCTGCGCACGCTCGCCGGCCTCGACGAAGTGCAGGGGCAGGATGTCGAAGTGCCCGACAGTCGCGCCGTCGTGTTCCAGGACGCGCGCCTGCTTCCCTGGAAACCCGTCTGGAAGAATGTCGGTCTCGGCCTCAAGGGCGACATCCGCCCCCGCGCCGAAGCGGCGCTGAAGGAAGTCGGTCTTGGCCACCGCATCGACGCCTGGCCGCTGACCCTCTCGGGCGGAGAGGCGCAGCGCGCCGCGCTCGCCCGTGCGCTGGTGCGCGAACCCAAGCTGCTGCTGCTCGACGAACCCTTCGCCGCGCTTGACGCGCTCACCCGCTACAGGATGCACGACCTCGTCCTGTCGCTCTGGCGCAGGCACCGCCCGGCCGTGCTGATCGTCACCCATGATGTCGAGGAAGCGATCGCGCTCGCCGACCGCGTGCTGGTGCTCGACAAGGGCCGCATCGTCGCGGAGGAGCGCATTACTGCCGCACGCGGCGAGCGCGCCAGCTTCTCCGCCCGCCTGCGCGAAAAGCTGCTCTCCACCCTGGGCGGCGACGATCATGGCGTCGTCCCTTTCGCGCCCACGCTGGAAGCCGCCGAATGACGGCAGCAGCCACCCTCGAACGGCCGATCGACACGACCCGTCTGCGCGGCTTCGTCACCGCCTTTGCCGATCTGCTGGCGGCAACCCGCGATGAACAGGCGATCCTCGACAGCGGCAGCGCCTTGCTCGCGCGCCTGATCGCCACCGACGACTGGCTGCCGCAAGAGTTCGCCCAGCCAAATCCGGACCGCTACCAGCAATATCTGCTCCACTGCGACAGCCGCGAACGCTTCAGCGTCGTCAGCTTCGTCTGGGGCCCGGGCCAGTCCACCCCGATCCACGATCACAGCGTCTGGGGCCTCGTCGGCGTCCTGCGCGGAGTCGAGAAGGTGGAGCGCTTCGACCGCCTGCCATCGGGCGAACTGGTGGCGCATGGGGAAGAGCTTCTCCGCGCCGGCGAAGTGGACGCCGTCTCGCCCCGCATCGGTGACATTCACCGCGTCACCAACGGCCTTGCCGACCGGCCGTCCGTCAGCATCCACGTCTACGGTGCCAATATCGGCGCGGTGGAGCGAGCGACCTATGCTCTGGACGGCACGCCCAAGACCTTCATCTCGGGATACGCCAATCACGTCATCCCCAACCTCTGGGACAGATCGAGAAACGCATGACTACCGACACGCTTGACCGCATCCAGACATCCACGCCTCAGGACATCCGCCGCGCGCTCCTGATCGGCAGCGAGATCGCGCTGATCGACGTGCGCGAGGAGCATGAATTCGCGCAGGGCCACCCGCTCTTCGCCGCGCAGATTCCCCTCCGCCGCATCGATGAAGAAGCGCGCTGGCGCATTCCCCGGCTCGACACGCCGATCATCGTCTATGACAATGGCGAAGGGCTGGCGCACAAGGCCGCCGTTCGCCTGGAGGCGTTGGGCTATACCGATGTGCGTGAGCTGGAAGGCGGCCTCACCGCCTGGCGCGACGCCGGCTATGAATTGTTCGAGGACGTCAACAGCTACAGCAAGGCGTTTGGCGAACTGGTCGAACATCGCCGCCATACCCCCAGCCTTCCCGCGGAGGAAGTCCAGGCCCTGATCCGCGAAAAGGCCGACATCAAGATCCTCGATGCCCGCCGCTACGACGAATATAACACGATGAGCATCCCGACCGGCACCAGCGTGCCCGGCGCGGAACTGGTGCTGCGCGCGCAGACCATCGCGCCCGATCCCGACACCACGATCATCGTCAACTGCGCCGGTCGCACCCGCTCGATCATCGGCGCGCAGTCGCTGCTGAATGCCGGCATCCCGAACAAGGTCTATGCGCTGCGCAACGGCACGATCGGCTGGACGCTCGCGGGCCAGGATCTGGAAACCGGCCAGACCCGCGCCGCGCCCGAAGTGGACGGCGCGGCAACGGACGAAGCGCGCGCCCATGCCCGCGACGTCGCCTATCGCGCCGGCGTCAAGCGGATCGGCTGGGAAGAGCTGGAGGCGCTGAAGGCCGAGACCGCGCGCACCCTCTATCTCTACGACGTGCGCCAGCCGCGCGAATATGAAAGCGGCCACTTGCCCGGTTTCCGCAACGCGCAGGGCGGCCAACTCGTGCAGGAAACCGATCATAATGCGCCGGTGCGCGGCGCGCGCATCATCGTGACCGATCCCACTGGCGTGCGCGCCGACATGACCGCCTCCTGGCTCGCGCAGATCGGCTGGGAAGTCTATGTTCTGGACGTCGACTGGTCCGCCGTGCGGCTGGAGCGAGGCCCCGACGGCGCCCCGTCACCCCGCGGACCCGAGGGCCGCTACAAGCGCCCCTATGAAGGCACCGACAACAAGGCCGCCGCGATGCAGGCCTATCTCGACTGGGAATATGGCCTCGTCGCCCAGCTGGAGCGCGACGGCACCCACGGCTTCTACGTCATCTGATTAAGACAGGAGGACGCATCATGAGCGTCAAGTTCATCGGCTATATCGGCTTCAACAACGGCTCCGAAACCCAGTCGGCCGTGCGCAGCCGCGCGCTCGACATTGATTATGTCGATGCCGCCGCGAAGGCGCAGGAGGAGGGCGGCTTCGACCGCGTGCTCATCCCCTTCGGCTCCAACAGCCCGGAAAGCCAGATCGTGGCGGCCCATGCCGCCGCGCGCACCACGCGCCTCGGCTTCCTTGTCGCGCATCGCCCTGGCTTCACCCAGCCGACCGTTGCCGCACGCCAGCTCGCGACGCTCGACCAGCTTTCGGGGGGCCGGGTTGCGGTCCACATCATCACCGGCGGCGCAGACGAGGAAATGGCGCGCGATGGCGACACCAGGACGGTGAAGGCCGAACGCTACGCCCGCACGGACGAATATCTGAGCATCCTGCGGCAGGAATGGACCGCGTCCAAGCCGTTCGATCATCAGGGCAAATATTACGACATCCGTCAGGCGTATAGCGCGATCAAGCCCGACAATCTGCCCGTCTTCTTCGGCGGGTCGTCGGATGAGGCGATAGAGGTCGCCGGCCGCCATGCCGATGTCTATGCGCTCTGGGGCGAAACGCTCGCCGCCGTGCTGGACACGGTTCGCGCCGTGCGCAAGTCCGCCGCCCGCTACGGCCGCAGCCCCGGCTTCTCGCTCTCGCTCCGCCCGGTCATTGCCGACACGGAGGAAGCAGCCTGGAAGCGCGCTGCCGAGATCGAGGAACAAGTGCGCGAAAACCGCGTCGCCGCCGGCCTGCCGCTCACTGGCCATCGGCCGCCCAATGCAGGCTCGCTCCGCCTCCTCGAAACCGCCAGCAGCAACCGGCAGGACAAGCGCCTGTGGACTGGCGTCGCGGCGCTGACCGGTGCGGCTGGGAACAGCACCGGCCTCGTCGGCACGCCCGAACAGGTCGCCGACGCCATGCTTGACTATTATGACATCGGCATCGACCATTTTCTGATCCGCGGCTTCGATCCGCTGGGCGATTCCGTCCTTTACGGCCGCGAATTGTTGCCGCTCGTGCGCGCCAAGGTGGCGCAGCGCGAGGCGGCCGGCCTCGCACTGGCGGGCTGATCCATGTCGAAACGAAAAGTCGCCATCCTGTCGGCGGCCATTGTCGCGGTGGCGGGCCTCGGCCTTGCCGCCGCGACCTTTCATCGCGGCGACGACAAGGTGCTGCGCGTCGCCAACCAGAAGGGGCAGGTCAAGGCGATGATGATCGCCTCGGGCGCTCTGGAAGGCGCGCCCTACACCGTCGAGTGGTCGGAATTTCCCGCCGCCCAGCCTTTGCTGGAGGCGGTCGGCGGCGGCGCTGCGGATCTGGGCCTTGCTGCCGACGCGCCTTTCATCTTCGCCTATCAAAGCGGCAGCCCGGTCAAGGCCATCGCCGTGCAGGCTCCCGCCAACCAGGCGCCCGAAGCGCTCGCCATCCTGGTGAAGAATGGTTCGCCCCTGCGCAGCCCGCAGGATCTGGTGGGCAAGTCGGTCGCGACCACGCGCGGGTCGATCGGCCATCATCTGCTGCTCCAGACGCTGGAGCGCGCCAACATCCCGGTGGACAAGGTGAGCGTCACCTTCCTGCCGCCGGGCGACGCGAAGGCGGCGTTTGACAGCGGCTCCATCGATGCATGGGCGACCTGGACCCCCTATACCAACGTCGCGATCAAGGAAGGCGCGCGCGCCGTCGCGGACGCGAAGGATTACGGCCTGCCGCTCTACATCGACATTGCCCATGCGGACTCGATCGATCCCAAGCGCGCCCTGCTTGCCGACTTCCTCAAACGGGAAGCGAAGGCCGTCGCCTGGGCGCGGCAGCATCCCGACCAGTTCGCGCAGGTGCTCTCGAAGGAAACCGGCCTGCCGCTCGACATCGCCCGCGCCAGCTTCGAACGGAGCAATCGCGTTTCGCGTCCGATCGACGCCGGCATCGTCGCGCATGAGCAAGCGATCACCGCCCGCTTTCAGAAGGCCGGCCTCATCACCGGCCCGCGCGACGTGCGGCTCGCCTTCGACGGCAGCTTCGGCAAGGGCCAAGAATAAGTTTTCCGCAACCAAACCGATCTTCAGTTTAGCTGAAGTCATCAATGGATGACCGAACTCATTTATCAACTAAATCCATAGAGAATAGACCGCCCTCAACATCCTGTGGGGGACTCATTACAATGATCAAAAGCCGCCTATTTCTTTTTTCGACAGCGCTTTCGGCTGTCTACTTCGCTGTCTCGCCGGCCGGCGCGCAGAGCGTCTCCGCGCCCGATCAGGCCGCCGAGGACGCCGCGGCCGACGCCGGCACGATCATCGTCACCGGCGTTCGTGGCGCGCCCCGCACGGTCGCGGAAAGCCCTGCGCCGATCGATGTCGTGGGCGCGGAAAAGCTGCAGGCGACCGGCTCGGCCGAGTTCGGCGAGGCGCTGTCGAAGCTGCTGCCGTCGCTCAATTTCGGCGCGACCCATGCCGGTGTCTTCTCGATCGGCCGGCCCGTCACCAACCGCGGCCTCGCGCCCGCTTATACGCTGGTGCTGGTGAACGGGAAGCGGCGGCACAACGGCGCGTTTCTCAACAATTCGACGGCCGACACATCGGGCGCGAACCCGGTCGACATCGACCTCATTCCCACCAGCGCGATCGACCGGATCGAAGTGCTGAAGGATTCGGCCGCCGCCCAATATGGCACGGATGCGATTGCCGGCGTCATCAACATCCAGCTCGCCAAGAAGGAAGGGCTGAGCGGCGATTTCACCTACGGCACGCTCTACGACGCCAATGGCAAGCCGGACAGCTGGAAGGGAACGATCCGTTACGGCACGAAGATCGGCGACAATGGCGGTTTCCTGACGATCAGCGGCGACATCCGCAAGCGGGGCGGCGCATGGTGGAACCTGCCCGCCACCGATACCAACCTCTATGGCCTTCCGCCCGGCCGCACCATCGACCAGGTAGTGGCGACGAGCGGCCTCACCCGCGCCCAGGTGGAAGCGAACGTGGCCGCCGCCAACGCCCGCAACGCGCAGTGGAACCGCGACGGCGCGCATAATGGCGACCCTCAGATCAAGGCCTTCAACCTCAGCTATAATGCCGAGCTGCCGGTGACGGAGACTGTCACCCTCTACAGCTTCGGCACCTATGGCGAGCGTGACGCGCAGATCGGCAACAACTTCCGTCGCCCCAACAGCACCGCCAATTTCACGGCGCAGTTCCCGGACGGCTATTATCCGCTCAACAATATCGAGGAAAACGACTTCCAGTTCGTCGGTGGCCTGCGCGGCACGCTGGCGGGGTGGGACTATGACGTCTCCTCCTCCTTCGGCCGCAATTACAGCCATCAATTCTCCAAGCTGTCGGTCCGTCCCTCGCTCGGGCCGACCGGCCCCACGGAATGGCCCAACCTCGCCAATTTCGAGTTCCGCCAATGGACCCACAATGCCGACCTGCACCGCAGCGTCGACATCGGCCTCGCAAAGCCGCTCGAAATCTCGATCGGCGGCGAATATCGGCTCGACCGCTTCCGCACCTTCGCCGGCGATCCGCTCGCTTATCAGCCCGCGACCTACACCTTCAAACCCGGCGATCAGCAATATGACTGGAATGTCGGGCGCATCGCCTCGCCGGTGGTGCAGGGCGCGATCGTCCTGTCGCCGGCGGACGAAGCCGACATCAGCCGGAAAGTCTATGCCGGCTATGTCGACCTCGGCATCTACCCCACCGACGCCTGGTATATCGGCGCGGCGATCCGGGCCGAACATTATGACGATGGTTCGGGCAGCCCTATCGGCCTCAAGCTCAACAGCCGTTACGAATTTAGCCCCGCGCTGGCGATCCGCGGCACGGTCGGCACCGGCTTTCGCGCGCCGTCGCTGACGCAGATCGGCTATGCCCAGACGGACGGCCGCACCTCCTCCTTCTTCAACCCCGCCACTGGCCAGACCGAACTGCGCCCCACCGTCGCCAAGCTGGTGACGGCGGACTCGACCGTGGGCCAGCTGCTGGGGGCTAAACCGCTCAAGGCGGAAAAGACCTGGAACGCCGGGCTCGGCTTCGTCTTCACGCCAACGCCGGCGCTCTCGATCACGCTCGACGGCTATTATATTCGAATCAAGGACCGAGTGGAGAGGACCGGCCGCCTGTTCGGCCCCGGCATCTCAGCGATCCTCGCGGCCAATGGCCTCTCCGACATCGAACAGGCGGAATATTTCATCAACGCCGCCGACACGGAAACCAAGGGCTTCGACCTCGTCGCCGACTATAGCCGCACCATCGGCGATCTCGGCAAGTTCGGCCTGACGCTG
>JACESO010000027.1 GCA_013911745.1 Sphingobium sp. | reverse complement strand
ACTTGCCGGTAGGCCGAAGCCCGCCGATCGCCGTTGTCCCGGTCGCGCGCGCGATCTCCTCCAGCGCGTCGGGCCGGTCGCCGCTGGCGACCAGTGTCCGAAGGCCCGCACCGCGTAGCGCTCCGAGCGTTTCGGCCGTATCGGGCCGCAGCGCATCGGTGAAGGGAAGCAGATGCGCCTCCGCACCGCGGCGATATTCGCTCGCCAGCTCGAACAGGGTAATTGGGCTGACTGGACGTGCCAGCGATACCGGGACGCCTTCATGGTCGGCGAACAGTCCCTTGCCCGGCATCTCGCGGATTGCATCAAGAGAGGCGGCTCGGACGCCTTCGGCCTCCAGCGCCTGTCGCAACGCCATGCTCAGCGGGTGGCGGCTGGCCTGCGCCAACGCGAGAAGGACGGAGCGATCCTCCGCATCCAGCCGGTCGAGATGACGCGGAATGGGGCGGCCAAGGGTCAGCGTGCCGGTCTTGTCGAACACGACTTCGGTGACGTCGGCCAGCCGCTCCAGCGCGGAGCCGTCCTTCACCAGGACGCCCTGCCGCATAAGTGCGCTGCAAGCCACGATCTGCGCTGCCGGCACGGCAAGGCCGAGTGCACAGGGACAGGTAATGAGGAGCACCGCGACTGCGATCAGCAGCGACTGGTGCATCCCCGCCCCGGCGATCATCCAGCCGGCGAAGGACAAGCCGGCAAGCAAGTGGACGCATGGCGCATACCAGCCCGCTGCCCGGTCGGCGAGGCGGACGTAGCGCGACTTGCCTTGTCCCGCCTCTTCCATCAACCTTGCTATGTCGGCGATCACTGTGTCGGTGCCCGACGCGGTCACCTCGACCGTCAAGGGGCCGGCGACGTTGAGTGCTCCAGCCTGTACAGTATCACCCGCTCGGACTCGAACGGGTGTGCTTTCTCCAGTCAGGAACGAAATGTCGAGGCTGCTGTCTCCTGATAGAACGCGCCCGTCCGCCGCCAGCCGTTCTCCCGCCGCGACCAACATACGCGTTCCCGCACGAAGCGTTTCAGCCTGCGTCCAGCGGCTTTGCCCCGCCTCGTCCAGCACGAGAGCACCCGGCGCGGTCTGTTTTAGCAGCGCGGCAACGCCGGCCCGTGCGCGGCCGCGCATCAAGCCGTCGAGGCAGCGTCCCGCTAGCAGGAAGAAGAGCAGCATCACCGCCCCATCGAACCAGGCATGCGCGCCGCCGGTCGCGGTCTCGTAAAGGCTCATGCCCGAGGTCAGCAGCACGCCGATGCTGATCGGCACGTCCATGTTGGTATGGCCCTGCCGCAGCGCCGCCCAGGCGGACCGGAAGAAGGGCATGCCGGCATAGGCGATGGTCGGCAGCGCGATCAGCGCTGAGAGCCAGTGAAACATCTGCCGCGTGGCGCCTTCCGCGCCGGACCAGACGGATACCGACAGCAGCATGATGTTCATCGCTGCGAAGCCGGCGACGGCGAGGGCACGAAGCAAGGCTCGGTTCTCCGCCGCGGCAACGTCAAGGCCGGGGTCGGCCAGCATCTCCGCTTCGAAACCGAGCCGGGTGAGCGCCGCCTTCAGGTCGGGCGGGCTCAACGCTGGGTCATGGCGGATCGCGACACGTTTGGCCCCCATGTTGACGCGGGCGGATTCGATGCCGATCACCTTTGGCAGGCCGTTCTCGATCTTCGAGATGCAACCCGCGCAGTGGATGCCGGGGACGGCGAGCAGGCTTTCGCGCGTTTCGACCTGCGGCGCCGGTTCAGGAAGGAGTGCTCGCGTCGCCATCAGTCGATCTCCCGCAGCAGATGCTTTTCGCTGCCCGCATGGCGAATGTCGAGGCGGAGGCGCCAGCGACCGGGTGGTAGCGCGGCTTCGCTGACATAGCGGCCGGGCGCGGTCTCACGAAAGGCGATCGCGATATCGGCGGCCCGGCCGAGCGGATGCTGCGCCAGAGCCTTCACCGTCCTGTACCGGACCGGTGCGCCGGCATCGTCGCCTAGTGTCAGCACGACATGGCGTGCGTGATCGGTCGCCACATCGTCCTTCCAGCGCAGTTGCTCCTGCGTGCGGGCCGCGGCCAGCCAGCTGTTGAAGCGCTGACTCGCGACATAGCTGTTCTCCACCACGGTGCCGCCGAAGGAACGGACGGCGACCGTCGCCATCAGCATGTTGACCGCGATCACTACCGCGAAGAAAGCGACCAGGATCGCGGTCATGTGCCAGCCGGTAAAGCGGCGCGCGGGAAGGCTGTTGGACATCATAGAGGCCTTTCAAAACGGGCGGGCTCGCTGTCGCCGCCGCCCTCGCGGTCAGTAGCGCGAACGGTGAAACGGAAGTCCTGGCGCTGCGGACCTTCGCCGGGCAGGGCGACGAACAGGCGCAATTTGGCGACGCTGTCGGCGGGAACGGTCGCGGCAATGGCCGGGCGAGCCTGCTCGCGGGTCATGCCATCAGTCCAGAGGCGCGCACCCGGCAGCCCTTTGACCGTCACCGCCATCTGGCGAGGCCGCGTCTCCATGTTGCTCAGCCTGATCGTATAGGCGTTGCGGACCATGCCGTCGGACAGGCGCACGGCGATGGGATTGCGGTCCTGCTGCACGCTGATCCCTATGCGGGTGCGGGCGCCGAGCGCGAACAGCATAGCTGCGCCGATCCCGCACCAGAGCGTGAAATAGGCGATGGTGCGGGGCCGCAGCAGCGTCCGTAGCACCGGGCGGGGCGCTGCCCCTTTCTTCTCCGCCTCCGCATCGTCCTCGGTGCAATAGTCGATCAGGCCGCGCGGGCGACCGACCTGCGCCATCACCTTATCGCAGGCGTCGATGCACAGCGCGCAAGTGATGCAACCGATTTGCGGCCCTTCGCGGATGTCGATGCCGGTCGGGCACACCGCGACGCACTGGTTGCAGTCGATGCAGTCGCCATAGTCACCCGGATGCGCCTCCGCCTTCTTCAGGCTGCCGCGCTGCTCCCCGCGCCAGTCCTTGTAGGTGACGACCAGCGACTTTTCGTCCAGCATCGCTGTCTGGATGCGCGGCCAGGGGCACATGTAGATGCACACCTGTTCCCGCATGAACCCGCCCAGGACGAAGGTGGTCGCGGTCAGCACGCCGACCGTCGCATAGGCGACGGGCGCGGCGCTGCCGGTCCAGAATTGCTGCTGGAGCGTGGGCGCATCGGCGAAGTAGAAGATCCAGGCGCCGCCCGTCAGGAAGGCGATGGCCAGCCAGACGCTCCATTTGAGCAGGCGCCGCGCCAGCTTCGCCGGGGTCCAGGACGCCTTCGCCAGCCGGATCTGCGCGTTGCGGTCGCCGTCGATGAAGCGCTCGACATGTTGGTAGAGGTCAGTCCACACCGTCTGTGGGCAGGCATAGCCGCACCAGGCGCGGCCCACCGCCGAGGTGACGAGGAACAGCCCCACCCCCGCCATGATGAGCAGGCCTGCGACGTAATAGAATTCCTGAGGCCAGATCTCGATGGCGAACATGTAGAAACGGCGATGGGCGAGGTCGACCAGCACCGCCTGATCGGGCGCATAGGGACCGCGGTCCCAGCGCAGCCACGGCGTCACCCAGTAGATGCCGAGCGTGACCGCCATCACCGCCCATTTGAGGCGGCGATAGAAGCCGTCCACCGCCTTGGGATAGACGCCCTTGCGCTTTTCATAGAGGTCGGAAGAGCCGGCGGGCATCAGCATGGCGCTTACCTCTACAACCGTTCGGGCTGAGCGAAGTCGAAGCCCTCCGCAGAGCGAAGCGAAGTGGCTTCGCTTCGCTCTGCCGGCCCCTTCGACAAGCTCAGGGCGAACGGTTTGAGTTTACTTCCCTGCATCGCCCGCCCCTTCGGCCACCGCCATGACCGGCGCCGCCTCGCCCCCGCCGAGACTGTGGACATAGGCCGCGAGCATCCGAACCGTCGCCTTGTCGAGCTTGTCGCCCCAGCGGGGCATCACGCCCTGGCGGCTGTTCCACACGGTCTGGCGGATCGTGTCGGCATCGCCGCCATAGAGCCAGATGCCATCGGTCAGATTGGGCGCGCCAACCTCCCGATTACCTCCGCCGACGGGGCCGTGGCAGACGGCGCAATTGTCGGCGAAGAGCTTTGCGCCGCGCTGCGAGGCCGTGCTCGGCCGATCCTGCCGGCTGATGGCGCGGACATAGGCGACGACATCGTCCACCTGCGCTGCGGTCAGCAGCTGGTCGCGGCCGAAGGCGGGCATCTGCGACATGCGGGTCGCCGCATGATCGGGGTTGCGCACGCCGTCGAAGATCGTCTTCTCAATCGTCGCGAGATCGCCGCCCCACAGCCAGTCGTCGTCGTTCAGGTTGGGATAGCCCTTGGCCCCCGCCGCGCCCGAGCCATGGCATTGCACGCAATGCACCCGGAACGCGGCCCGCCCGCCCTCGACCGCTGCCTGTATCAGCTGCGGTTTGCCGGGCAGCGCCTCGACCGGCGTTTTGGCGATGGCCTTGCGGATCGGAGCCATCTGCGCCTCCCGCGCGGCCAGTTCCTTGTTAAGCGCACCGCGGCTCGACCAGCCGAGCATGCCCTGCGTAGCGCTGTGGATCATCGGCCAGGCGGGATAAGCGATGGTATAGGCGGCCGCGAAGAGGATGGTGGCGTAAAAGGTCCAGAGCCACCAGCGGGGCAGCGGCGTGTCCAGCTCACGGATACCGTCCCATTCATGCCCCTTGATCTCCGTGCCCGTGGCGGCGTCGATATGCTTGTCGTCAGCCATGACCGATCTCCGTCTCTTCGCTGTCCCTGAAGATCATCCTGGCGGCGGCGTGGCTGTGTGCGCCGCGTCGGGGAAGGAAATGCCAGCCCACCAAGACGAGGTAGCTCATCCCCATGAACACCAGCCCCCAACTGTCGGCGAAATGTCGCAGCGTGTCGTAGCGGCTCATCGCTCCACCTCCTGCGGCTCGGCGGCGTTAACGTCGACCAGCGTGCCCAGCATCTGGAGATAGGCGAGCAGCGCATCCATCTCGGTCAGCTTGCCCGGATCGCCGTCGAAGTCGCGGATCTGCGCCTTGGGGTAGCGCTTGACCAGGTCCGTGGCGTCGGCGCTCGGATCGGCCTGCGCGACGAGGTCGGCATCGGCCTTCGCGACGTCCTCCTTGCTGTAGGGCACGCCCACGTCGGACAGCGCCGTCAGATGCGCGGCCATGTCACCCGCCTTCAGGTCGCGCTCGGCGAGGAACGGGTAGGTCGGCATGATCGATTCCGGCACCACGGCGCGCGGATCCTTCAGGTGCTGGACATGCCATTCGTCGGAATAGCGCCCGCCTACGCGGGCAAGGTCCGGTCCGGTACGCTTGGACCCCCACTGGAATGGATGGTCGTACATGCTCTCTGCGGCAAGGCTGTAATGGCCGTAGCGCTCGGTCTCGTCCCGGAAGGGGCGAATCATCTGGCTATGGCAATTATAACAACCCTCGCGGATGTAGATGTTGCGCCCGGCCAGCTCGAGCGGCGTGTAGGGGCGCACTCCTTCCACCTTCTCGATCGTGTTGTCGATCCAGAAGAGGGGGGCGATCTCCACGATGCCGCCGATGGCGACAACGATTAGCGCGGCGATACCAAGCAGCGAGACGTTCCGCTCGAGCTTGCCATGGTCGAAAAAGCGGGATGCCATCAGGGCGTCTCCTTAAACGGGCTGGGCGATCAGCGGCTTGTCGACCGCGGGGTCATAGGCTGCGTCATGCATCGGCTTCTCCGCGCGCAGCGGGCTGCCGGCGATGGTCCGGCCGATGTTCCAAGCCATGATGATCGCGCCGGACAGGTAGAGCAGGCCGCCGGCCGCGCGGATCAGGTACATGGGCAGCATGGCGCTCACGACCTCCGAGAAGGCGTAGACCAGATAGCCGTCCGACCCATATTCGCGCCACATCAGCCCCTGCATGATGCCCGCGACCCACATCGATGCCGCGTAGAGGACGATCCCCACGGTCGCGAGCCAGAAATGCCAGTTAACGAGGCGCAGCGAATAGAGGCGTTCCCGCTGCCATAGGCGCGGCGCGAGATAATAGAGGCAGGCGAAGGTAATCATGCCGTTCCAGCCGAGCGCTCCCGAATGGACATGACCGATGGTCCAGTCGGTATAATGCGACAGGCTGTTCACCGCCTTCACCGACATCATCGGGCCTTCGAAGGTCGACATGCCGTAGAAGGCGAGCGCCATCACCATCATGCGGATGATGGGGTCGGTGCGGATCTTGTCCCAGGCGCCGTTCAGCGTCATCAGGCCGTTGATCATCCCGCCCCAGCTCGGCATCCACAGCATGATCGAAAAGACCATGCCCAGCGTCTGCGCCCAGTCGGGCAGAGCGGTGTAGTGCAGGTGGTGCGGGCCCGCCCAGATGTAGAGGAAGATCAGCGACCAGAAGTGGATGATCGACAGGCGATAGCTGTAGACCGGCCGCTCGGCTTGTTTCGGCACGAAATAATACATCATGGCAAGGAAACCGGCGGTCAGGAAGAAGCCGACCGCATTATGGCCGTACCACCATTGGGTCAGCGCATCCTGCACGCCTGCAAAGGCGCTGTAGCTCTTGGAGCCCAGGAAGCTGACCGGCACCGTCAGGTTGTTGACGATGTGCAGCATCGCGATCGTCAGGATGAAGCTGAGGTAGAACCAGTTCGCCACATAAATATGCGGCTCGCTGCGCTTCAGGATCGTGCCGCCGAAGACCACGAGATAGGCGACCCAGACTATGGTCAGCCACAGATCGACATACCATTCGGGCTCGGCATATTCGCGGCCCTCGGTGATCCCCATCAGGTAGCCGGTGGCGGCCAGCACGATGAAGAGCTGGTAGCCCCAGAAGACGAAGTTCGCGAGCGCGGGGGAGAAGAGCCGGGCACGGCAGGTGCGCTGGACCACGTAGAAGCTGGTGGCGATCAGCGCGTTGCCGCCGAAGGCGAAGATGACCGCGGAGGTGTGCAGCGGCCGCAACCGCCCGAAGCTGGTATATTCCAGGCCCAGGTTCAGCGCGGGGAAGGCGAGTTGCAACGCGATATAGAGGCCCGCAAGGAATCCCGCGAGGCCCCAGAAGACGGTGGCGATCACGCCCCAGCGGATCACATCGTCATAATAGCGGCCCTGATCTGCCGGCATCCTCACGAGCCCCCGCGCAAAGCCCGCATAATCCGCGGCGCGCAACCCATAGATGGCCAGCCCCAGCGCCGTCGCGCTCACGATGCCCATATGAACGGAAAAACCATTATCGCCCGCCGCCAGCATCGCCCCGAAGGCGGCCAGCGCCAGCGCGAACCAGCCGCCCGTCCGCATTACCAATCTGTCCATGGATCTGTCCCCGCGAAGGCTTTGCGGCGCTCTGTTGGAGAGCTCCCGCCTTTATGGCCTCACCTCTGTCAAAAGCGGTGGAGCGGGTCTTTACGGGAAATTGCGTAGTCGTGGGGTTGACGGCGAATGACCCGGGTGGGCGAACTTCAAACCGTCTCGGACAGCGTTTCCAGTGCAGCGATGTTAATCAGCCGTACGCCGCGTCGCCCAACCAGGTCGATAATGCCGTCACGTTTCATTTCGGTCATCTGCCGCGACACCGTCTCAATGGTAATGCCCAGAACGTCGGCGATCTGTTGGCGCGACAGCGGGAGCGCGATCACCCCATCCCCGTCCGCCTTCAGCCGCCGGCTCATGTCGAGGAGGAAAGTGGCGACCTTCTCACGCGCAGACTTGCGGCCGAGGAGGAGCATCCAGGCGCGGGTGCGGTCGAGATCATCCAGCGTGCGTTGCAACAGGCGATGCTGCAATTCTCCATGCCGCATGGCGAAACCGTCGAAACAGCCACGCGGGAAAAGACACAGCCGCGCGTCGGTCAACGCCGTCACGCTATGCGGCGTTCGTGCGCCAAAAGGGCGGCCGATGAAGTCGGAGGCATAGACGACGCCGACAATCTGCTCGCGCCCGTCACCTGTGGACGTGGCGAGCTTCAACGTGCCCTCGATGACATTGGCGACGACCATGCTGTCGTCCCCTTCCCACATCACGGTTTGACCGGCCTGCAAAGTGACCCGCCGTCCAAGACGGCTCAGCGCGCCGCGATCGCCTTCGGTTAGGTCCGCGCAGATGGCACGGTCGCGCACGA
This sequence comes from Sphingobium sp., assembly GCA_013911745.1. Taxonomy (GTDB): domain Bacteria; phylum Pseudomonadota; class Alphaproteobacteria; order Sphingomonadales; family Sphingomonadaceae; genus Sphingobium; species Sphingobium olei. Next base: position 21,366 of record JACESO010000027.1, on the reverse strand, counting down.
CGCAAGCGTTGCAGCACTGGCTGCCGCAGATTCGTGCCGGGGTCGGGAAGGCGGCATTTTGCGCCATGTCAAATCGCATATCCATGCCGTTGGATGACGAGAGCGCAGGCCGCGACCTATCCGTAAATGTCCCTATCGGTGCGCGGCGTCGAAGGCATGAAACCGAAAATAGCGTATCAGGCTTCACTCTCGCTCTTGGCGGGATGTTCCAGATAGGTGCTGATGATTTCTCCGCCTCCTCTACCCGGCATGAAAGGCGATACGCAGCGCCTCCGCCAGACTCTTCACCTCCAGCTTGTGCATCAGGTTGGCGCGGTGGATTTCCACCGTCCTTGCGCTGATCCCCAGGTCGTAGGCGATGCTCTTGTTGGGCAGGCCCTGCACGAGCCCGTCCAGCACGTCACGTTCCCGGTCCGTCAGCACGTTGAGTCGCGCCCGTGCCTCCTCGGCGCGCGCCATGGCGCCTCGCTCGGCCAAGGACAGGGTCTTGGCGGCCTCGATACAGGTGAGCAGCGCTGCCTTTTCGAAGGGCTTTTCGATGAAGTCGCTGGCGCCTGCCTTCATCGCCGCGACTGCCATGTCGACATCGCCATGGCCGGTCATGATGACGACCGGCAGGGTGATGCCGCGCGCGCGCAGTTCCCGCTGCACCTCCAGCCCATCGATGTCGGGCATGCGGACGTCGAGCAGCACGCAGCCGCGAGGCAGCGCGCCCGCCTCCTTCAGGAACTCCGGCCCGCCCGCGAACAGGCGCACGGTATAACCGCTGGTCCTGAGCATAAAGGACAGTGAGCGTCGGATCGCCTCGTCATCGTCCACGACGTAGATGGTGTATAGTTCGCTCATGTGGCCGTTTCGTCCCTAATCAACGGCTTCCAGGGTAAAGTGGAAGGCGGTGCCGCCCCATTGCGAGGGTGTGGCCCAGATGCGGCCGCCATGTCCTTCCACGATGGTCTGACTGATCGAGAGGCCGAGGCCCATGCCCTGTGCCTTGGTGGTGGTGAAAGGGGTGAAGAGCGTGCGCGACATTTCGGGGTCCAGTCCCGGCCCGCTGTCGGCGACCACCACCTCCACACGGCCGTCCTCTGCCGGGGTGGCGGTCAAGCGCAGGATGTGCGCCGGGCGGTTCTGCATCGCCTCCACCGCATTCTTGACCAGGTTGATGATCACCTGCTGGAGTTGGACTCGGTTGACCAACACCTTGTCCACCTGCTGATCGACGCTGATGTCCATGTCGATGCCCCGGCTGTCCATGCCGATAAAGGCCAGCGCGACTCCCTCCGCCAGCGCACCGCGCAGCGGCTCGGGCTGGCGCAGCGTGTCGCCCTGACGGATGAATTCGCGAAGCGACCGGATGATTTCCCCCGCCCGCAGGGCTTGGCCGGCACTTTCGGCCATCGCCTCGCGCAGCATGTCGCGGTCAACCGGCCCGTCCGTTGCCAGCAGGTCGCGCCCTGCCTCCATATAGTTGGCGATCGCAGTCAGCGGCTGGTTCAGTTCATGCGCGAGAGCGGACGCCAGCGTTCCCATCGCGGTGACACGGCTGGCGTGGGCCAATTCCGCCTGAAGATCGGCGACGCGCCGTTCCGCTTGCTGCCGTTCGGTGAGATCGCGGATGAAGCCGGTGAACAGCCGCCGCGTCCCGTCCTGCACCTCGCCCACCGACAGTTCGATGGGAAAGGTGGACCCGTCCCGTCGCCGCGCGCTGGTCAACCGTCCAACGCCGATGATCCGCCTTTCCCCCGTGGCGAGATAATGGCCGATATAGCCGTCGTGCCGCTCGCGGTCAGGGGATGGCATCAGCATCGAGATATTCTCGCCCAGCACATCGCTTTCGGCATATTGGAACATGCGCTGCGCCGCCGCGCCAAACGATACGATGCGCCCGGTCATGTCGATGACGATCAGCGCGTCCGGCACAGTTGCCAGGATCGATCCAAGCAACGCCTGCTCCAGGCTGTGGGCGCGCTCGCTCAGCCCGTCCGTTTCGTCATCCGCAACCGCCATGCCGCGACCATGCCGTCCTTTCAGTGCGCCAGCAAGAGCGGGACGGGCGTGTCGCGCAGCAGGCGACGGGTGACGCCGCCGAACACGGTCTCGCGCAGCCGGCTGTGGCCATAGGCGCCCATGACGACCCAGTCGATCGCGAGGTCGCCGACGATGCGCATCAGCACCTCCTCGACGCTGTGCCCCTGCCGCGGTCGGCAGCTCAGCTCGGCCTCGATGCCGTGGCGCGACAGATATTTCAGCGCGTCGGTGGCCGGGAAGGCATCCTTTCCAACCTCTTCGACGGTCACGACCTGCACCGCGTCGGCCATCTTGAGCAGGGGGATGGCGGAACGGAGCGCTGCCTCCGCTTCCTGCGAACCGTCCCAGGCAACCAGCGCCCGCCCGGCCACGGCGAAGCGCGCCGCCGCCTGCGGCACGCCCAGCACCGGCACGCGGCCGCCAAGCGTCAGGTCCGGCACGATGGCAAGCGGGTCGCACATGCTGCGACGCGGCCCCTGCGGTAGGGTCGCGACGATCAGGTCCGACAGCCGCGCGGCGGAGAGGATGCCGCTCACGGCATCTCCCTCGCGCTGGATCCAGTCCCATTGCACGCCTTCCCGCGCCATCCGTGCCTCGACCTCTCCCTGCGCCTTGCAATCGATCTCTTTCAGTTCGGACATGATCGTCGGCGCGAAGCCCGCGCCGCCATAGAGATCGGCCTCCACAAGATCCGGGAGCATCGTCACCTGGGCGCAGCGGATATGCGCGCCGGTCGCGCGCGCGATGTCGAAGGCTGCCTGCAACCGGCTTTCCTGACCCAGATCGTCATGGATATGAAGCAGTATGGATTTCATGGCCCCGACCTTTCCGCGCGGATGTTTCGATGGCTTTCACTAGCCCCTGAGTCCGGGATCGCACATCAGGGATAGTCCTTATTTCTTCGGGCGCTGCGAAACGGGAAAAGGGGGCCATGACATGGACGACGATACGCCTGGAACTGGCGCGCACGGAGGATTTCCCCAACGGTTCGGCCGCCCGCAGCTATGTGCTGCGCCTGCCGCTGCAACCCGACGGGCTGATCAACGAGCAGGAATATCGGTCCCATCCGGAGCTGGCGACCGCCCGCCGTTTCTGGCCTAACGAACCCGATCGGCGGGGCTATCTTGTCCGGACGTCCGAGGGATGGGTGCTGTCCTACGCCCCGGGGGAAGAGGATGATGAACGGATATTCCGGCTGGATGCGCGCGTCATCCGGTCGGGCAGTTACCTGACGCTGACCGAGCCGGACGGAGACCAGCTTCCCTTCCTGGTCAAGGGCCTCGCGCCAGCCTGAACGAAAGGACTTGGTTATGATCCATCTCGAAACCCGCGCCGGCTTCAGTCTCGCGCTCCGCCCCGCCATACCCGCCGATGCCGACGCGGTGATCGATTTCTTCGACCGGGTGTCGGACGAGGACCGGCGGTTCCGCTTCCTGTCCTCGATCCGGCATCTGACGGCGGCGCAGGCGAAGGATATCACCGAGTTTGACTATCACCGACGCGAAACCTTTCTGGCCTTTCTGCCTGGCATGGACGAGATCATAGCAGCCGCCACACTGGCAGCCGACCGGACTGGTGAGAGTGCCGAAGTCGCGATCTCCATCGACGCAGACTATAAGGGGCGTGGCATCGGCTGGACCCTGCTCGATCACGCCGCCGCCGAAGCACGGCACTGGGGCGTCCGCCGGCTCCGATCGATCGAAAGTCGCGAGAATCATGCCGCGATCTCGCTGGAGCGGGAGAAGGGCTTCTCCGCGCGCGCTGTCGAGGGCGACGCGACCTTGGTGATCCTGGAGCGCTGTTTCTGAACAGCGTCGGCACCGAAGGGCGCTACCGTACCAGCGGCGGATCGATCCTGTTCGCAAGCGGCTCCCCGCCTCTAAATCGGTGATGTTCGCCAGCATCTCGCAGCCGAGGCCCAGCCGCAGAGTGCGGGCCGCCAGCGCGCCGATCCGGCCGGTGCCGATGACGCGGGCGGTACGGTCGTGCAGGTTAGGCCATCCAGCGCGAAATCATTCTCCCGCACGCGCGCCCAGGCGCGATGCACCTTGCGGTCGAGCGCCAGCGGCAGGGCCATAGTGAACTCGGCGACGGCTTGGCATTGGCCCGGCTCAGGAACTGCGGGTCATGGCCGTCGACCCTTGGTGCCGAAGATCGCGACGCGCATCCCAGCATGGTGGCGTGGTCGTGCGGTGGTCAATGCCCCGATGCCGGCGAACGGAAAGGGGGCATTGTTCAGAGGCGGCGCCCCTCCCTGAGATCAGAAGCGCATACCCATGCCGACGCCGACAACCAGCGGGTCTAGCTCCACATGGACCTTCTGCACGCCCGCAGCGCTCGTGCTGAGCCGCGCGTTGGTGTCGATGTCGATATATTTGATGTCGAAGTTCAGGAAGACCTTATCGGTCAGGTCGATGTCCACGCCGGCCTGCGCCGCCCAGCCGAAGCTGTCGGACATGTGCACCTTGGTCTTGCCGACAGCGCCCTCCAGAGCCGTGGAAGCGTCCTCATTGTAGAACAGCGTGTAGTTGATGCCGGCACCTACATATGGCCGCACCTTGCCCTGGGGCACGAAATGATATTGCGCCGTGAGCGTCGGTGGCAGCACCCAGGTGGAAGCGAGCTTGCCGATGCTGCCGATCGTGCCGGTACGACCACTGGCGCTATGCTTGGTGGTCGCTGCGATCAGTTCGAAGCCGATGTGGTCAGTCGCCATCCAGGTGAAGTCGACCTCCGGCGCGACCGCATTATCGACACTCACCTTTTCGCCCGCGAACCCAGGCAGCACGCTACCACTTTTTTCGTTGGGCGCGACCATGATGCCGCGCAGTCGGATCAGCACATCACCCTGCTTCGCCTGCGCCGGCGTGGCGAGAGCTCCGGCAATGGTTGCGGCGCTCAGCAATAGGACTGTCCGGTTCATAGGGGTCTCCTTCCCTTCTGGTTGATGACTGCCCTTTGCGCCCCATCGGCCGATTGGACATTGATCCGGCGCAACGCGATATTTGACATAGCGCAATGTGCGGAGCCTCCGTCTGTGCGATCTCGTCCATATGTGGACCTACCATCCCGATCTGCTCGCGCGGCCGGTGCCGCGCTACACCAGCTATCCCACTGCGGCGCAATTCAGCGATGCCGTGGGAGAGGCGGAATTGATGGCGCGGCTGGAAGCGATTGAGGCAGACACATCGCTCTCCCTCTATGTTCATATTCCCTATTGTCATGATATCTGCTGGTATTGTGGCTGCAACACCGGCGCGGCCAATCGCGTCCAACGCCTGAGCGCTTATATCGAGGCGCTGGAGCGTGAAATGGCCATGATCGCCACACGCCTGGCCGGCCGAGGCCGGGTGCGGCGCATCGCCTTTGGGGGTGGCAGTCCCAATTCCCTTCCGCTGGTCGATTTCGTCCGCTTGTTGCAGCAGCTAACCCGCTGTTTCGATGCGCATGATGCGCAGATTTCGGTGGAGCTGGATCCGCGCCGACTGGACAGCCAATGGATCACAACGATGGCGGCCATGGGGGTGCATCGCGTTAATCTGGGCGTGCAGACCTTCAACCCGGCTGTGCAGGCGCGGATCGGTCGCATTCAGCCGCGCGAGATGGTGGAGCGCGCGGTGGAGGGCTTTGCCGATGCCGGCGTGGCGACCGGATTTGACCTGATGTACGGGCTGCCGGGACAGACGATTGACGACCTCATCGCCACGCTGGATGCCAGCATCGCACTGGCGCCGGCGCGGATCGCGCTGTTCGGCTATGCACATATGCCTTGCCTGATGCCGCGCCAGCGACGGATCGACGCCGACGACCTACCCGACCTGAAAACCCGCTTCGCGATGGCGGCGCAAGGGCATGATCGACTGGTCGCGGCCGGCTATCAGCCAATTGGCTTTGACCACTTTGCGCTGGCCGGCGACGGATTGGCACGGGCCGCGCGCGAGGGGCGCTTGCAGCGTAATTTTCAAGGCTTTACCGAGGATGACGCTGATGCGCTGATCGGCATGGGTGCAACCGCAATCAGCGCATTTCCCGACCTGCTGATCCAGAATGAGAAGCGCGCCGGGGCTTGGCGCGAGCGGGTCGCCGCCGGCCGGCTGACCGCCACCCGTGGGCTGATCCGCGATGGAGAGGACCGGCGACGGGGGCGCATCATAGAGGCGCTGCTCTGCCGGGGCGAGGCGCATCCGGGTGCAACGCCGATGCCCGATCTGTCGGATTTCGAAGCGTTAGGGCTGGTGCAATACAGCGAGGAGCGCATATTACTCACACCGGCCGCGCGTCCATATGCGCGGGCCATTGCAGCGCGGTTCGACGCTTATCTGGCGGTGGAGGAAAAGCGCTTCAGCCATGCGGTCTAGCGCAGCGTGGCTAGCGGCTGCCGCTTGCCTCAATCTGGCGGCGGGGACTCCGCCGGCACCGGCTTCTGCGCGCGCCACCGCGTTTTGCGGCGCAATGCCGCGAGGCTGGGTGCCGCCCGGCCATCGCCAGTTGCCGCGGGAACCGTTACGGGCTAATCTTTGCCATATTTTACTATGCGGAAACGACCGGGAGAGGCGGGGCGGTTTCAGAAATTTGTTGTATCTAAAGATGTGACCGCTTCCGATGGCGGAGCCTCAAAATGCATTTTCGGCTCGTGCAGGGCTCCCGACACGATCTGCATGCGTTCGATATCGGCCTATGTCGGCGACGTCCCCGCCTGCCGTTCAGCAGCAATGCATGCCAAGGGAACAGTATTCCGCAGATCATAGGCCAGCCAATAATAGCCGGTCTGGCGCAGATCCCTTGTCGGAAAGCCATAGGGCGTCGCGGGTCCGCGAACTGCACCGGGCTAGACTTGCACCCAGCATCTTGGCGGCAAAATCCGGCTACGAGCGTTTCAGACCGGTTGGAATGTGTACGTAAACCTCCGAGTCCCGCCGAGAATGATGTCCTTTGTTCGCTGTCCGTGCACTATCAGATCAAATAACGCGTGCCAAAATGGATGCCGCGAACTTCAAGGAGGTTGGCGCTGTCGCTGGCGTGTAAGCCGCCTATACCACCGTATAATTTCTGCCGCTGCGGCCCTGTGCGATCAGCGCATGCTGGCGGCATCGGACCCGTCAGGGATATCACCAAAAGGTCGCTTCATTGTTCCACCAACCCCTTGTCGCCATTATCGATGACGACCATTCTCTCCGGGATGCCCTTGCCGGGCTAGTCCGGTCGCTAGGGTACAGGACACAGCTCAGCCCATCGGCCGATCTTTACCTCCCGATGATGATGCAGGATCGTCCCGACTGCATCGTCACCGACATCCAGATGCCAGGCATGGACGGGATTACGCTCAAGCACTGGCTTGACGATCACGGTCATGCCATCCCCCTCATCATGATCACCTCCCGAACCGAGGAAAATCTCCTTGCGCGCGCCCGCGATGCTCAGCCCTTCTGCCTGCTTCGCAAACCGTTCGATGCCGATCAGCTCATCGCTTGCATCGATCGCGCCTTGGGGGTGGCTGGCGCATGAAGGGGGGACTGCTGCGCGCGGGCTTCGCCGCACCGGCGATCGGGCTGGCCGGGCTCAGCCTGCCATTGCTGACCTATTTGCCGTCCTTCTATGCCGGGCTCGGCGTGCCGCTGGCATCGATCGGCGCGGTCTTCCTGCTGGTGCGCATCCTTGACATGGCGGTCGATCCGCTGATCGGTGTGGCGGTCGACCGGACCGGCGCGCTGCAGCGGCACCGGACCTGGTTGCTGCTGGCGACGCCTGCGCTGATGGCGGGTACGGCGATGCTCTTCTTCCCGCCGGCCAATGTCGGCGCGTCCTGGCTGCTGGCGGCGCTGCTGCTCACTTATGTCGGCTATTCCGCCTATGGCATCGCGCATCTGGGCTGGGGCTGCGCGCTGGCGGAGGACAGGGATGGCCGCAACTGGCTGTTCGGCTGGGCACAGGCGGCCCATGTGGCGGGGGTACTGATCCCGGCGATCATTCCGCTGTTCGTCGCCACCGACCCCGCTCGAGCGGCAACGCCGACCTCCTTGTTCATCCTGATTGCACTGCTTGCGGGTGTAGTCGTCGCCTGCCTGATCCTGCCACTGCCGACGAAGCAAGGCAGCGGGCAACGGGCGCGGCTGCGCGACGTCATGGCGCTGGTTGCACAGCCCTCCATGCTGCGGCTGCTGGCCGTAGACATGCTGACGGGCATGGCGGTCTTCACCTGTGGCACACTCTTCTTCCTTTATTTCGGCGCGCGTGCGCTGGAGGGCAAGACGGCGGCGATGCTGTTCCTGCTCACCAATCTCGGCTCGCTGCCGGGCGCGCTGCTCTGGGCCTGGCTTGGCGGCCGTATCGGCAAGGCGCCGGCGGCGGGCGTGGCGTTCGTCGCCTTTGCCCTGCTGCTGGCGCTGATCGCCCTGCTGCCGGCCGCGCCGGGCGTGCGAACCGCCACGTTGCTGCTGCTGTTCGGCGCGACGCTCTGCGCCGGGCCCGTCCTCATTCGATCGATGCTGGCAGACGTCGCGGAGGTGGAGCGACAGGCGCATGGCGTTGACCAGTCTGGCCTGATCGCCGCTTTGTTCCTCTCCTCGAACAAGCTTGGCATGGCGATCGGCCCGGGCATTGCCTTCATGCTGCTGGACCGTGCCGGCTTCGTGCCGGGTGCGCCGACACAGGCACCGGCCGCGCTCGCCATGCTGGACATGCTCGCCATCTGGGCACCCGCGTCGATCGCCCTGCTTAGCACGGCCCTGATCCTGCCGCTGCGCAGGCCACTTTCCTGATCGAAACGACCTGATACATTCTGCGCCGTGGCGCGTGACCTTTCCCATCCGGCGATCCCCTCAGGCGATGTCTGGAACCAGACGCATGATGCGATGGTCAGGCGCGATCTGCGCGGCCGGATCATCGGCTGGAACACGGCGGCGGAACGACTCTACGGATGGACCTGGGCGGAGGCCGCGGGGTGCAACATCCAGCAGTTGCTCCATTGCCGCTATGCGCGCGAGGTGGAGCTGATCCAGGAGGAAATGGCCGCCAACGGCCACTGGTCTGGCCAGGTCAGCCGGACGGCATCCGATGGCCGCGAACTGATCGTCGATATGCGCTGCACCCTTATCTGCGACACCGCTACGTCCGGCGAGATACTGGAAACCAGCTGGGACGTCACCGAACGCAATCGTGAAGCAGAGGCGCAATCGGTACTCGACCATCGCTATCGCAACATGTTTCACGCTATGGTCGTATCCTTCTGGGAGCTCGATTTCTCACTGGTTCGCGCTATGATCCGCGACGTCATGATCGCCGGCCCCCGCGACATGCGGACCTTCCTGGCAGGCAATCCCGTTTTCATCGACCAGGCGATGCGCAGCACCTTCATCGTCGACGTCAACGACAAGACGCTGGATCTGTTCGGCGCCGCGACCCGCGACGAGTTGATCGGGCGGGACGTGCGCCGCTTCTGGCCGCCGCAGAGCGAGCATGTCTATGCCGCGAGCCTGCTGGCCGCGATCGAGATGAAGCCGCATCTGATCGCGGAGACGCAGTTGCTTACGCTCGACGGCCGTACCATCGATACGCTGTTCACCGTCTCCTGGCCCACCGACAACAAGGGCAAGGGATCGGTGCTGGTCGGCGTCACGGACCTGACCGATCAGATGGCGCAGCGGCGTGTGATGCGACAAATGGAAAGCGATCTCGCCCATGCCGCCCGGATCGCCGTACTGGGCGAACTGGCGGCCTCGATCGCACACGAGGTGAACCAGCCGCTCACGGCGATCGCGACCAATGGCGAGGCGGGGCTGCGTTGGCTGGGCCGGCCGGTGCCGGAGGTGGAGGAAGTCCGCGCGCTGACCGGCCGCATCGTCGCTGATGCCCGCCGCGCGTCAGACATCATCGCTCGGATCAAGGCGATGTCGGCCAAACGCGCGCCTGACCCGGTGCCCATCGACATCAACGACCTGATCCGGGAAGCCATGCTGTTCCTAACGCACGAGCAACAGGCGCAGCAGCTGACGCTGACGCTCGACTTGGCACCAGGCCTGCCCCCCGTCGTCGCCGACCGGACCCAGTTGCAACAGGTGATCGTCAACCTTGCCGTCAACGCGATGCAGGCGATGAGCGGGGCGGATGTCCCGCGGCGCGCGCTGTCGATCGCGACGCTGGCCACCGACGGGGCGATCCTGATCGATATTGCGGACAACGGCCCTGGTATCGCGCCCGATCATATGGATCGATTGTTCGAAAGCTTTTTCACGACGAAGGAGACCGGCGTAGGCCTTGGCCTGCCCATCTGCCGGTCGATCGTGGAGGCGCTCGGCGGGCGGATCAGCGCCGCCAATCGCGACGGCGGCGGCGCCGTCTTCCGCTTGCTGCTGCCTGCGGCATGATACGACTCATACGTCCATATGAGGTCGCGATCCGTCCGTAGAATGGGCCGCGCCTGGCCGACAGGCGATCATGCGTCATACCGATCGAAGGGAATGACGCATGATCCAGTGGTTGCAGCCCATTCTGCCTCAGGACCGGTGGACGGTAGTTGTGCTCGTCCTCGCCCTGACGCTACGCCAGTCGCCGGCGGAAGCGACTTTGACGGCAGTCGCGCTACGTTTGGGACTGGTTCGGGTGAGACGAAGCCTGTCGCGCTTCTGCTAGGGTGGCGACAGCACGGCGTCGGGCCGCAACTCCAGCACCTCAGCCATGCGCACCAGGTCGGCCAGCGTGCGGGCCTCCATCTTGCGCATCGCCGATCCGCGATGGATTTTCACCGTGATCTCGCTCAGCTCCAGCGTGCCGGCGACCTGCTTGTTCATCTTGCCGGCGGTGACTAACGTCATCACCTGCTTTTCGCGCATGGTCAGCTGCGCGAAGCGGGAGCGGATCGCGTCGGTCTGCCCATCGCTAGCGCGCCGGCCCCGGTCACGGTCGATCGCGGCACCGACTGCATCGAGCATATCCTGGTCGCGGAACGGCTTGCTCAGGAAATCGACAGCGCCCGCCTTCATGGCCCGCACCGTCATCGGTATGTCGCCATGGCCGGTCATCAGCACGACCGGCAGCCGGACGCCCAGGCCGGCAAGCTGTTCCTGGAAATCGAGGCCGCTCATCCCGGGCATGCGTACATCGAGCACTAGACATCCCGGCGCATCGGGGCGATCGGCCGCCACGAATTCGGCCGGCGATCCGTAAAGCCGCGTGGCAAGGCCGACGGACCGGAACAAGCCATCCAGCGCCAGCCGCAGCGATTCATCGTCATCAACAATGTGGACGATCGGATCGGTCATGCACTCCCCCAAGCCAAGCAAAATGACGGCGCGCGATGCTATCATCATCGCGCGCCGCCGCAACTGCCGGGAAGGCAGGCCGATCAACTCTCGATAAACGCCAGCAGGTCCGGGTTCACTATGTCGGGATGTGTCGTGCAAAGGCCATGCGGCAGGCCCTCGTACGTCTTGAGCGTTCCATTCTTAAGCAGCTTCACCGACAAGGGCGCCGAATCGGCATAGGGCACGATCTGATCGTCATCGCCATGCATGACCAGCACCGGAACGTCGATCCGCTTCAGGTCGTCTGTGAAATCGGTCTCGCTGAACGCCTTGATGCAGTCATGATGCGCCTTCGCGCCGCCCATCATCCCTTGCCGCCACCAGTTCTGAATGATCCCTTGGTCCACCTTCGCGCCAGGCCGATTATAGCCGTAAAAGGGCCCTGCCGGAACATCCAGGAAGAACTGCGCGCGATTGTCGATCAGAGCCTTGCGGAAGCCGTCGAAAACCTCGATCGGCAGGCCGCCTGGATTATCGGGTGTCTTGATCATGATGGGCGGCACCGCGCCGATCAGCACCGCCTTGGCAACCCGACCCGGGTTCGCCCGCGCCACATAATGCGCGACCTCGCCACCGCCGGTCGAATGGCCGATATGGATCGCGTTTTTCAGGTCCAGCGCGTCGGTCAGCGCGGCGACATCGGCGGCATAGGTGTCCATTTCGTTGCCTCGCCACGTCTGGCTCGATCGCCCATGGCCGCGCCGATCATGCGCGATCACGCGATAGCCGCGCTCCAGGAAAAACATCATCTGATTGTCCCAATCGTCAGCGGACAGCGGCCAGCCATGGTGGAACATGATCGGCGTTGCGTCCGTCGGCCCCCAGTCCTTGTAGAATATTTCTGTGCCGTCGCTGGTCTTGAACATGGTCATGGCAATGCTCCTTTCGATGCGGGATCACTCGGCTGCCATCGGCAGCTCAATGCCTAAGGCACGCGCCACGCCCGCGCCATAGGCGGGGTCGGCGCGGGTGCAGTTGTCGACATGGCGCCGCTGCACCGCGACCGATGCCCCGCCGATCTGCCGAGCGGTGTTTGCGAACAGCCGCTCCTGCTCGGCCGGGCTCATCAGGCGGAACAGCGCGCCGGGCTGCTCCCAATGATCGTCATCGGCGCGGTGGTCCCAATGGTCGGCCGGGCCGTCCAGCTCCATCGCCGGTTCGGGCAGATGCCGGCTGTCCTCCCACACGCCCTGGCTATTGGGAGAGAAACTGAGCGTTGCGCCCAAATTCCCGTCCGTGCGCATCGCGCCGTCTCGATGATAGCTGTGGAACGGGCATTTTGGCGCATTGACCGGAATGGCCTGATGATTGACGCCCAGTCGGTAACGTTGCGCATCGCCATAGGAGAAGAGCCGCGCCTGGAGCATACGGTCGGGCGAAAAGCCTATCCCCGGCACCATGTTGGCCGGGGAGAAGGCGGCCTGCTCGACCTCTGCAAAATAGTTATCTGGGTTGCGGTTCAGCTCTAGTTCGCCGATGGGGATCAGCGGATAATCCGCCTTGGGCCATGTCTTCGTCAGGTCGAACGGATTGTGCCGATGCGCCGCCGCCTGCGCCTTCGTCATCACCTGGATGCAGAGCGTCCAGGTCGGGAAATCGCCCGCTTCGATCGCCTCGAACAGGTCGCGGCCATGACTTTCGCGGTCCGCGCCGATAATGGTGGCCGCCTCTTCGTCGGTCAGGTTCTCGATCCCTTGCCCGCAGCGCAGGTGGAACTTGACCCAAACGATCTGCCCCTCTGCATCGATCAGGCTGAACGTATGGCTGCCAAAGCCATGCATCTGCCGATAGCTGCGCGGGATGCCGCGATCCGACATGGCGATGGTCACCTGGTGCAGCCCCTCGGGTAGCAGGGTCCAGAAATCCCAGTTATTCTGTGCGTTGCGCAGGCCCGTGCGCGGGTCGCGCTTCACCGCGTGGTTTAGGTCGGGAAAACGCAACGGATCGCGAAAGAAAAAGACGGGAGTGTTGTTGCCGACCAGATCCCAATTGCCTTCCTCGGTGTAGAATTTGACAGCAAAGCCCCGGATGTCGCGCTCCGCATCCGCCGCGCCGCGTTCGCCTGCGACGGTTGAAAAGCGGACGAACACGGCCGTCTGTTTGCCGATCCGCGAAAACAGCTTCGCCCGCGTCAGACGGCTGATGTCGTGGGTGACAGTGAAGGTGCCATGGGCGCCCGACCCCTTGGCATGCATCCGCCGCTCCGGGATCACCTCGCGGTCGAAATGAGCGAGCTTCTCAATCAGCCAGACATCCTGCAACAGGGCAGGCCCGCGCCGGCCGGCGGTCAGGATATTGAGATTGTCCACGACGGGCGCGCCATTGGCGTGGGTCAGGACAGGCTTGTCGGTCATGGTTCGGCTCCTCCTTCGTGTCGGGAAGGAATGTGCAGCGCCGGGCTGGCCCAATCCATTGTACGCTTGGTTCCCGCCCTCATACGGAGGTATGAACGGATGCGCGACGCCCACGAAAAAAGCGGTCCGGGCGATCGAACGCCCGCGCCGCCTGCATTTCCCAATTGCGCAGCCTACACCGGCTGCGCATCCACTATGAGCGTCGGGATCAGCTCCGCGACCGTGGGATGGATCGGCACTGCCCAGCGCAACTCGTCTATCGTCCGCTCCGCGCTCATCATGTCGAGGATGCCGTGGATCGCTTCGTCGCCGCCCGTGCCCAGGATCGCCGCGCCCAATATCATCCGCGTCTCCGCGTCGGCGACCAGCTGCATCAGGCCGATCGTTTCCCCCTTCTCGATCGCGCGGCCTACCCTGCTCATCGGCCGGGTCGACACCAGCAGCGGCCGCCCGCTCGCCTTCGCCTGCGCTACGGTCATGCCCACGCGGCCCAAAGGCGGATCGGTATAGAGCGCATAGCCGGGCACCCGCTGGCTCACGCGCCGATCCTCGCCATCGAGCAGGTTCGCGGCGACGATCTCGAAATCATTCCACGCCGTATGGGTGAAGGCCCCGCGCCCATTGCAGTCGCCCAAGGCCCATATTCCGTCCGCGCTCGCCTCCAGCCGGTCGTTGACAGTGATATAGCCGTGCGCATCCAACTCGATCCCGGCGATCTCGAGCCCGAGATCATCTGTATTGGGCCGCCGCCCGGTCGCGAGCAGCACATGGCTGCCGATCACTTTGGGCGGCCCGCCCTGGCAATCCAAGCCGACCGCTACACCACCTTCTGCCGGCGACAGCGCGATGCAAGTGGCCCCGATCCGTATCGCGACCCCTTCGGCCTCCAGCATCGCGTGGATTGCCGCGCTGATCTCCTCATCCTCGCGGCCGATCAGGCGGGGGCCCGTCTCCACGATCGTGACGGCCGCGCCGAACCGGCGGAACATCTGCGCAAATTCCACCCCGATATAGCTGCCGCCGACCACGACAAGATGCTGCGGCACGGTCTCCAGCGCCAATATGCCGGCATTGTCGAGTGTCGGCACGCTGCCGATGCCGGTCAGGTCGGGCCGCGCGGGGCGGCCGCCTACGTTCAGGAATATGCGCGGTGCAGTGATCCGCCGGTCGCCGACCACCATCTCCTTCGGTGCCACGAAACGCGCATGGCCCCGGATCAGCGTCAGGCCGGCCATGCCCTCGAGCCAGTGCTCATTATTGTGGCGCGATCGGGCGGCGATATCCTGTGCCCGCCGCACCACCGCCGCCAGATCGACCGACACCGACCCGGCCGACACGCCGAAATCGGCCGCGCGCCGCGCGATGTGGGCGGCATGGGCGCTGGCGACCATCGCCTTGGTGGGCGTGCAGCCGGTGTTGACGCAGGTGCCGCCGATCCGGTCGCGCTCAACCAGCGCCACGCGTATACCCGCACCGGTCAGCCGCCCGGCCAGTGCCGGCCCCGCCTGCCCCGCACCAACCACGATCGCATCGAACCGCTCCGTCACAACGGCACCGCTATCAGCGCCGCGCCGCCAACGGCCACCGCGTCCTCTATCAGCGCCGCCGGCCGGTCCGCACCGAAGACGCGCGCCAGCGCGCTGCGTGCAGTCGCGCCGCCATAGGTGCCGATCACGGCACCCGCGATTCCGGCCGCCAGCCCCGCGAACAGCATGCCACCGCCTGCGCCGATCGCAGCGCCCGACAGGCCGCCCATGATCAGCCGCGTGGCGAACTGCACAGGCACCTTGCGGCTCGGCGTGGCGGGCAGCTGGTCGGTGACGAGTTCCGCCAGCGCCAGCGCGGTGAACACCCAGGGCGTGTAGCGCCAGCCGAGAAAGGCGAGCCAGCTCCCGTCCAAGCCAACCAAGCGGCTATGCACCGCCCAGCTGATGGCGGCGGGCGCAATCATCGCGCGCAAGCCAGCGACCACGCCGATGGAAAGCGCAAGGATGAGGATCATGACGCATACTCCCTGTTCTCGAAGCTTCAGCTGTTCTGCACGAAGCTCTTGATGATGTCCGCCGCCAGCGCCGGATATTGATGCTGCGGCCCGTGCCCGCTGTCGGGGAAGGTCACCACAAAGAGCGTCGGCCACTGATCGTTCAGCGCATACCAGTTTTCGACCGGGAAGATGATGTCATGATCGCCCGACAGCGCCAGCACCGGAATGTCGGTGGACCGATAGAATGCCTGATAAGCACCGTCCGGATCAGGGAAGGGCGTGCTGGGGTCCGTGTTCGCCTCCACCGAATCGATAAAGACCTGCGGATCGGTCGGATCATCGTGCACCACGCTACGCGCGGCGATCCGGGCGAGCGACTGGTCGGCGAGCGCACGGCTGCGCGCGCTGTCGGGCTCGAAGAACAGGATATATTCCTCGCGCGTACCATATTCTCGCATCCAGGCGGTTTCGAAGAACAGCTTCTCGAACGACTTTGACATCAGCCCGGGCGGCATGGTGCCGATCGCGAGGACATGGCTGACCTTCTCCGGGCGGGTCGCGGCGAACACCTGTGCTGCAAAGCCGCCCAGCGACCAGCCCGCGATGATCAGCTTCTCGATGCCCAGCGCGGTGACCAGGTCATCGACATCCTGTGCCATGTCGGCTTTGGCATAGCTCGCCTTGCCAGTCGAACCGCCCAGGCCGCGATAGTCGAAGATGGTGACGGTGAAATTCTCCGCCAGCAAGTCCAGGAACAGCGGATCCCACACGTCCATCGTGCCGCGAAACCGCACGCACAGCACCAGATCGGGGCCGCTGCCGAAACGGCGATAGGCGATGCGGCGGTCGCCGACCTTCACAAACTGATTGGGTGCGCTGAGCGCGGTCTGGTGATCTAGGACGATGCTCATGGACGTGCTCCTTCAGGGGCAGGGCTTTGGGGCGACAAGGCGCCGATCAGCTCTGCCGTGGTGGTGATGTGATGGGCGTAAGTCGGCCCGTTGATCTCATGGGCGCAGGCCATGGCTTCACCGCTCGCCGCGGCGGTCGCGTCGCGCACCAGCGTCACATGATAGCCAAGCTCGACGGCAAATTTGCCGGTGCTCTCCAGGCAGGTGTTGGCGATCAGCCCGACAAGGATCACATGGGTAACCCCCCTCTGCTTCAGCAGCGTGTCGAGATTGGTGCCGGCAAAGCCGCTGCTACCCCAATGTTCGGTCGCGATCAGGTCGTCCGGTTGCGGCACGAAGTCGGGATGCCATTCCCCGCCCCAACTTCCCGCCGCGAATATCTGCTGCTCATAGCGGGCGAGCATATAGGGATTGGGATGCTTCCACCCGTCCAGATCGCCCGGCCGCCAGCGATGATGGGGAACGAAGACGATCTGGACACCCGCGGCGCGCATGGCACCAACCACCCGGCGAAGATTGTCATGCAGGCCGACCTGCCGGGCGACGTCGGCGACGATCGGCCAGAGCTTGCCTTCTAACGCCAGGAAGTCGTTATAGGGATCGACCAGCAGCAGCGCCGTACGCGTGGGCTCGATACAATCGTTCGCCATAGACTATGTCCTCCGCTGCAACCCGGAGCGGGCTGCGGCAGGAAGAATGGCAGATCATTGCCGCCAACCAATTGTGCGAGCGGATGGCTGGCTTAAACCTTGGTATGATCAAGCGGCTTGGCGAACCAATTGATCGGCCTTGCGCCCGGAGAAAGGGTGCGTTTTTGGTAGAAGCCGTTAGATAGAAAAATTGCCAGACAAGCGAGTATGGGCCTCGTACCCCTCTGCTATTCAATTGCGGTACATTTGAGGGTACAGGTGCCAATGTCCTTTCACGACTAAGAATTCCAACAATTGGTAGAATCCGACTTTGAGTCCTCTTCTGCTCGACCGGCACCGATTGTGCCCCGATTTAACCCTGCTGTTTCGAAGCGCTAAATGCGCTTGCTTTCGGGGTGCAGTCCGCACCCGGGGCGGTGTACACGCAAGCCCGAAGAGATGTCCGATCAGCGAGCTGTGGCCTCGAAGATTTTCAGGTCGCGTTCCAGCCGCCATTGCCGCTCGGCCTTGGGACTGGCTGCCAGGAATGCCTTGCACGTCGGCGCATCGGGTGCAGCGCAGGCGGCAACCAAAGGCCCGCCCGCGCGATCCTGCCAGAGGCTCGGCCCTTCAAGGAAAGCATATTGGAGTCCGTCGCGCGCAATTTGTTTGAGATCGCGATAGCGAAGCCCTTGCTCGACGACGGCGCGCAGATATTCGTTGGTCATGTCGCTGCGCGATACCCCTTCGTCGTCGGTTGATAGCACCACCGGCACACCAGCCTCGCGGTAGAGCGAGAGGGGGTGCGCCGCGCCCTTCACCCCCAAAATCACGGCATTGCTGGTAAGGTTGATCTCCACTGCGATCCTGTCCCGCGCCATACGCTGGAGCAGCGCGGCCGCATCGGTTTCATAGCTGATGTCGATGCCGTGGCCGATGCGGTTGGCCCCCGCCACCGTCACGGCGTCATGTATGTGGAAGGCCAGATCGCGGGAGGGCACCAGCCCCAGCGACAGTTCGCCAGCGTGGAGCGACAACCTGACTTTGGGATAGCGCGCCTTCAGGAAGGCGATCATCGCCATGTGCAGCCGATAGTCACGGATCGCGACGGGATCGTGCTCAGGTGCCGCGATATTGACGCCCACGAAGCGCGGGTCGACGTCGGCCGTGGCGAAGGCAAGCGCGAGCTGGGCGAACACCTGGGCTGGTGGCACGGTACGCAACGCGGTGAACAGATAGCGCATCGGCACATCGCAGGCGGGCGTCGGCATCGCGCCGCCGCAGCCATCGGCCTTAGCCATTTCCGCGTCATAGCCATCATAATCGGCGGTCACTTGTCGCACGACATCGGGCAGGAGGGGGGCGATCCGGGCGTAAAGCGCGGCCAAGTCGCCCGGGTCCGCGCTGCCGAACTTTGCCGCCAATGTCCCAGCGACGCGTGATCCGCTCGACAATTCGAGATAGGATACATGGTCCGCCGACGCCTGTCGCCGCGCTAGCGTCAGCACTTCCCCCACGTGGCGCGAATAGGCTGGACCGAACCGATCAAAGGTCGAAAAGAACCGGTCATAGCCCGCGACTGTCGGGTCGCCCGTCCCGGCCTCGAACCCGCGCGTCGAAAAAGCGTCGATGGCAGCGGCATAGCGCGGATAGTCGCGCTCCAGGCCTGCGGCGGGAATGCGGCCCGGCGCGTCACATGGGGGTTCGACCAGCTTGTAGCTGTCCGTCATCAGGCAAAGCCCGTCTGACGCCGCCCAGCGAAGATAGTCCTCGGCGAAATTGGCGCCGCCGGCATGATTATGCAGGTCGCCGCCCTTGGGCATGGCTTGAAGGAAAAGGCGCAGGCGAGGTGGGCTGGCCGCTATGCCGTCCATATAGGCGGCGGTGCGCGCTTCGTCGGACACGGGCGGCGTCTCCGCCGATACCGCAGTCGCGCTCAGCAGCAGCGCTGCGATCCATCTCGTCAAGCCTGTCATGTCACCCCCCAAACGAACAAGCACCGCGATGCGCTGTGACGGTCCCTCCGCGGCGCTTCAATCACGATATTGCGCACGTGACATTGCGTTTATTCGATCGGGCAGGGCCATTGCCGCCTAATTTTTACATCGCCTCGTCGCGATAACGGCAATGGACGTTGCGCTGTATCCTCCATAGTCCAGCGCGGACGAGCAGACTGCGGATATCGCTGCGCTGCCCGTCCTGCTTATCGAAAGGGAGTTTGACGGGTGCCGACAAGGCGGCGGGATTGGCGGCTATGACCGGCGTATTGTGGCCGAGATACGCGTTTGCGTTCGCCGCGCTGACGCTTGGCGCTTCGGTTGTCAGCCATTCGCAGGACGCGCCGACAATGCCCTCCGTTCCGGCGTCTGCAAGCGCGCACAGCCCGCCCGACATCATTAGTGACTATTGCGGGCGATGCCATAATGACGACGATCGGATCGCCGGCCTATCGCTCGACGACCTGCGCACCGCCGATTTGGAGTGGGGCAAACATGTCGAGGAATGGGAGAAGGTGCTGCGCCGGGTCAGCCTGGGCGAAATGCCGCCGCTCAATAAACCGCAGCCCGATCCGGCCCAGCGCGCCGCCTTCGTCTGGTGGCTGGAAAAGTCGCTGGACGATTATGCCGCCGCCCATCCCGATCCGGGCCGCGCGACCATCCGCCGGCTCAATCGCGTCGAATATGCCAATGCCGTGCGCGACCTGCTGGCGCTCAAGATCGATATGTCACGCGAACTGCCGCAGGATAATTCGGGCTATGGCTTCGACAATATCGCCGATGTGCTGAGCGTCTCGCCGACGCTGATGGACCGCTATATCGCGGTCGCGGGCAAGGTCGGGCGGATGGCGACGGGACTTGCCTCGGCAAGGCCGTTCGTCACCAGCTATGAGCTGCCCAAGGACGGATCGATCATGAATGGCGGCCGCCCCGCCTATAATGAGCAGGCGAGCGACGATCTGCCGCTGGGCTCGCGCGGCGGCGGTGCTTTCACCTATTTTGCGCGGCATGACGGCACGTACGAGATCAGCGGCTGGCTGAACGCCAACACCAATAACGAGACCGACCGGCTGCCCGAGGACAAGGTGAGCGTGCGGGTGCCAATGAAGGCAGGCGCGCATGTCGTGGGCCTGTCCTTCCGCCGGCGATTGGCCCCTGAGGAGAGCGTGCAGACGCTGCGCAACGATCTGGACAAGGTGCCGATGCCGACCGCCGCGCCGCAGATGCTGCCGATGGACGTCTCCATCGACGGCAAGGTGGTGAAGACTGTGGCGGTGCCGTCCTATCGTCTGTCGCCCCGCTATGCCCAGCAGAACTACCCGCGCGACGTGTTGCAGATCGATGTCGCGGGGCCGTTCGCGCCGAAGGGGGCAGCGCGCACGCCCAGCCGCGACCGCGTCTTCCTCTGCAATCCAAAGGGCGAGGCGGCGCAGACGGCTTGTGCGCGGCGCATCCTGGGATCGCTAGCGCGGCGCGCCTATCGCCGGCCCGTGACCGATGCGGATCTCGCGCCGCTGATGCGCCTCTATGCCGCTGAGCGGGCGCGGAGCGATTTCGAGCATGGCATCGAGGCGGGGCTGGAGGCGATCCTGGTGTCGCCGAACTTCCTGTTTCTGGTCGAAGGCGATCCGAAGGGCAGCGCGCCCGGCAGCGTCCACGCGGTCAACGATCATGAACTGGCGTCACGCCTCTCCTTCTTCCTGTGGAGCAGCATTCCCGACGACATATTGCTGGACCTGGCCGACAAGGGGCAGCTGCGCGATCCGGCCGTTCTCGACGCGCAGGTGACGCGGATGCTCGCCGATCCCAAGGCACAGGCGCTGACCACCAATTTCGCCGGGCAATGGCTCTATCTGCGCAACCTCGACCAGCAGCGGCCCGATATCAGCGTGTTCCCCAAGTTCGATGCGCGGCTACGCAGCGCCATGGGACAGGAAACGGCGATGTTCTTCAGCTATGTGCTGCGCACCAACCGCAGCCTGCTGGACTTCATCTCCGCCAATTACAGCTTCATGAACCAGCGGCTGGCCGATCATTACGGCATCGGCGGCGTCAGCGGGCCAGCGATGCGGCTGGTCGGTCTGCCCGCCGGTTCAAACCGGGGCGGACTGCTCGGGCAGGCGAGCATCCTGACCGTCACCTCCTATGGCAATCACACGTCGGT
>JACESO010000026.1 GCA_013911745.1 Sphingobium sp. | reverse complement strand
CCATATTTCGCTGCGTTTTCGATCAGGTTGCCCAGCATCTCGTCCAAATCCTGCCGTTCCGCCCGCACCGCCGCCTGCCGGTCGCCGTCCATGTCGATCCGCGCTTCGGGATAGAGGCGCTGCACCGCGCGTTCCACCGCCTCCAGACTGGGCCACACCTCCGCCCGGCTCTGCGCTACGCCGCGCCGGCCCACGGCGCGGGCGCGGGCGAGGTGATGGTCCACCTGCCGCCGCATCGTCGTCGCTTCGCGGATCACCGTGTCGCCCAGATCGGGGGACTGCGCCGTCGCCGCGTTCATGATGACGGTCAGCGGGGTCTTGAGTGCATGGGCGAGGTTGCCGGCATGGGTGCGGGCTTCCTCCGCCTGCCGCTCATTATGGGCGAGCAGGGCGTTCAATTCCTCCACCATCGGCAGCACCTCGGCCGGCATCGGCTCAGTGACGCGGCTCTTCTCGCCGCCGCGCATCCGCACGATCTCCAGCCGCACCTTGCGCAGCGGCCGGAGCCCGTAAAAGGTCTGCAGGCTGGCAAGCACGAACAGGCCCACGGCCAGCAGAGCAAAGCTCTTGAACAGCGTCGAACGCAGCGTCTTGATCTGGCCGTCCAGCCCCTCGCGCGCCTGCGCCACCATGAACAGCCAGCGCGTCTCCGATCCCGGCAGGATCACGGTGCGCTCCATCACGCGCAGGTCTTCGCCGGGAAACTGCTTGCTGTCATAGACATGCAGATGCCGGTCATGATGTTCCGCCGGTGCCTTCAGCGCCCGGTCCCACAGCGATCGCGACCGCCAGTCCTCATGCCCCTTGGCGCTGATCTGGTAATAGAGGCCGCTATTGGGCTCCAGGAAGCGCTGGTCCGCCAGTTCGCGGTTGAACAGCACCTCGCCGTCCGGCCCGATCTCCGACGCGGCGATCATCGCCGTCAGCACATAATTCATGCCGTCGTCGAAATTGCGCGTGATCGCCGCGCTCAGTACCCGGTCCAGCGCCACACCCCCGCCGATCAGCAGCACGCTGATCCACAGCGCCGCAATGCCGACCATCCGGCGGGATATGGAGCCGGTCGAGCGGACGGCGGAGGGAGAAGGGGCGTCCATCAGGACAAGGCCGGGCGCTTACCGCCCCGGCTCGTCCAGGCTGTAGCCAAGCCCGCGGATGGTGGTGATGACGTCTGCGCCGAGCTTCTTGCGGATGCGCGTCACGAACACCTCGATCGTGTTGGAATCGCGGTCGAAATCCTGGTCGTAAATATGTTCGATCAGTTCGGTGCGGCTCACCACCTTGCCCTTGTGGTGCAGCAGATAGGACAGCAGTTTATATTCCTGCGCCGTCAGCTTAACCGGATCGCCCTTCAGCGTCACCTTGCCCGACCGCGTGTCCAGACGGACATCGCCAGCAGTCAGTTCGCTCGACGCATTGCCGGACGCGCGGCGAATGAGCGCGCGCAGCCGGGCGATCAACTCCTCGCTCTGAAACGGCTTGGCGAGATAATCGTCCGCCCCCGCGTCCAGCCCCGCCACCTTGTCCGACCAGCTGTCGCGCGCGGTCAGCACCAGCACGGGAAAGGCGCGGCCTTCCTTGCGCCACTTGTCCAGCACGGTCAGGCCGTCGATCGTCGGCAGGCCAAGGTCCAGCACCACCGCGTCGTAGCTTTCAGTGGAGCCCAGGAAATGGCCGTCCTCCCCGTCCGTCGCGAGGTCCACGGCATAGCCGACCCCCTCCAGCGTGGTCCGGAGCTGCTGGCCCAGACTTGGTTCATCCTCGACGATCAGCAGACGCATGGGCGTTTTCCGTTTCTGTTATGCATGTCGTTACGCAGACGCGCCGATCAGCGCGCCATGCCGATGATATCGCCGGTTCGCCCGTCGGCATCAACCCACATCACCTTGCCGTCCTTCACATATTTGAGGCGATAACGGTTGGAGGAAGGGTCGAACTCGCTGCCGACATAGGTTGCGCCGCCTACCGCCGCATCGACCCGCCGCTTTATCATGGCGAAGGGCATGACCTGCCCTTCCAGCATCGCGCGGCGGGCGGCGTCCTGCTCGTCGCGCCGATTGCCGGCGTCGGCCACCGGAACAGTGAGCGCGAGAGCGGTGACTGCGGTCAGGGAAGCTGCCAGACTTTTCCACTTCATAATCATGCAAATGGCATAGCTGCATGGCATTGAACAGGTGGTGAATGGCGGGCGCGTGGGAGGAAAGGGGGCGCGGCGGCCGAAGCCGTTCGCGCCCCGCAAACCTTATTTCTCCAGCGCGTACTGCACCGTGAGCGTTACCGACGCGCTTACCTGCCCCGGTTCGACCGGAGTCGCGGGCGCGGCGTCCGCCTTGAAGCGGGCGCTTTGCAGCATCGGCATGGGCGGCATGCCGCCGCTGTTGCTTTCGCTGATCGACACCAGCCGCGCCGAACGATAGCCCGCCGCCTGCGCGTAGAAATCGGCCTGCGCCTTTGCGGTCTTCATCGCCGCCCCGCGCGCCTGCACATGCAATGGCGAGGGATCGTCGATCGAGAAATTCGGCCCGTTGAGGTTGGTCGCACCCGCCGCCACCATCGCGTCGAGCGATGCGCCGATCCGCTTGATGTCGCGCAGCTTCACCGTCAGCTGGTTCGACGCCTCATAGCCGATGAAGCGCGGCACCTGAGGCTGGCCGTCGCGATTGCTGTAATCATATTGCGCCGACAGGTTGATGCCGCTGGTCTGGATGTCCTTCTTGGCGATCCCCGCCTTGGCCAGCGCCGCGATCAGCTTCTCGGTCTGCGCTGCATTCTGCTGCATCGCCGCCTGCGCGGTCTGGGCGCGGGTCTGGACCCCGGTGCCGACCGTAGCGATGTCCGGTGCGGCCTCCACGCTCTCGGTCACGTTCAGCGTCACGACTGGAGCGGTCTCGGCGATGGTCACGCTGGTCTGGGCGACGGCCGTAACGGGAAGCGCGGCGACGCCGAGCGCCATCAGGGCGAGAGCGGATTTCATGGGGGTAGTCTCCTCTGCAATGTTGCGGTCCATTTGGAACGGCTGCGATGAACCGACGCTGTCGCACGTTGAAAGCCGTCCGACAGCTTTGTGGTTCCATCGCCCTTGCCCGCGCCCGTCCAAGCGCCTAGCTGCACCGCCATGGCGGCTCCCATTCTCTCCTTCGAAAATCTCGGCCTCTCGCAGGGCACGCACTGGCTGTTTCGTGGCATCGACATCCATGTGGGTGCGCGCGACCGGCTGGCGCTGATCGGGCGCAACGGCGCGGGCAAGACCACGCTGCTGAAGCTGCTGGGCGGGCAGATCGAGGCGGACGAGGGCACACGCTCGGTCCAGCCCGGCGCGCGCGTCATCACGCTGGAGCAGGACCCGGACGTCACGCCCTTCGCCACCTTGCACGATTTCGCGCTGGCGGGCGAGTTCGCGCCGCCCGCGCACGAAGTCGAAGCGATCGCCGACCAGCTCGGCATCGACCTTAGCCGCGAGGCGAAGACGGCGAGCGGGGGCGAGCGCCGCCGCGCCGCCATCGCCCGCGCACTCGCCAGCGAACCCGACCTGCTGCTGCTGGACGAGCCGACCAACCATCTCGACATCGCCGCGATAGACTGGCTGGAAAACTGGCTGGCGCGCTATAATGGCGCATTCATCGTCATCAGCCACGACCGCGCCTTCCTGACGCGCCTCACCCGCCAGACGCTGTGGCTCGACCGGGGCCAGATGCGCCGCAACGAAGTCGGCTTCGGCGGCTTCGAACAATGGATGGAAGCGGTCTATGCCGAAGAGGCGCGCGCTGCCGAGAAGCTGGACGCCAAGCTCAAGATCGAGGCGCACTGGCTGGAGCGTGGCGTCACCGCCCGGCGCAAGCGCAACCAGGGCCGCCTCGCCAAGCTCTGGGAAATGCGCGCCCAACGTGCCGCGATGCAGGGGCCGCAGGGCACCGCCAAGCTCGCCGTGGCCAGCGACGACAGCAAGACCAAGAGCGTCATCAAGGCCGAGCATGTCAGCAAGTCCTTCGGTGACCGCACGATCATCAAGGACTTTTCGCTCCGAGTGCAGCGCGGCGACCGCATTGGCATCGTCGGCGGCAACGGCGCGGGCAAATCGACGCTCCTGAAACTGCTCACCGGCGAACTCGCGCCTGACAGCGGCGAAGTGACCCTCGCCAAAACCCTCGACATGATCTTTATCGACCAGCAGCGCAGCCTGATGCAGGGCGACAAGTCCGTCCGCGACGTGCTGGCCGAAGGCGGCGACTGGATCGACGTGCGCGGGGCGCGCAAGCATGTTCATGGCTATTTGAAGGACTTCCTGTTCGACCCTTCATTGGCCGAGGCAAAGGTCGGCACGCTGTCGGGCGGCGAGCGCTCGCGGCTGCTCTTCGCGCGGGAGTTCGCGCGCGAATCCAACCTGCTCGTGCTGGATGAGCCGACCAACGATCTCGATCTCGAAACGCTCGACCTGCTCCAGGAAGTCATCGCCGACTATGACGGCACCGTGCTGATCGTCAGCCACGACCGCGACTTCCTCGACCGGACGGTTACGGTGACGCTCGGCCTCGACGGCTCCGGCACGGTGGACGTGATCGTCGGCGGCTACGCCGACTGGATCGCCAAGCGCGATCCCCGCCGCGCGCCCAAAGCGGAGAAGAAGGACGCCGCGCCACCGCCTCCGCCCAGGCCCGCCTCCGCGAAACTCAGCTACAAGGACCAGCGCGACCTCGACCTGCTGCCCAAGCGCATCGAAGAACTGGAAGCCGCCATCGCGCGCGACGAGGAAGCGCTCGCCGACCCGGCCCTCTACACGCGCGACCCCAAGAAGTTCGCGGCGTTGACAGCGGCTATCGAAAAGGCGCGGGCGGAAAAGGACGCGGCCGAAGAACGCTGGCTTGAACTGGCCGAAAAGGCGGAAGGGCTGGCGGGGTAGGCGGCTTCGTTATCGCCCGCGCCGTCACCTCATCGCGCTACTTCGTCACCCGGGACTTGATCCGGGGTCCCGCTACCTTGCACGGGAAGAAGCGGGATGCCGGGTCAAGCCCGGCAGGACGAACAAGGCGCGACCGCTGACACCCACCTATTACATTCACTGCACACCGAGAAGCTCTCTACAAATCGACGCTCACAAAGGGGACGAGGCTAGCGTCACGTTTCGAAGCGAACTTCCAAGCTGTCACCTCAATGCTCGCGGTCAAAAGGGTCGTAGCAGCGGTGACAATAGCATCAATCGACGCGAGCCCGATCGCTTCCCCGACGTTCGACGCTGACGATATGCTGGGAGCAAATTTGTTCACGCTACTGGTCGTAAAGAACACCAATATCAGAGACCAACGATAGCCTTTTGTCGCCTTGACGATCCGCATTGGATTTACGAATCGCGTAGAAACCGCTTGTGCTATCGGCCACGCAGGGAGGAATGCTACAAACAGCAACCCGATCAAGAGCAACACGATGACGATCAAACTGGTCAAGCCATCCTGCGAGCCGTTGCGGGCAGCATAGATCAAAACCGCCAAACAAGTTAGGATCGGTGCCATCGTTACAATATTAATGGCAGTAAACCTGAATAATCCAAACACGGATAGCGATCTTTCGATCATCGACATTGCTACTGCGTATATCGCTACAAACCAAGGAAAAATAAGAATGCCTAAAATGGCATAATGCAAGTCGGAAAATTTCGAGCCGTTGGTCCAATAAAATAGGTCTGTAGAGACCGTTAACACTGCCACTATTGCAACACAAAATAGTCCGCGCCTAGGGACTGTGCCAAACTCGCCCATCGCTTGCGTGAAGAAATCTTGAAATGTGATGCCCCCGGTCATTCATCAAACATGAACGACGATGCCTCGCGCTGCAATATAGGTTTGCACCACGACGCCACATCAGCTTTTTGAGATGTTGACGCTTAAGGGTCACTCAGCAAATCACCCAAACCAGCGATAACTCGCAACAAACAAAAGGCGGCCCTTCCGAGCCGCCCTTTCGTTATCCCATAACCACCAGCCTCACTCCGCAGCAGGGGCCTTCGCCTTGCCGCCCTTCTTGCCCTTCTTGGGCGCGGCGGGGGTGATTTCGAAGGCCAGCGCCGGAACGCCCTCCGCATCCTCCTTCATATGGACATGCACCTCGCCGCCATGGACCAGCTTGCCGAACAGCAGTTCCTCGGCCAGCGGCTGCTTGATCTTCTCCTGCATCAACCGGCCCATCGGGCGCGCGCCGTAGAGCTTGTCATAGCCCTTGGCGGTCAGCCATGCCTTCGCCGCCTCGTCCAGCGTGATGTGGACATCGCGGTCGGCCAGTTGCAGCTCCAGCTGGAGCACGAACTTGTCGATCACGCGCGCCACGATCTCCGGCGGCAGGTAACCGAACGGCACGATGGCATCCAGGCGGTTGCGGAATTCCGGGGTGAAGAGCTTCTTCACCGCATCCTCCTGCACGTCGTCGCGCGACAGTTCGCCGAAGCCGATGCTTTCCTTCGCCATGTCCGACGCACCGGCATTGGTGGTCATGATGAGGATGGTGTTGCGGAAATCCACCGTCTTGCCATGGTGATCGGTCAGGCGGCCATTGTCCATCACCTGCAACAGGATGTTGAACAGGTCGGGATGCGCCTTCTCGATCTCGTCCAGCAGCAGCACGCTGTGCGGATTCTGATCCACCGCGTCGGTCAGCAGGCCGCCCTGATCATAGCCGACATAGCCCGGAGGGGCACCGATCAGGCGGCTGACCGAATGGCGCTCCATATATTCGGACATGTCGAACCGCTGGAGCGGAATGCCGAGCAGGGTCGCGAGCTGCCGCGCCACCTCCGTCTTGCCGACGCCGGTGGGGCCGGAAAAGAGATAGTTGCCGATCGGCTTGTCGGGATCGCGCAGGCCCGCGCGCGACAGCTTGATCGCGCTGGACAGCACCTCGATCGCCTTGTCCTGGCCGAAGACGACGCGCTTCAGGTCCGTGGTCAGCGATTCCAGCACGCTCTTGTCGTCGGACGACACGGTCTTGGGCGGAATGCGCGCCATGGTCGCGATCACGGCCTCGATCTCCTTGGGCGTGATCGTCTTCTTGCGCTTGGACGGGATGACCAGCATCTGCATCGCGCCCACTTCGTCGATCACGTCGATCGCCTTGTCCGGCAGCTTGCGGTCGTTGATGTAACGGGCCGAAAGCTCGACCGCCGCCTTGATCGCGTCGGGCGTATATTTGACGTGGTGATGCTCCTCGAACGCGCTGCGCAGCCCGGCGAGGATCTTGATCGTGTCCTCGATCGTCGGCTCGTTGACGTCGATCTTCTGGAACCGACGCAGCAACGCGCGGTCCTTTTCGAAATGATTGCGGAACTCCTTGTAGGTGGTCGATCCGATGCAGCGGATCGTCCCGCCCGACAGCGCAGGCTTTAGCAGATTGGACGCATCCATCGCCCCGCCGCTGGTCGCGCCCGCGCCGATAACGGTGTGGATCTCGTCGATGAAGAGCACAGCATGCGGCATCTTTTCGAGTTCGGTGACGACCGCCTTCAACCGCTCCTCGAAATCGCCGCGATAGCGGGTGCCGGCCAGCAGCGCGCCCATGTCGAGCGAATAGATCACGGCTTCCTTCAGCACGTCGGGCACGTCGCCCTCGACGATCTTGCGCGCCAGCCCTTCCGCGATCGCCGTCTTGCCCACGCCCGGATCGCCGACATAGAGCGGGTTGTTCTTCGACCGGCGGCAGAGGATCTGCACGGTGCGGTCCACCTCGGCCGAGCGGCCGATCAGTGGGTCGACCTTGCCGCGGCCCGCCTTCTCATTGAGGTTGACGGTGAACTGCTCCAGCGCGCTGTCCTTCTTGCCCTTGCCGTCCTGCACCTTCTTTTCCTCCTCGGCGGCGCCCTTGGTTTCCTGGCGCTCGGGCTGGGGCGTGCCCTTGCCGACGCCGTGGCTGATGAAGCTCACGGCATCGAGACGGCTCATGTCCTGCTGCTGCAGGAAATAGACGGCGTAGGATTCGCGTTCCGAAAAAAGCGCGACCAGCACGTTTGCGCCCGTCACCTCATCCTTGCCGGACGACTGGACGTGCAGGATGGCGCGTTGCACGACGCGCTGGAAACCGCTGGTGGGGGAGGGGTCGGACGCGCCCTCCACCTTCAGGCTGTCGAGTTCGGTGTCCAGATAATGGGTCACCGCGTCGCCCAGCTCGCCCAGTTCCACGCCGCACGCCTGCATCACCTTCGACGCATGTTCATCGTCGATCAGCGCGAGCAGCAGATGCTCCAGCGTCGCATATTCATGCTTGCGGTCCGACGCGTGCGTCAGCGCATTGTGCAATGTGGTTTCGAGGGCGGGTGCGAAAGAAGGCATTGTCGTTCTACTCCTGGCCCCGATGAGGGGCGGTGTCGAACCTGATGTCGGCATTGCTCGACGCGGGATCAAGGGCCATGGCCCTGCCAGCGGAATTGCCTGACTGCCCCGGCCCGAAGATGCCCTGACGGGCGAGAGGGGCGGGGCGCGGGTTCATCGCCTGAATAGCGCCTCGGCACTTGCCTTGTGGTTAACGGCGCTTTCCTTTTTCGCCCTGGTCCGTGCGATCTCCGCTTCCAGCGCGGCGATGCGGGCGTCCAGTTCGGCGACGGACAGCGGCCCCAAATCCTGTTGCAGCAGGCGGGCCAGAGGATCGTCGCTCTTGCGCGGCTGATACTCGTCCATGTCCATAAGGGTAATGTTGACCCTGATCCCCACTCTGTCAATAAGGTCGCGGGTGCAGCCGGTCGATTTTGACGCGGCGCAACGAAGAGGGCGGGAATGGCGGACGAATTCGCGGTGCCGGGCGAAATGACGGCGATCGGCATCGCCGCGCCCGGCGGGCCGGATGTGCTGGTGCCGCAGCGGCGTCCCGTTCCCGCGCCCGGCCCGGAGGAAGTGCTGATCCGCGTCGCCGCCGCCGGCGTGAACCGGCCGGATGTGCTGCAACGGCAGGGCAAATATCCCCCGCCGCCCGGCGCGTCCGACATTCCCGGCCTGGAAGTCGCGGGCACCATCGTCGCCGCGGGCAGCGGTTCGGACATGCTGGTGGGGCAAAGGGTCTGCGCGCTGATCGCGGGCGGTGGCTATGCGGAATATGCGGTTGCGCCCGCCGGCCAGTGCCTGCCCGTGCCCGATGGCTACGATCTTGCCGAAGCCGCGGCGCTCCCCGAAACGCTCTTTACCGTGTGGACCAACCTGTTCGAGCGGGCCTATGTCGTCGCGGGCGACACCGCGCTGGTCCATGGCGGCACCAGCGGCATCGGCACGATGGCGATCCGCCTGTGCAACCTGTTCGGCGTGCAGGTGATCGTCACCTGCGGGTCGGACGACAAGTGCGCGCAGGCGAAGGCATGGGGGGCGGATCATGCGATCAACTACAAGACACAGGATTATGCTGAGGAAGTGAAGCGCATCAGCGGCGGGCAGGGGGTGCAGGCGGTGCTCGACATGGTGGGCGGCGACTATCTGCCACGCAACATCGCCTGCCTGGCGGAGGATGGCCGCCATGTGTCCATAGCCACGCTGGGCGGGCCGAAGGCGGAGCTGTTCATCCCCGCCATCATGCAACGCCGGCTGACGCTCACCGGCTCCACGCTGCGCGCCCGCTCGGTCGGCTTCAAGAGCCTGGTCGCCGACGAACTGATCCGCACCGTCTGGCCGTTCGTTGCCGAAGGAAAGTTGCGCCCGGCCATGGATCGCACGTTCGCGCTGACCGACGCCGCCAGCGCCCACGCCCGCATGGACGCCGGCAAGCATTTCGGGAAGATCGTGCTTATCGTGTAACGATAACCTTAACGGGATGATAAGGCTGTAGCGATAATGGATGGTTTCGACGCATCCGGAGGACTCTACAATGGCCTTTTTCAGAAAATTATTGCGCGAGCGCGAAGGCGCGACCGCCATCGAATATGGTCTGATTGCCGCCCTGATCGCCATCGCTGCGATCGGTGCGATGAGCAGCCTCGGCACCAAGCTGGGCCGCACGTTCAACAATGTGAGCGGCAACCTGAAATGACGCGCGCCTGGCGGCGCAGCGCCGCGCTGGCACGGTCGCCTGACGCGTAAAACGTAGTATTTCCGTCATATTCTCTGCGGGATTGTAACAATGGCGCGTTAGGGATTCGCTCCCGAGGACATGGGTCTTTGGGGACGACGACATGAACGCCATCACGCGCCTGCCTTTCCTGAGCGATGTCGAGGAGGTCGCGGACGACCGCTTCCACATCCCCGAGCGGGTGGGGCAGCGCCGCCGCTATCGCACCATCTGGATATCGGACATCCACTTGGGCACGCGCGGCTGCAACGCGACGATGCTGATCGACTTCCTCGACAATGTGGACAGCGACACCATCTATCTGGTCGGCGACATCATCGACGGCTGGCGGCTGAAGAAACGCTTCTACTGGCCCGCCAGCCACAATGACGTGGTGTGGCGTCTAATGAAGCGCGCGAAGCGCGGCACCCGCGTCGTCTACATCCCCGGCAATCACGACGAGATGTTTCGCCAGTTCACCGGCATGAGCTTCGGCGGGGTCGAAATCCGGCGCAAGGCGATCCATGAGACCGCCGACGGCCGCAAGCTGCTGGTCCTGCACGGCGACGAATTTGACACGATCATGCTTGCACACCGCTGGCTCGCCTTCGTCGGCGACGCGGCCTACACCATGCTGATGCGCCTCAACGTCGCGGTGAACGCGGTGCGCCGGCGGATGGGCCTGCCTTACTGGTCCTTAAGCAAGATGGCCAAGCACAAGGTCAAGAACGCCGTCTCCTTCATCTCCCGCTTCGAGGAAGTGGTGGCGCATGAAGCCGGCGCGCGCGGTGTCGACGGCGTGGTATGCGGCCACATCCACAATGCCGAAATGCGGCAGATCGAAGGCGTCGCCTATTATAACGACGGCGACTGGGTCGAAGGTTGCACCGCGCTGGTCGAACATGGCGATGGTCGCATGGAAGTGCTCCACTGGGCAGACGAGATCGCGAAGCGGGAGGCCGGCGAAGCCCAGTCCCGCGAAAGACTGGCCGCCTGATCCTGACGCCGGAGCCACCGCCTATGCGTATCGCCATCGTCACCGACGCCTGGACCCCGCAGGTCAACGGAGTCGTCCGCACGCTTCAGACGACCCGCGCCGAACTGGAACGGATGGGCCATGTGGTGGAGGTGATCTCGCCCGACCTCTACGGCTCCATCCCTTGTCCCACTTACCCCGAAATCCGGCTGGCGCTGGTGCGCGCGGGCGTGATCGGGCAGGCGATCGCCGCTTTCCGCCCGGATGCGGTGCATCTCGCGACCGAAGGGCCGCTATGTCTCGCCGCGCGGCGCTGGTGCCTGCGCGGGGGCGTGCCCTTCACCACCGCCTATCACACCCATTTCCCCGATTATGTGGCGCAGCGCACCGGCCTGCCCGCGACATGGTTCTGGCGCTACATCCGCTGGTTCCACGGACCCGCGCAGGCGGTGCTGGTGTCGACCCGGTCCGTGCGCGATCAACTTCGCGCCCATGGCGTCGCCAATGTGCGCCCATGGGGCAGGGGCGTGGACCTCGCGGCCTTCACCCCCGATGCCCCGCCTCTGCAAGCCTTCGCCGATCTGCCCCGCCCGATCATGCTCTATGTCGGGCGCGTCGCGGTGGAGAAGAACCTGGAGGCATTCCTGTCCGCCGACCATCCGGGCACGAAAATGGTCGTGGGCGATGGTCCCGCCCGCGCCACTCTGGAGCGCGCCCATCCCGACGCCCGCTTCCTGGGGCCGCTGTTCGGCGCGGACCTTGCTGGCGCCTATGCCGGGGCGGACGTCTTCGTCTTCCCCAGCCGCACCGACACGTTCGGGCTGGTGATGATAGAGGCGCTCGCCTGCGGCACCCCTGTCGCCGCCTTCCCGGTCACCGGGCCGGTCGATATCGTCACGCCCGAAACCGGCGCGCTGGCGGACGATCTGGCGCAAGCCATCGCCGCCGCCCTGACCAAGGACAGATCGACATGCGCCGGCTACGGCCGCAGCTTCAGCTGGGACCGCAGCGCGCGGGAATTCCTCTCCGGCCTGCACGCCATCGCCCCTGACCTGCTGGACAGCGCCGCCTGACGCTTTTCCTTGCCGCCGGGCCAAGGATGTTCTATCTCTGATCCCGCACGGCCGCCCTGATTGGGCGGCCCTTATCGTTTTTACGCCGGAGAAAAGTCCCCGTGTCCCAGCCTCTGATGCCCCACGCGACCGCCAGCTGGCTCGTCGACAACACCGCGCTCAGCTTCGACCAGATCGCGGAATTCTGCGGGCTGCACATTCTTGAGGTGCAGGCGATCGCCGACGATACCGCCAGCATCAAATATACCGGCCGCGATCCCGTCCGCGCCCATGAAATCACCATGGACGAAATCCACAAGGGCGAAGCGAACCCCGATTACAAGCTCAAGATGCTGAAGGGGCCGGAGCCCGTCCGCCGGACCAAGGGGCCGCGCTACACCCCGGTCAGCAAGCGGCAGGACAAGCCGGACGGCATCGCCTGGATCCTGCGCAACCATCCCGAAGTGTCGGATGGCGCGATCGGCAAGCTGATCGGCACCACCCGCACCACCATCGCCGCGATCCGCGACCGCACCCACTGGAACATCTCCAACATCGTGCCCAAGGATCCGGTGACGCTGGGCCTCTGCTCGCAGCGGGAACTGGACGCGCTGGTTGCCCGCGCCGCGAAGAAGGCCGGCATCGAGGCGCCGACCGATTCGCGCCTGGACGGCGACCGTGAGGCGCTGATTGAGGAGCTGCGGCGCGAGCGCGAGGACAATGCACGCCGCGCGGAAGAGGCGATGAAGAGCGAGTCCGAGCTTATTTCGGGCGCCGCCACCATCCTCGATCCGTTCAGCAGCAGCAAGGGCGAGGTTTGATGCCGTAGCGTCATTTTCGACGCTGGCCTGATCTCGCAACAAAGCGGCAAAAACAAAGGGCTGCGCCTCATCGGGGCGCGGCCCTTCTGCTGTGGTTGACGCTTGCGTAAAGTGCGCCGCGACCATACACTTCGCCCATGGAGAGCGTAGAAAAAATCTGGCGGGAACGGTATCAGCACCCCACGGACTGGGACCAGACATTCCCCCCCTTATCGATGGGCGACATGGTCAGCGCGAGCGCCGCCGCCCATCCTCAGGCCAACATGATCGACTTCATGGGCCGCAAGTTCAGCTATGGCGAAATGATCGGGCAGATCAGACGGATCGCCTGCGGACTGCAGGCGATGGGCGTCAGGAAGGGCGACCGGGTCGGCCTCTATCTGCCCAACACGCCCCATTATGTCGCGGCCTATTATGGCGCGCTGATGGCCGGCGCGATCGTCGTCAACTTCTCGCCGCTCTACACCGCCGCCGAGCTTGAACATCAGGTCGAGGACAGCGGCACGCAGATCCTCTTTACCCTGTCGGCCAAGGCGCTGCTGCCCACCGCGCTCAAGGTGCTGGACGAAAGCAGCCTTGAAAAGCTGGTGGTGGGATCGGTCGCCGAAGTCCTGTCCCCGGTCAAATCGCTGCTGTTCCGCTGGTTCAAGGCAAGCGAGAGCGTCCCCATTCCGGACGATCCGCGCGTGCTGCACTATGACCGGCTGATCGCCAACCGGGGCGAGTGCGTGGTGGCGGATATCGATCCGGTCAACGACGTGGCGCTGCTGCAATATACCGGCGGCACCACCGGCACGCCCAAGGGCGCGATGCTGACCCACCAGAACCTGACCGCCAATGCGCGCCAGGCGCAGGCGATCGACCCGCACCGGCATGAGGCAGACCGCATCATCGCCGTGCTGCCCTTCTTCCATGTGTTCGCCAACACCTGCACGCTCAATCGCACTGTCCTGAACGGCGGGGAGATGGTGATGCTGCCCCGCTTCGACGCCGCGCAGGTGCTGGCGGCCGTGCAGCGGGTGAAGGCGACCGCGCTGCCCGGCGTCCCCACCATGTTCCAGGCGCTGCTCGATCATCCCGCAATCCGCAACATCGACTTTACCTCGCTGCGGGCCTGCATTTCGGGCGGCGCGCCGCTGCCGCTGGAATTGAAGCAGAAGTTCGAGGCCACGACCGGCGCGAAGCTGTTCGAAGGCTACGGCCTCACCGAAACCAGCCCGATCGTCTGCTGCAATCCCTATGAGGGCCTCAACAAGAGCGGCACGGTGGGCCAGCCCGTACCGGACACCCGCGTCAGGCTGGTGGACCGCGAAGATCCCACGAAGCCGCCACCCGAAGGCGAGCCGGGTGAACTGCTCTTTGCCGGGCCGCAGATCATGAAGGGCTATTGGAACCGCCCCGATGCCGACGCGGAAGTGTTCGTCGGCGAATTCATCCGCACCGGCGACGTGGGCATCATCGACGAGGACGGCTATGTGAAGATCGTCGACCGCCTGAAGGACATGATCGCCGTGGGCGGCTTCAAGGTGTTCCCAAGCCAGGTCGAACAGATTCTCTACCACCATCCCGCGGTCAAGGAAGCGCTCGTCATCGGCGTGCCCGACCGCTATCGCGGCGAGCAGCCCAAGGCTTTCGTGACCCTGAACGAGGGCTTCGACATCGACGGCGCGGCCCTGAAGGACTGGGTCAACCCGCAGCTCGGCAAGCATGAGCGGGTGTGCGAGGTGGAGGTCCGCCTCAACCTGCCCAAGACGCTGGTCGGCAAGCTGTCGCGCAAGGAATTGGTGGCCGAGGAACGCGCCAAGGCGGATGCGCGGGCGGCGGAGGCTGGAACCGCCGCCTGATCCTTCCTATCTGTGCGGCCAACACGGTATAAAGGAATGGAAATGGCGCAAGAGATCGCAACCCTTGCCGGCGGATGCTTCTGGTGCACCGAGGCGGTGTACCAGAATCTGCGTGGCGTGACGTCTGTCGAAAGCGGCTATATCGGCGGCACGCTGCCCAACCCGACCTATGAACAGGTCTGCTCGGGCAGTACCGGCCATGCCGAAGCGATCCGCGTCACCTTCGATCCCGACATGATTTCCTACGCGGACCTGCTCGACATCTTCTTCGCGACGCACGACCCGACGACGCTCAACCGCCAGGGCAACGACATCGGCACTCAGTATCGATCGGCCATCTTTCCTCATTCGCCCGAGCAGGAGGCGCAGGCCCGCGCCGGCATCGAACGCGCGCAGGCGGACCAGTCGGCCCCCATCGTCACCACCATCGAGGCCGACGCCCCCTGGTATCCGGCGGAGGACTATCACCAGAAATATTGGGACCGCGTCGGCGACAAGAATCCCTATTGCATGGCTGTGATCCCGCCCAAGCTCGCCAAGCTGCGCAAGGGCTTCGCCGCCCGCATCGAGGCCTGACACCTGATCCCGGCGAAAGCCGGGTCGGCATCGCCGTGCGTGACACGCCGCCACTCTTAGGGCAGGGTTCATCTTCGTCATGCTAAGCGTCTCTATCTGTTGAGACATCGGGGGACCGCGAACGTGAAGAAGACCATCCTGCTCGCCGCGCCTTTGCTGCTGCTGACGCTTCCCGGATGCGTCCGCACGGTCGCCAGCGTCGTCACCGCGCCGGTGCGCGCCACATCGCAGGTGGTGGACTGGACCACGACCAGCCAGGAAGAGGCCGACCGCAATTACGGCCGCAAGATGCGCAAGCAGGAAGCGCGCGAAGGCCGCGAGATGAAGCGTCAGGAAAAGGAACGCCGCCGCCAGTGCCGCGAAGCCGGCTATCGCGACTGCGACTGACCTTGCGTGCGGAGCGCGCCGTTCAGGCCGCCGCCCGCTTCAACCGGTCGTTGATCGCGACCCCGATCCCCTCCATCGGCACCGGTGCCACGGCGATCCGGGTGGCGGCGCTCGCATCCGCGATGTGCAGCGCCGCGAATAGATTGGCCGCCGCTTCGGCCAGATCCGCTTCGGGGCTGAGGTTGATGTGACAGGGCATCAGGCCGAACCCGATCAGATATTCGTCCCGCTCGGCCTGCATCGCCTCCAGCCGCACCGGCTTGGACGGCGCATAATGGCTCTCCAGCTGCCCCGGTGCCTCGATCTTCCCGTCTCCGCCGACAATGACCGGCAGGCCGCTCGCCTCCTCCAGCATCGCCGCCGTCACCGGGCCGGGCCGCAGCAGCCGGATATAGTCGTTCTCCGGCGCGGCAATGGTGGATTCCAGCCCCTCGCTGGTCGGCCCTTCGTCCAGGATCATGCGGATCTTGCCATCGAGGCTCGACAGCACATGCTCGGCGCGCGTCGGGCTGATCGCCCCGCTGCGATTGGCGGACGGCGCGGCAAGGGGGCACCCCGCCTCGCGGATCAGCGCGCGCATCGCCGGATGGGCGGGCAGGCGCAGCGCCACGGTGGACAGGCCCGCCATCACCAGCGGAGAGAGGCCGCTGTCCGCCCGCGCCGGCAGCACCAGCGTCAGCGGGCCGGGCCAGAACCGGTCGGCCAGGCGCTTCGCCACGGGTGAGAAGTCCGCCAGCCGCTCCGCCATCCCCCGGTCTGCAACATGCACGATCAGGGGGTTGAAGCTCGGCCGCCCCTTGGCGCTGTAGATCGCGGCGACCGCGCTGCTGTCGGTGGCGTCGCCGGCCAGGCCATAGACGGTTTCGGTGGGAACGGCGACCGGCTCTCCCGCCCGGATCAGCAAGGCCGCCTCGCGGAGCGCCTCCGCGCCATAGCGGCAGGATTTGGTGGAAAAGGCTGGATGAGCGATGGTCACAATCCCCGCAATATAGGCCCCGTCTGGCCCAAGTAAAAGTCCATTGCGTCATGACAATGACAGTGCGGCGGCCTTGCCCGCGCGCGGCGGTGCGACTAAGCCGCGCGCATGACCGACGCACTCCTCGCCCGTATCGCCGACGCGCTGGAACGGCTCGCGCCGCCTCCGCCGCTTTCCGCCGACCTCACCGCCGCGCCTGCCTATGTGTGGGACGGACGGGCGATCCGCGCGGTGGAGGCATTCGCGCCGGTCGACTATGCGCTGCTGACCGGCATCGACGCGCAAAAGGGCACGCTGC
The DNA here is from genome assembly GCA_013911745.1 of Sphingobium sp. Taxonomy (GTDB): domain Bacteria; phylum Pseudomonadota; class Alphaproteobacteria; order Sphingomonadales; family Sphingomonadaceae; genus Sphingobium; species Sphingobium olei. The sequence continues at coordinate 12,771 of JACESO010000026.1, read as the reverse complement.
TCGAAAATACCCGGCGTCATGCCGCAGGGCACGCCGCGCATGATGTGCTGCTGTGGGGCGCGCGCGGCACCGGCAAGTCCGCCGTTGTCGCTTCGGTCGTAGGGCAGCTGCAGGGGGAGGGGGCGGATATCGCCCTGCTGCAATGCGCGATCGACGAACTGGCCAGCCTGCCCGCGCTCTTTTCGCTGCTGCGCGCGACGTCGCGGCCCTTCATCCTGTTCCTCGACGATCTGGGGTTCGAGGAAGAGGGGAGCGGTTCCGCCCGGACTCTGCGCTCGCTGCTTCAGGGCGGCACGGCCGCGCGTCCGTCCAATGTCCGCCTCTACGTCACCTCCAACCGCCGCCACATTGTGCCGCGGCATCTTTCGGAACAGGATGATCCGATCAACCCGCGCGACGTGGTGGACGACCGGATGGCGTTGTCGGACCGGTTCGGCCTCAGCCTGGGCTTCCATGCCATCGACCAGGACGCCTATGTCGCGATCGTCGCTGGCTATGCGGCGACGCTCGGCCTGTCCTTCGACCCCAGGGAAGCGATCCAGTGGGCGACGCAGCGCGGCAGCCGGTCGGGCCGCGTCGCCTGGCAATATGTGGTGGAACTGGCGGGCCGCAACGGGCTGGTGGTCTGACCGGCGATCAGTTCGCCTTCGTCACCCGCCAGATGATGTTGCCGACATCGTCGCTGACCAGCAGCGCGCCCCTGGCATCGGCGGTCACGTCCACCGGCCGGCCCTGCGCCGCGCCGTCCTTGTCCAGGAAGCCGGTCAAGACGTCCACCGGCTTCGCCTTGCCCGCCTCGCCGTTGTCGAAGCCGACATAGACCACCTTATATCCCGCCGCCGGCTTGCGGTTCCAGCTGCCGTGCAGGCCCACGAACGCGCCGTCGGTGTAGGGCGCGCCCAGCTGCACCTTGTCGGCGAAGGTCAGGCCCAGCGGCGCGACATGGTTGCCCAGCGCATAGTCGGGCCGCTTGGTATATTCGCGGATTTCCGGCCGCTGCGGTTGGACGCGCCGGTCCTCATACCCGCCCCAGTAATTCCATGGCCAGCCGTAGAAGGCCCCGAATTCCATCCGCGCCAGATAATCGGGCACCAGGTCCGCGCCCAGCATGTCGCGTTCGTTGACCACGCCCCACAGCGCGCCGCTCTTGGGCTCGAAGGCAAGGCCGACCGGATTGCGCAGGCCATAGGCGTAGACGCGCTTGTATCCGGTCCTGGGATTGACCTCCAGCACCAGCGCGCGGCCCTGCTCCATCTCCAGTCCGTTCTCGCCGATATTGCTGTTCGACCCCACGCCGACATAAAGCAGCCCTGCAGGGCTCGCCGTCAGGCTCTTGGTCCAGTGCTGGTTCGGCCCCTGCGCGGGCAGATCGATGATCTTGCGGCCCTTCGCACTGATCTTCGTCTCCCCCTCCTTGTAGGGGAAGGCCATCAGCGCGTCGGTATTCGCGACGTAGAGCGTGTCGCCGACCAGCGCCATGCCGTACGGCGAATGAAGCCCGCTCAGAAACGGGGTCTTGACCTCCGCCTTGCCGTCGCCGTCCGCGTCGCGCAGCAGGGTGATGCGGTTGGCCGATGGAACGCCGGCACCCGCCTTGTCCATGAAATAGGACATGATCCGGTCGACGATCCCGTCCTTGGGCCGGGGCGGGCTGTTGGTTTCCGCCACCAATATGTCGCCATTGGGCAGGCGCAGCATGGATCGCGGATGGCTCAGCCCCTCGGCGAAGCGCGCGACGGTCAGGCCCTTCGCGGCCACCGGCTTCGCGCCGGCTGCCCAGGGCTTTACGTCAGCGATGTTGACGGTGGGCAGCATCTCGCTGCGCGGCGCGGTGAACACCGGCTCGCGTCCCGTGTCCGCGCCCGGCGGCAACTGGGCGGTGTCCCCCTGCGCCACGTAGAGAAAGGCGCCTCCGGCTAGGGCGAGGGCGACGAGCGGCAGGATGATGACGTGCTTGTTCATGGCCCTCTCTCTATGCGGGGCCGTGGCGTCGGGCAAGGCGGATGCGGCCTCTGTTCGGCAACGCCGCTTCGGCAACCCGGCTTCAGCGGCCCCGTTCGCGCAGCCACAGGATCAGCGCGATCGCAACGCCGATGGCGGTGCCCGCCAGCAACCCGATGCTGGGCTGCCCCATCAATCCTCCGATGATCGTCCCGGCAAGGATCAGGAGCGCGATGATCGCGCCCGCGCCGGTGGGGTTCTTTTTGCCTTGGCTCATCGCATCAGCCCTTGCCATGGAGCGGTCGGGAAGGCCAGTGCTTTGCACGGCGGGCCTCGACCGCCCCGATGCGGGACCGTCCGCCCCGAAATGGGAAAGATGCGCCAATATGGCACTTGGCTAACGGCGCGTTGACTCCTCTATCGCCGGTTGAGAGCCAGGCCGTTGAACTGGCACGATGATTGAAACAGTTTGGCAACAGAAGCCGCTTGATCGCGCGGCCGGATTGCGGGGGGTCATCATGCAACTGCCATATCTTGCCAACCGCAAGAGCTACGACGACGCGGCTGAGCTGATGCGCCGCTTCGGTGCCAATGCCGGCTACGAGGCCGCCGCGCGCGCCGACCAGAGCCTGGACGTGGGCAACCACATTACCTTCTGCCACTGGCGTCAGATCGAGCGGCTGATCGTCCTGCTGACCTACAACCAGCCTCTCGGCACCATCCACTGAAGGGCGGATTCGCCAAGCTGCGTCACCCCGGCTCTTACAGCCGCAGCCCCGCCGTTTCCGGCAATCCCGCCAGGATGTTGAGGTTCTGCACCGCCGCGCCGGCCGCGCCCTTGCCCAGATTGTCGAGCGCCGCAACCAGCCGCGCCTGCCCCGTATCTTCGTTGCCGAAGACGAACAGAGCCAGACGGTCGGTCGCGCCGACATGCTCCAGCGTCACGCCGCTCATGCCCGCGCTCTCCTCCGCCGACGCCACGCTGACGATCGGCGATCCGGCATAGGCCTGGGCCAGCGCCGCGCGGATGTCCTCCACCGTCGGCGCGTCGGGCATTGCGCGCAATTGCAACGGCACTTCCACGATCATGCCGCGATAGGCGTTCGCCACGGCCGGGGCGAAGAGGGGCGGGTACGCCAGCCCCGAATAGCGCGTCATTTCCGGCACATGCTTGTGCGCCAGCGTCAGCCCATAGGGGCGGAAGGCGCTGGGGCTTTCCACCTCGCCCTCATATTCCGCGATCATCGCCTTGCCGCCGCCCGAATAGCCCGACGCGCCGGAAACGGTGACCGGCCAATCCGCGGGCAGCAGCCCCGCCAGCACCAGCGGCCGCACCAGCGCCAGGAAGCCGGTGGGCCAGCATCCCGGATTGGCGACGAACCGGCTCTGCGTCAGCCTTTCCCGATGGCCCGGCTCCAGTTCGGGAAAGCCGTAGGTCCATCCCTCTGCCACGCGATGCGCGGTGGACGCGTCGATCACGCGCGTGCGATCATTGTCGATCAGCGTCACTGCCTCGCGCGCCGCGTCGTCGGGCAGGCACAGGATCACGATGTCAGCGGCATTCAGCGCGTCCCGCCGCGCCACCGCATCGCGCCGCCGCTCTTCGGGCACGGTGATGATCGACAGTTCGGGCCGACCCGCCAGCCGTTCCGCGATCTCGATGCCGGTCGTGCCGTGGCCGCCGTCGATGAAGACCTGCGTGGTCATGGCGCGATCCTCCGCCTTGCGATGATCGGCTGCGCGTGGGCATCCGCCAGGCGCGCCACTACATCGGCCAGCGGCTCTTCCACCACCGCCATCCAGTAGGCGTTGGCGTGCAGCAGCATGCGCGCATCGGTCATGATGCCGACGTGGCGTGGAAAGAAGATCAGGTCGCCCCGCTGCAACGGCGTGTCGCTGTCGATCGGCGCGCCCACGCCCTCGCATTGCAGGTCGGTGTCGCGCGGCGCTGCGATCCCGACCCGCGCCAGCGCCACCTGCACCAGCCCCGAACAATCGATGCCGCGATGCCCGCGTCCGCCCCAGATGTAGGGCTGGCCGATATGGCGCCGCGCCGCCTCCACCCAATCGTCGGGCTTCGCCGCAACCGGCTCCACATGGCGCAGGTGGACATGGCCTTCCGCGCAGGCCAGGAAATCGCCCTGCGGCTCGCCCGAAATTAGCGCGCCCATCGGCCAGTAATCCGCGATGGGCGACTTGATGTCGGGCATGCTGAACAGCGGGGCGGTGTCGGCGATCACCCGATGCGTGGCGGTCTCCAGCGCATCCAGCGCCTCGCGCCGGACATAGCCGACATAGCCGTCATGGCCGCAAAAGCCCCACGCCCAATCGGTCGTGACGTCCAGCGCATGGAATGTCTCGCCGCGCAAAATCTCGCTCACGGCTTCGGCCGTGGAGGAAGCGGACGACAGGACAGGCGTGCCCGCCGCCACGCAGGTCAGCGCCACGGCGCGGGCATAATGGGCCGAAAACAGCGTCCCCGCCAGCGACAGGTCGGCCAGGTCGCCGCGCGCCGCATGGACGCGCCGGTCCAGCGCTATCGATCGGCCGTCGAGGCGGAAACGGGTCCGTTCAGCCGACGCGGTCTTTATGGGGGTGTTCATGCCTTTCATCGCGCGCGGTTCCTGCGATGAAATGGTGAAAGGCGTCAAGAAATTCCGCCCCTTTGGGGGTGCGGGTGATGAAAATATTGCGCCGATCCGCCGCATCGCGCTCCCGCCGCAGATATCCAAGCGCCGACAATTTGTTCAACGCCCGCGTGATGACGGGCTTGGATACGTGCAGCGCTTCGGCAAGGCCCCGCACCGTATGCGGCCCTTGTCCGATATAGACCGTCATCATCAACGCCATCTGACGGTTGGTAAGGTCGGGCTTGCCCGACCGGACATAGTCCACGAGTGTCCGCATCCATTGGCCCAAAGGCTGCAGGCCGGGACGTTCGATTTCGATGGGTGCGGCGTGGGCGTTCATGTCGCCTTAACGCATGATTCCCAATCCGGTTGCGTAACGGAGAAGGCCGGCCGCAATGCCCTATGGCGCACGGCCGTAGCGTTGCTGCAACAGGCGGAAAACGGCCCTCAGCCCCAGCGCCTCGCCCCCCTTGGGCCGTCCGGGTTTTGCAGCCGGGCGCCAGGCGAAGGTGTCGAGATGCAGCCAGGGCGTGCCCTCCGGAACGAAGCGCTTGAGGAACAAAGCGGCGGTGATCGCGCCGGCGAATCCGCCTTCGCCCGCATTGTTGATGTCCGCCACGTCGGACTTCAGCATATCGGCATAGCCATCCCACAGCGGCAACCGCCATGTCGGATCGTCCACCTCCGCGCCCGCCGCAGCCACCTCCGCCGCCAGCGATTCGTCGTTGGCGAAGAGGGCGGGCAGGTCCGGTCCCACCGCCACCCGCGCCGCGCCGGTCAGCGTCGCGAAGTCCACGATCAGCTCGGGTTGCTCCTCGCCCGCGCGCACCAGCGCGTCGCCCAGAACCAGCCGCCCTTCCGCGTCGGTATTGCCGATCTCGACTGTGATCCCCTTGCGCGTGCGCAATATGTCGCCGGGGCGGAAGGCGTTGCCGCCGATGGCATTTTCCGCCGCCGCGATCAGCAGGTGCAGCCGCACCGGCAACCGCGCCGCCATCACCAGCTGCGCCAGCGCCAGCGCATGCGCCGCGCCGCCCATGTCCTTCTTCATCAGGCGCATCCCGGCGGAAGGCTTGATGTCCAGGCCGCCGCTGTCGAAACAGATGCCCTTGCCCACCAGCGCGACGCGCGGATGCGCCGGATCGCCCCAGCTGAGTTCGACGAGGCGCGGTGCGAACGCCCTGTCCGCCGCCTTGCCGACCGCGTGTATCATGGGATAGCCCTGCTCCAGCGCGTCGCCCCGCGTCACCGTCACGCTCGCGCCGAACGCCTTGCCGATCGTCTCGGCCGCCGCTTCCAGGTCAGGCGGTCCCATGTCGGCGGCGGGCGTGTTGACGAGGTCGCGGACCAGCGCAACCGCCCTGGCGATCTGCACCGTCTGCTCGATCCGCGCGACATCGCCGGTCAGCAGCACGCGCGGCCCCACCGGCTTGTCCTCGACCCGATAGCGGTCGAACCGATAGTGCGCCGTCAGCCAGCCGAGAGCCGCCGCGCCCGTCGATCCCTCCGCCAGCCGATATGTGCCCTCGGGCAAAGTCTCGGCCGCGCGCGCCAGGCACCAGGGGCCAAGCGCCTGCCGGTCGGCGACGCCTGCCGCCACGGCCCATTCCTCTCCCTCGGCGGGGATGATCGCGACCTCGTGCGGCTTGCCCTTGAACTTCTGCGCTGCCGTCACCGCGCGGACCGGGGCGGGCTGGCCTCCAAGCCACGCGTCGAACCCGTCCGCATCGACGATATGGATCGATCGAGCGGGTTGCTGGTTGTCGATTTTGATGAGGTCGGCAAGGTCGGTCATGCACCGGGATGTAAGGGAAAGCGGTTCGCGATGAAAAGCGCAAACTTCGTCGCCCCGCCCGCACGGATGGCCCCTTCTTCCTTTGCGAGATCCGCTCGAACGGCCTAGTCTCAACCCATAACCTAAAAGGAGATGGATCATGATGCACGGTGACGATCGCAGCCTTCAGGCCGCCCGCGCGCGGGCCTATGCGCTCGCGGAAAGCGGGCAGTTCGACAACAGCCATGCGGTGCAGCAGGCGCTGGTCGCGGAAGGCTGGGCCAATGCCGGCCGCGCGCTCGATAGCGACTATGCGCGCAAGGCCATCGGCGAAAAGTGCCGCGCGGCCCAGGCGCATTGACGCGGGCAGGGCTGATGCGGGGAGGGCGATCGGCCTGGCTGGCGGCGGCGGCCATCCCGCTCGCCGCCTGTTCGCCGCAGCAGGAGGACGCGCCAGCCGGCAACGCCGCCGTGAATGCGGCCGCCAGCCGCTATATCGACAAGATGATCGGCAAGCCGCCGCCGGCGCCGCCGGCCAAGGCGTTCCGGCAGGAGGACAAGACCGACCTGCTCGAATTTGCCTATTCCTATCCGGCGCAGGCGGCCGTGATACCGACCCTGGTCGCCAAGTTCGCGCGGCAGATGGAAAGCGCGAAAGACGGCGCGCTCAAAATGGCGCGCGAGGATAGCGCGTCTGCCAAAAAATCCGGCTATCCTTTCCGCCCGCACAGCCTGTCGGTCGAATGGACGGTCGCGGCGGATACGCCTCGCTTCCTGTCGCTCCAGTCGGAAAACTACACCTATACCGGCGGCGCGCACGGCATGACCGGCTATGAGGTGCTGCTGTGGGACCGGGCGCGGGACCGGGAAGCCAGCGTCAAGGCGCTGATGACCTCGGAACAGGCCTTCAAGGCCGCGATCGCCAAGCCCTTCTGCGCCGAACTCGACAAGCAGCGCGCGGAAAAGCGCGGTGCGCCAGTGGTGCGCAGCGGCAACGTCGATTTCACCGCCTGCATCGACCCGATGGAACAGGTGCTGGTTCCCACCTCGAAGGACGGCAAGCTGATCGACAGCTTCACCGTCGTCGTCGGCCCGTACAGCGCCGGCCCCTATGCGGAAGGCACCTACGAAGTGCCGGTCCCGGTGACCGCAGCGCTGCGCAAGGCGATCAAGACCGAATATCAGGACGGGTTCGTAAGTTCTTCACCACTCCCTCACTCGTCACCCCGGCCTTGAGCCGGGGTTCCGCTACGGCTGGCGGGAAGCAGGTCGGAAAGAAGCGGGAGCCCGGGGTGACGTGAAATGCGGGGCCGGCACCGGTCGTTCAGACGCCCTCTAAACCGGCACCCCGTACAGGTCATGCTCGTCCGCATCCTCGATGCACACGTCGATCATGTCGCCCGGCTTCAACCCCGCGCCCACGTCGCGCAGGAAGACATTGCCGTCAATCTCCGGCGCGTCGGCCTGTGAGCGGGCGGTCGCGCCGATGGAGCCGTCCTCCTCGTCCGGTTCGCCCACCTCGTCGATGATGACCGGCAGCACGCGGCCGACCTTCGCAGCCAGCTTGGCGGCGCTGATCGCGGCGGTCTTTTCCATGATTCGCTGGTAGCGTTCTTCCTTCACCTCTTCCGGCACTGCGCCGGGCAGTTCATTGGCCGCCGCGCCCTCCACCGGCTCGAAGCGGAACGCGCCCACCCGGTCCAGCTGCGCCTCGTCCAGCCAGTCGAGCAGATACTGGAAGTCCGCCTCGGTCTCACCCGGGAAACCAACCACGAAGGACGAGCGGATCGCGATATCCGGGCAGATATCCCGCCATTTGCGGATGCGGTCCAGCACCTTGGCTTCGTTCGCGGGCCGCTTCATCGCCTTCAACACGGAGGGTGCGGCATGTTGAAACGGAATGTCGAGATAGGGGGTCAGCAACCCCTCGGCCATCAGCGGCACGACATGGTCGACATGGGGGTAGGGGTAGACATAGTGCAGCCGCACCCAGGGCGCGCGCCCCTCGGCGGTGCGCAATTGCCCCAGCTCGCGCGCCATGTCGGTCATGTGCGCGCGCACCTCGCGGCCTTTCCACAGGCGCGGTTCGTGCCGGGTGTCCACGCCATAGGCCGATGTATCCTGGCTGATGACCAGCAGTTCCTTGGTCCCCGCCGCCACCAGCTTCTCCGCCTCGCGCAGCACCGCGTCGATGCGCCGCGAAACAAGGTCGCCACGGATCGACGGGATGATGCAGAAGGAACAGCGGTGGTTGCAGCCCTCGGAAATCTTGAGGTAGCTGTAATGGCGCGGCGTCAGTTTCAGCCCGCCTTCGGGCACCAGATCGACGAAGGCGTTGGGAATGGGCGGCGACGCGTCATGCACGGCATTGACCACCTGCTCATATTGATGCGCGCCCGTAACCGCCAGCACCTGCGGGAATTTCGCGCGGATCACGTCCGCCTCGTCCCCCATACAGCCGGTGACGATCACGCGGCCATTCTCCGCAATCGCCTCGCCGATGGCTTCGAGCGACTCTTCCTTCGCGGAATCGAGGAAGCCGCAGGTGTTGACCAGCACCACGTCCGCGCCGGCATAGTCGGCGGACATCTGATATCCGTCGGACCGCAGCTTGGTCAGGATGCGCTCGGAATCCACCAGATTCTTGGGACAGCCAAGCGACACCATGCCCACCTTCGGGGCGTCGGGAATTTTCGTTGCCATGATCGCCGCGCACATAGGGATTTTCGCGCCCAATGTCACGCGGTGGCGATTCAGCCGCTTAGCGCCGCTGCATCGCCCTCCACGATCTCGATGATGCAGTCGCCGGTCTGGAGCTTTTGCGCCTCCGCTTCCCAGAAGCCGATCGGCCGGTCGTCGCGATAGATGCGCACGCCTAGACCGGTACGGATCGCGGACAGCGGCCCGCCGATCTCCTCGGGCAGCACCGCCCGTTCGTGGAGCTTCACCCGCCCGCCCGACGCGGCGAGGTCCGCCATATAGTCCGCGATATGCTTGCCGCTCGTGCTCCCGGCCAGCAGCAGCCCGGCAAAGCTGGTGGGGTTGATGACCGTGGTCGCGCCTGCCTGCCGCGCGGGCAGTTCATTATCCTCGTTGCGCACCACGATGCTGATCGGCAGGCGCGGGGCCAGGTGGCGCGCGGTCAGGGTGATGAGGATCGACGTATCGTCCCGCCCGGCCGACACGATCATGCTGCGCGCCCTGTGGATCGCCACGTCGGTCAGCGTCCGGTCGCGCGTCGAATCGCCGCACAATATGTTGCACCCCAGCGCTTCGGCGATGCCCAACGCCTTCTCGCTGCCGTCGATGACCACGATTTCGCGCGGGTCGGTGCCGCGCGCCAGCAGTTCGTTCACCGCCTCCTGCCCGCTGGTGCCGAACCCGGTGACGACGATATGATTGTGCAGATCGGCCTGAATACGCGCCATGCGCCACCTGTAGAGGATGTTGCGGAAGAAGAGGTTATAGGCGGTTCCGAGGAAGATCAGCCATACGAACAGCCGGATCGGCGTCACGAAGATGGATTCGAACAACCGCGCCTCCGGCGTCACCGGCACGATGTCGCCATAGCCCACGGTCGTCACGGTGACCGTGGTGAAATAGAGCACGTCTATGAAGCTGATCTGGTCGTCGTAATTGTCCTTCAGGCCCTCGCGCCCGAACCAGTGCAGCGCCAGCACGATCGCGACCAGCCCGAACACCAGCCCCAGCCGCCAGACGAGGTCCACCCACAGCGGCAGGGCGGACCGCCGCCGCAGGAAACCGGCCTTGTCGGGCCTGATGTCGGGGTCGTTGATCCTCACCGCGACGGCTGTCTCCTTCGCTGTCTCACTTCGGCGTCAGCGCCGTCACCCCGCCCATATAGGGAGCCAGAACCTCCGGCACCGTCACGCTGCCGTCGGCCTGCTGATAATTTTCCAGCACCGCCACCAGCGTCCGCCCCACGGCAAGGCCGGAGCCGTTCAGCGTATGGAGGAAGCGCGTCGCCTTCTCGCCCTCGGGCCTGTAGCGCGCGTTCATCCGCCGTGCCTGAAAATCGCCGCAGTTGGAAACCGAACTGATCTCGCGATAGGTCTGCTGGCTCGGCAGCCAGACTTCGAGGTCATAGGTCTTGCGCGCGCCAAAGCCCATGTCGCCGGTGCAGAGCAGCATCTTGCGATAGGGGAGCCCCAGCGCCTGCAATATGCCCTCGGCGGCCGCGCACATGCGTTCATGCTCGGCCTCGGACTCTTCGGGCGCGCAGATCGCGACCAGCTCGACCTTCTCGAACTGGTGCTGGCGGATGAAGCCCCGCGTGTCGCGCCCCGCCGATCCCGCCTCCGACCGGAAACAGGGCGTCAATGCCGTCAGCCGCAGCGGCAGGCTGTCGGTCGGCACGATCTGCTGCGCGACGAGGTTGGTGAGGGAGACCTCGGCGGTCGGGATCAGCCAGCGCCCGTCCGTGGTCTTGAACAAGTCTTCCGCGAACTTGGGCAACTGCCCCGTCCCGAACAGCGCCTCGTCCTTGACCAGCAGCGGCACGGCCGTTTCCTCATAGCCGTTCTGCGCCGTCTGCGTGTCCAGCATATACTGCGCCAGCGCCCGGTGCAGCCGCGCCATCTGCCCCCGCAGCGCCGTGAAGCGCGCGCCGGAAAGCGCCGCGCCGCCTTCGAAATCCAGCCCCAGCGCCGGCCCGAAATCGGCATGGTCCTGGGCCACAAAGTCGAACTGGCGAATCTCGCCCCAGCGGCTCACTTCGACATTGCCGGCTTCGTCCGCACCCTCCGGCACATCGTCGGCGGGCAGGTTGGGGATGGCCGCGAGCATCGCGGTCAGCGCCTCGCCGGTCTCCCGGTCCTCCGCTTCCAGTGCGGGCAGCCGGTCCTTGAGCGCGGCGACCTCCGCCTTCAGCGCCTCGGCGGTCGCGGCGTCCTTCGCCGCCATCGCCTGCCCGATCAGCTTGCTCGCCTCGTTGCGGCGGGCCTGCCCCTGCTGCAACTCGGTCTTGATCGCGCGGCTCTTCTCGTCGACCGCCAATATCTCGGCGGACAGCGGCGACAGGCCCCTCCGGCCAAGGGCGGCGTCGAAGGCGGCGGGGTTTTCGCGGATGAAACGGATGTCGTGCATGGGGCAGCGCTATGCCGCCGCGCGATGACCCGCGCAACCCCGCGCCCGCTCGTCCGTTCACCCTGCATCACCCAAATAGCCAAGGAGACGGACGATGCAGATCGATCATGACGCGATGGTGCTGGTGGCGGACGGGCGCAAGCTGCTCTTCTTCCGCAACAAGGGCGACGCCGCCTATCCCAATCTGGAGGCGGAATCGGTGACGCAGCAGGACAATCCCGCCCATCTGGATCAGGCGTCGGACAAGGCCGGCCAGTCCTCCAGCACCGGCACCGCGTCGGGCACGATGGGCGAGAATAACTATCACGAACTGGAGGAACAGCGATTCGCCGCCGAGGCCGCCGACCTGCTCAAGCGCCGGGCGCTCGCCAACGACTATGAGAAGCTGATCATCGTCGCCCCGCCGACCGCGCTCGGCGAAATGCGCAAGCATCTGCACAAGGAAGTGCAGGACCGGCTGGTGGGCGAGATCGCCAAGGATCTGACCAACCATCCCGTGCCGGAGATCGAGAAGCTGATCGCGGCCAGCTAGTCACCCCGGTCGAGCGCAAACGGAAAAGGGCGGCCCGTCGCCGGACCGCCCCTCTTCCCGTTCAGTGCCTGCCGTCAGGCTGCGGCCTTCGCCTTGCGCTCGGCGAAGCGCCGGCGGGCGACCAGCGCCACCGCGGCGGCCCCGAACAGGAGCACCATGGGCGGCGCGGGCACATCCGTACCGCCGGTGCTGCTCGAACCCCCGCTCGAACTGCTGGATGAGGAAGAACTGCTGGAAGAAGAGGAGGACGAAGAGCTGCTGCTGGTCGATCCCGTGCTGCCGAAGCTGGACGAGCCGCCCGACGAGGAGGAACTGCTGCTGCTCGACGACGAACTGGACGAGGAGGAAGACCCGCTCGACCCGGAGCTGCCGTGACCATGGCCCGGCTTCCCGCCGCTCGATCCGCCCGAGCTGCTCGACGAGGAGGAACTGGACGAAGAGGAGGACGAGCTGCTCGAACTCGACGAGGACGAACTGCTCACCCCCGAAGAAGTCGAAACGTTGCCCGACGATGTGGAGACATTTCCCGAAGAGGTGGAGACGTTGCCCGACGATGTCGACACGCCGCCGGTCGAGGTGGACACCCCGCCGGTCGATGTCGATACCCCGCCCGTTGTGGAGCTGGTCGAGCTGCTGATGCCGCCGGTGGAGCTGCTGGTCGAGGAGATCACGACCGACCCGCCGCCACCGCCGCCGCTGCCGCCGAAAAAGCCGCCGATGAAGCCGCCGCCGCCAAATCCGCCGCCGCCGCCCATCACCCCCGGCACCGCGCCGCCGCCGGACACGAC
>JACESO010000025.1 GCA_013911745.1 Sphingobium sp. | reverse complement strand
TCGCGATGATCATCACCTCATTGCGCGGCAGGGCCATGGCATCGTCCCAATCGACCAGCGGCGGGAAGTCCTTCAAGTAGCCCGCTGCCTTCGCCGTGCCGATGATCCGGTCCAGCGAGCGGCCCGCGACGCAAAGCTTGCGCCCGGTAGCCGCTGCAACCTCGCCCAGCGTCTGCACACGCGCGGCATTGGAGGCGAAGGTGGTGACGAGCACCCGCCCCTTCGCGCCGGCGATGGTCTGCATCAGCCCTTCGCGCACATCGCTTTCGGAGCCGCTGGCCTCGGGATTGAAGACGTTGGTGCTGTCGCACACCAGCGCCAGCACGCCTTCGTCGCCGATCGCAGTCAGTTCCTGCGGCGTGGAGGGCTGCCCGAGCAGCGGCTGTTCGTCCAGCTTCCAGTCGCCGGTATGGAAGATGCGGCCGTAGGGCGTATCTATCAGGACCGCATTGCCCTCCGGGATCGAGTGCGCCAGCGGCACATATCGGAAGCCGAACGGACCTAGCGCAAAGCTGCCCTCATTATCGATGACGTTCAGCTCGACCTCGTTGGTCAGCCCTTCTTCCTCCAGCTTGAGCCGGATGAGCCCGGCGGTGAAGGGCGTGGCATAGAGCGGCACGCCAAGGTCCGCGGCCAGATAGGGGGTCGCGCCGATATGATCCTCATGCCCATGCGTCAGCACGATGCCGAGGAGGTCGTCGCGGCGATCCTCGATGAAGGAGAGGTCCGGCAGCACCAGCTCCACGCCGGGATAGGCAGGATCTGCAAAGGTCAGGCCCAGGTCGACCATGACCCATTTGCCCTGGCAGCCATAAAGGTTGACGTTCATGCCGATCTCCCCCGACCCGCCAAGGGCCAGGAAGATCAGCTCGTTTCCGGGTGTCATTCTGTTTTCAAACTCCGTTCGTGCAACAGCGCGAGACCCTGAATGGTGAGGTCCGGCGCAATCGCATCGAAAATATCACTGTTGTCGTTGAAGAGGACCGCAAGGCCCCCGGTGGAGACCACCCGTGCCGGGCGGCCGATTTCGGCGCGCATCCGCGCCACCAATCCTTCCATCATGGCGACATAGCCCCAGAAGACGCCGATATGCATCTGCGATTCCGTGTTGCGGCCGATCACCGATTTGCTCTCCGGCGGCGCGATCGCGATCTTGGGCAGCTTCGCCGCCGCCGCCACCAGCGCGTCGAGAGACAGGTTGATGCCCGGGGCTATGATCCCGCCCTTGTACGCGCCCGTATAATCCACCACGTCGAATGTCGTCGCCGTGCCGAAATCGATGACGATCAGGTCGCCCTGATAGAGATGGTGGGCCGCGATGGCGTTTACAACCCGGTCCGCTCCGACCGAGGCGGGTTCGGCCACGTCCAGTTCGATGCCCCAATCGACCGGCGCCTGCCCGGCGACCAGTGCCTTCGTCTTGAAATATTTGTCAGCGAGCACCTGAAGATTGTGCAGCGCGCGCGGCACGACGGTGGCGATGATCACGGCGTCCACGTCCGCAATGGCATAACCTTCAAGCTGAAGAAGCTGGTTCAGCCACACCGCATATTCATCCGCCGTGCGGCGCGGATCGGTCGCGATCCGCCATCGCGCACGGATGTCCCGGCCGTCGAGCAGCGCGAAAACCACATTGGTGTTGCCCGCGTCGATCGCGAGAAGCATGGGCCGGTTCCTCAGGTGAGAATGACGTCGCCGGCGTGAATGACACGGCTCTGGCCATTCGCCAAGCGCAGGATCAGCATCCCCTGCCGATCGAGCGTCTCGAAACTTCCCTCCGCCGTCTCGCCATCCGGCATCAGCACGCGCACCGGTGTGCCGGCGGGATGGGCGTTGAGCAGCCAGTGGGTCCGCACCGGCTCCAGACCCTGTGCCCGCCAAATGCCGAGCCAATGGGCGAAAAGGACCGACAGCCGTTCCAGCAAAGGCCCCGCCTCCGCCTCGCGCGCGCCCTGCGCGGTGAGGCTGGTTACCGGACGGTCGAGCCCGGTCGGATGCCCAGTCACGTTGACCCCGATGCCGACGACGATCGCGTCGCCCACCCGCTCCAGCAGGATGCCCGCAATCTTCGCCCCATCGACCAGCACGTCATTGGGCCATTTGATCCTGGCGCTTCCTGCGCAGAGCGGGGCAACCAAGGCGTGAACCGCATTCGCGGCCACCAAAGCCAGCGTATGCGGGGCCGGATCGTTCGGCCCCATCCGCACCAGCGTCGAGCAATAGAGATTGCCGTTGGGGCTGTCCCAGGAGCGACCCATCCGCCCCCTGCCCCCGGTCTGGCGACCGGCGCGCAGCCACATGCCTTCGGGCGCGCCCTGCTCCGCCAGCGCCAGCAAGTCGGCGTTGGTGGAGCCGGTCTCCTCGACGAAGCGAAACAGGCTCAGAAGAGCGCCGCCGCCGCCGATGCGCTCGCCGCGTCAAGGACAGGGTTCAGCAGATAACCGAAGACGATCACCACCGCGCAGGCGGTCAGGATGATATTCTCGACCGCCCCGCCCTTCGCCTCGTAGGCGGCCGCCGGTTCGTCGAAATAGATCGTCTTGATGATCTTGAGATAATAGAAAGCGCCAATCACCGAGGCCGCAATGCCGAATGCGGCTAGCGCGGTCAGGTTGGCGGCGACGGCAGCGTCGAACACCAGGAACTTCGCCCAGAACCCGAAAAGCGGCGGAATGCCGGCCATCGAGAACATGAAGATGGCGAAGGCAGCGGCCAGCCCCTTGCGCGACTGCGACAGGCCAGACAGGCTGGCGATGCTTTCGACCGGACGGCCTTCGGCGTCGCGCATCTGGAGGATGCAGGCGAAGGCGCCGATGGTCATGACGACGTAGATCGCCATATAGCTCATCGTCGCGGCGACCCCGGCGGGCGTGCCGCAGGCAAGGCCAATGAGCGCAAAGCCCACATTGTTGATCGACGAATAGGCCATCAGACGCTTGATGTTGGTCTGGCCGATCGCCGCGACCGCGCCCAGGATGATCGAGGCCAGCGCCACGAAGATCACGATCTGCTGCCAGTCCAGGCCCGCCGGCCCAAGCGCTTCGATCGCGACGCGGACGGCGAGGCCCATCGCGGCGACCTTCGGCGCGCTGCCGAAGAAGGTGGTGACGGGCGTCGGAGCGCCTTCATAGACGTCGGGCGTCCACATATGGAACGGCACGGCGCTCATCTTGAAGGCAAGACCGGCGAGCAGGAAGACCATGCCGAACAGTTCGCCGTTCGACACCCCATCGCCCATCGCAACCGCGATGCCGTCGAACGCGGTCGTACCGGTGAAGCCATAGAGCAGCGCGGAGCCGTAGAGCAGGATGCCGCTCGCCAACGAGCCCAGCACGAAATATTTGAGGCCCGCTTCGGACGAGCGCCCGTCCTGCCGCATGAAGCTCGCCAGCACATAGGCGGCAAGGCTCTGCATTTCGAGGCCGATATAAAGCGTCAGCAGGTCGCCGGCGGACACCATCATGCCCATGCCGATGCTGCTGAACAGGATCAGCACGGGATATTCGGGCCGTTCCTTGCCGTCGCTCAGGAAGAAGCGCGGCGCGAGCAGGATCGCGGCGGCGGCCGCGCCGTAAATCAGCACCTTGGCGAAGGCGGAGAAGGCATCGGCCCTGACCAGCCCGTCGAACGCGTCGGGACCGTGCGCAAGCGAGGTGGAGATCGACACGCCTGCGATCGCCAGCGTCAGGACCGACAGCCAGTTGACCACGCGCGCGCTGCCGTCGCCGCCGAAGGCCGCGACCAGCATCAGCACGAGGCCGCCTGCCGTCAGGATGAGTTCCGGCAGGACCGCCAGAAGGGAAGCGGAATCGATCATCAGTGCGCCTCCCCATGCGCAGATACTTCGTCATGATGGGCCTCGCCGGCCGGCTTGGCCGCACCCATCTTGATGTGAGAATCGCCTGCGGGCGCCGCAGGAGCGAGGCGCGCTTCGAGCGCGCGGATGTCGGCGCGCATCGGCGCCAGGAAGCTCTCGGGATAGATGCCCATCCAGAGCACCGCCGCAGCGATCGGCACCAGCAGCGCGACTTCGCGCGCCGACAGGTCGGGCATGGCCGCCGCGTCCGCATTCACCTGTTCGCCATAGGCGATGCGGCGGTAGAGGTAGAGCATATAGGCCGCGCCCAGGATGATGCCCGTGGTGCAGACCAGCGCCACCCAGCTCGACGCCTGGTAGATGCCCATCAGCGACAGGAATTCGCCGACGAAGTTGGACGTGCCCGGCAGGCCGACCGAAGCCATGGTGAACAGCAGGAACAGCACCGCATATTTGGGCATGTTGATGCTGAGGCCGCCATAGCGGCTGATCTCACGCGTATGCAGGCGGTCGTAGATGACGCCGACGCACAGGAACAGCGCGCCCGACACCAGGCCGTGGCCCAGCATCACCATCATCGCGCCCTCGATGCCCGCCTGGTTGAAGGCGAACAGGCCGACCGTCACGATCGCCATGTGCGCGACCGACGAATAGGCGATCAGCTTCTTCATGTCGCTCTGCACCAGGGCGACGAGGCTGGTGTAGACCACCGCGACCATCGACAGGCCCCAGACCAGCCACGCCAGCTGCGCGGAGGCTTCGGGGAACATCGGCAGCGAGAAGCGGATGAAGCCATAGCCGCCCATCTTCAGCAACACGCCTGCCAGAATCACCGACCCCGCGGTCGGCGCCTGCACGTGGGCGTCAGGCAGCCAGGTGTGGACCGGCCACATCGGCATCTTGACCGCGAAGCTGGCGAAGAAGGCAAGGAACAGCCAGGTCTGGACCTGCGGATCGAAATTATAGGCCATCAGCGCCGGAATTTCGGTCGTGCCCGCTTCATGCACCATCCACATCATCGCGATCAGCATCAGCACGGAGCCGAGCAGCGTGTAGAGGAAGAATTTGTAGCTGGCGTAGATGCGATCCGCGCCGCCCCAGATGCCGATGATGAGGTACATCGGTATCAGGCCAGCCTCGAACATGACATAGAAGAGATAGAGATCCTGCGCCGCGAAGACGCCGATCATCAGCACCTCCATGAACAGGAAGGCGGCCATATATTCGCCGACACGCTTCTGAATGGCTTCCCAGCTCGCCCCGATGCAGATCGGCATCAGGAACACGGTGAGCGCGATCAGCATGAGCGCAATGCCGTCGATGCCCAGCGCCCAGGCGAAGCGGCCGAAGATCGGATGATATTCCTGGAACTGCCACTGGAGGCCGCCCTGGTCGAAATTGGCCCAGAGCAGGATGCCCAGCACCAGATCGACCAGCGTGGCGATCAGCGCGATCCAGCGCGCGCCATTGGCGCCCGCGAAGAGACAGGCGATGGCCCCCGCCATCGGTACTGCCATCATCAGGGAAAGGATGGGGAAGCCGTCCATTATCGTGTCATCGCCCAGGTTGCGGCTGCGGCGAGGCCAATCAGCATCACCAGCGCGTAGGTGTAGAGGTAGCCGGACTGGATCCGACGGGTGATCTTGTTGCCCTGCACGACCAGCGCGGCGAGCCCGTTGGGGCCGAAGCGGTCGATGAAGCCGACATCCCCGAACTTCCAGAAGAAGCGGCCGATGGCGAAGGCGGGCTTCACGAACAGGACGTTGTACAGCTCGTCGAAATACCATTTGTTGAGCAGGAATTGGTACAGCGCGCCGAACTGCGAGACGAAGCGCTGCGGCCAGTCCGTGTTCTTGATGTAGCTGAGCCAGGCGATGATGAAGCCGAGCGCCATCACCGTGAACGGTCCGAACTTGACCCAGGTCGGCACTTCGTGCGCGGCGTGCATCAGGTGGCTGTCAAACGCGAGCGCGCCCTTCCAGAACTCGATGCCGCCTTCCGGCCCGATGAACTGGTCGTGGAAGATAAAGCCGGCGAACACTGCGCCCAGGCTGAGCACCACGAGCGGCACCAGCATGACCCAGGGGCTTTCATGCGGATGATAGCCGCCGGTGCCGGTGGGCAGCGCATGCGCGTCCGCTTCATGTCCGTGCGGATCATGCCCCGCATCTTCCTGCGCCGGCGCATTGTCATGCTCCGATCCGTGGCCGTGCATCGCATGATCGTCATGCCCATGCCCATGCCCATGCCCGTGCGCGTCGTGGATCGCGTGCTGGATATGCTCCGACGCGGCCCAGCGCGGCTTGCCGAAGAAGGTGAGGAACACCAACCGCCAGCTGTAGAAGCTGGTGAGCAGCGCCGCGAACACGCCGACATAATAGGCGCCGACGCCCGATCCGCCCGAAGCGAAGGCCGCTTCCAGGATGCCGTCCTTCGAATAGAAGCCCGCGAAACCATAGCCGATGAGCGGCAGGCCGACGCCGGTGATGGCGAGCGTGCCCAGCGTCATCGTCCAGAAGGTGATTGGGATCTCCTTCCGCAGGCCGCCATAATAGCGCATGTCCTGCTCATGGTGCATCGCATGGATGACCGATCCCGCGCCCAGGAACAGCAGCGCCTTGAAGAAGGCGTGGGTGAAGAGGTGGAACATCGCCGCGCCATACGCGCCCACACCCGCCGCGAAGAACATATAGCCCAGCTGCGAACAGGTCGAATAGGCGATGACGCGCTTGATGTCGTTCTGCACCGTGCCGACGGTCGCCGCGAACAGGCAGGTGGCAGCGCCGATGAAGGTCACGAAGCCGAGCGCAGTCGGCGACGTCTCGAACATCGGGGACAGGCGGCACACCATGAACACGCCCGCGGTCACCATGGTCGCCGCGTGGATCAGCGCCGAGACGGGCGTCGGGCCTTCCATCGCGTCGGGCAGCCAGGTGTGCAGGCCAAGCTGCGCCGACTTGCCCATCGCCCCGATGAACAGCAGCAGGCACAGCACCGTCATCGTGTCGAAGCGGTGGCCGAGGAACCCGACGGTCGATCCTGCCATCGACGGCGCGGCGGCGAGAATTTCCGGGATCGAGATGGTGTTGAACACCAGATAGGTGCCGAAAATCCCCATCATGAAGCCAAGGTCGCCGACGCGGTTGACCACGAACGCCTTGATCGCGGCGGCATTGGCCGACGGCTTGCGGAACCAGAAACCGATGAGCAGGTAGGAGGCAAGGCCCACGCCTTCCCAGCCGAAGAACATCTGGAGCAGATTGTTCGCCGTGACCAGCATCAGCATCGCGAAGGTGAAGAGCGACAGATAGGCGAAGAAGCGCGGCTGGTCCGGCTCCTCCTCCATATAGCCCCAGCTGTAGAGGTGGACGAGGCTGGAGACGCTGGTGATGACCACCAGCATGACCGCCGTCATCGTGTCGACGCGCAGCGCCCACTGCGCGTCGAAGCTGCCGCTTTCGATCCAGGTGAAGAGCGGCTGCACATAGGCTTCGTTATGGCCGGTGAGGAAGCCGATGAAGATCGGCCAGCTCATGGCGCAGCTGGCGAACAGCGCGCCGGTGGTGACGATCTTGGCCGGCAGCTTGCCCAGGGCCTTGTTGCCGAGGCCCGCAATGGCGGCCGCCAGCAGGGGAAGAAGGACGATAAGCTGGATCATGAAACGGCTCAGCCCTTCATCTGGTTGATGTCATCGACGGCGATGGTGCCGCGACCGCGGAAGTAGATGACGAGGATGGCAAGGCCGATGGCCGCCTCACCCGCCGCGACGGTCAGCACGAACATGCTGAACACCTGCCCCACCAGATCACCCAGAAAGGCGCTGAAGGCGACAAGGTTGATGTTCACACTCAGGAGGATCAGCTCGATCGCCATCAGGATGATGATGACATTCTTGCGGTTGATGAAGATGCCCAGCACCCCCATCACGAACAGGATCGCGCTGACGACCATATAATGCTGAAGGCCGATCACAGCTCCACCCCCTGCCCGACGGGCTGATTGACGTTGCGCACGGCGTCTTCCGGCCGGCGGCGGTTCTGCTTCGCGATATTCTGCGGGCGCACGCCGCCGCGCGCCCGATGGGTCAGCACGATCGCGCCGATCATCGCGACCAGCAGGACGATGCCCGCCGCTTCGAACAGGAAGATGTAGCGCGTGTAGAGAAGCCCGCCGATCGCCTGGATGTTGCTCAGTTCCGGGTTGGCCGGAGCGGCGCGCTGCGCCAGTTCGATGGGGCCGGCGCTCCACAGGCCGATGCCCAGCACGATCTCCGCCAGCAGCACCAGCGCGATCAGCAGGCCGAAGGGCAGATAATCGACGAAACCGGCCCGCAGCTCGGCAAAGTCGATGTCGAGCATCATGACCACGAACAGGAACAGCACCGCGACCGCGCCGACATAGACGATGACCAGAAGCATCGCGATGAACTCGGCACCCAGCAACACCATCAGGCCCGCCGCGTTGAAGAAGGCCAGGATCAGCCACAGCACCGAATGGACCGGGTTGCGCGACAATATGGTGAGCGCGCCGCTGCTCACCACCAATATGGCGAACAGGTAAAAGGCTAGCACGTGAATCACAGGTTCATATTCCCCTTGGCGCGCGCGGCTTAACGATAGGGTGCATCGGCGGCAAGGTTCGCGGCGATCGCGCGCTCCCATTTGTCGCCATTCTCAAGGAGCTTCGCCTTGTCGTAGATCAGCTCCTCGCGGGTTTCCGTCGAAAATTCGAGGTTCGGCCCCTCGACGACCGCATCCACCGGGCAGGCTTCCTGGCAGAAACCGCAATAGATGCACTTGGTCATGTCGATGTCGTAGCGCGTGGTGCGGCGGCTGCCATCCTCGCGCGGCTGCGCCTCGATGGTGATCGCCTGCGCCGGACAGATCGCCTCGCACAGCTTGCACGCGATGCAACGCTCTTCCCCGTTGGGATAGCGACGCAGCGCATGTTCGCCCCGGAACCGCGGCGAGATCGGGTTCTTCTCATAAGGGTAGTTGATCGTCGCCTTGGGCTTGAAGAAATACTTCAAGGTCAGCCAGTGCGCCTTCACGAACTCCCAGAGGGTGAAGCTTTTGACGTAGTAACCGAGGCTCATTGTGCGCCTCCATAGCGCGTCAGCATGAGGAAGCCCGACACCAGGAACACGAACAGCAGCGAGGTCGGCAGGAAGATTTTCCAGCCCAGCCGCATCAGCTGGTCGTAGCGGTAGCGGGGCACCGTCGCCTTCACCCAGGAGAAGACGAAGAAGAAGAACAGGATCTTGGCGAACAGCCAGAGGATGCCCGGCACCAGATAGAGCGGCGCCCAGTCCACCGGCGGCAAATATCCGCCCCAGAACAGGATGGCGTTCAGCGCGCACATAAGGATGACGTTGGCATACTCACCAAGCCAGTAGAGCGCGAAGGCCATGGACGAATATTCGGTCTGATACCCCGCGACCAGTTCGCTCTCCGCTTCGGTCAGGTCGAAGGGCGCGCGCGCCGTTTCCGCCATGGCGCTGATCAGGAACATGATCGCCATCGGGAAGAGCAGCGGGTTGAAACCGTTGCCGTTCAGGAAGCCGTAATAGCCCTTCTGGCTTTCCACGATCTGGGTCAGGTTGAAGCTGCCCGCCCACAGGACGACGCAGATCAGGATGAAGCCGATCGAGACTTCATAGCTGATCATCTGCGCGCTGGCGCGGATTGCGGAATAGAAGGGATATTTGGAGTTGGACGCCCACCCCGCCAGCACCACGCCATAGACGCCGAGCGACGAGATAGCGAGGATATAGAGCAGGCCGACATTGATGTTGGCCAGCACCACCCCCACCTGGAACGGCACCACCGCCCAGGCCATCAGCGCGACCGTGAAGGTGATGATCGGCGCGATCAGGAACAAGGTCTTGTTCGCGGCCGAGGGGATGATGGTTTCCTGGAGGAATACTTTCAGCCCGTCCGCGAACGACTGGAGCAGGCCGAACGGCCCGACGACATTGGGGCCGCGCCGCAGCGCCATCGCCGCCCAGATCTTGCGGTCGGCATAGATGATCATCGCGACCGCCAGCATGACCGGCAGCGCGATCAGAAGAATGCCGATGATGGTCGACAGGAACCAGGCACCCTCGAACGGCAGGCCGAGATTCTGGAAAAAAGCGGTCATTCTGCGGCCTCCGCGAAACTCTCTCCATGGATCAGCTCGGCCGAGCATTGCTGCATCGTCGGGCTGGCGCGGCAGATCGCGTTGGTGAGGTAGAAATCCTTGATCGGAGAAGCGAGCGGCCCGGTCGCGCCGGTCGGCAGCGATGGGATAGACCAGCCATAATCCGCCAGCCCCTCGACACCCAGCGCAGGCACCGCCTCCGCCATCCGCGCGCGGAGCTGGTCGAAGCTGTCGAACGGCAGGCGCGCACCCATCACGTCGGACAGCGCGCGCAGGATAGACCAGTCCTCCCGCGCATCGCCCGGCGCGAACACGGCCTTGTCGCCGCGCTGCACCCGGCCTTCCAGGTTGACATAGGTGCCGGCCTTCTCGGCGTAGCTCGCGCCGGGCAGGATCACGTCGGCCGCATGCGCGCCCTTGTCGCCATGATGGCCGACATAGACCTTGAAGCTGCCCTCGAACGCGGAATAGTCCACCTCGTCCGCGCCGAGCGAGAACAGCAGCTTCGGCTTGGCCGCGGCCATCGCCTTGATGCCGCCGTCCATCGCAAAGCCCAGCATCAGCGCGCCCATGCGCGCCGCCGCGAAGTGGAGCAGGTTGTACCCGTTCCAATTGCCCTTGATGAGCCCCAGCGTCTCGACCAGCGCCAGCGTGTCGCCATGCGCGCCGGGTGTCGCAAGAACGCCGCCGCCCACGATCAGCGCAGGACGCGCCGCGCCGCCAAACGCATCCAGCACCACCTGCGGCAGCTTGCCGAGCAGAGAGGCGTCGTTGCCCAGCCATTCGACCTTGTAGGTCAGGTCATATTCGGGCCCGATAGCAAAGACCTTCGCGCCCTTCTTGATTGCCTTGCGAAGCCGTGTGTTCACCAGCGGCGCTTCCCAGCGCAGGTTGGTGCCGACCAGCAGGATGACGTCGGCCGTTTCCAGATCGGCCAGCGGCGTGTTGAACACGACCGCCGACAGGCTGGACACGTCATAGTCCATCCCGGTCTGACGCCCTTCCAGCATCGTGCCGCCCAGCTTTTCGACCAGCAGCTTGCCGGCGAACATCGTCTCGCAATCCAGCAGGTCGCCGGCAATGGCCGCGACGCTACCGCCATGCTGCACGGCCGCGACGGCTTTGAACGCCTCTTCCCAGCTGGCGGGGACCAGCTTGCCGTCCTTGCGCACGAAGGGCTTGTCGAGCCGCTTGCGGACCAGGCCATCGACATTGTGCCGGGTTTTGTCCGACGCCCATTCCTCGTTCACGTCGTCATTGATGCGCGGCACGGCGCGCAGCACCTGACGGCCCCGGCTGTCGAGGCGGATGTTGGTGCCGACAGCATCCATCACGTCGATGGCGTGGGTCTTTTTCAGCTCCCATGGACGCGCCTCGAACGCGTAGGGCTTGCTCGTCAGCGCGCCCACCGGGCACAGGTCCACCACATTACCCGACAGCTCACTCTTGGCGGCATGTTCCAGATAGGTGGTGATCTGCATATTCTCGCCGCGATAGATCGCGCCGATCTCCGGCACGCCAGCGACTTCTTCCGCGAAACGCACGCAGCGGGTACACTGGATGCAGCGGGTCATGACCGTCTTGACGATCGGACCCATATATTTCTCGGTGACGGCGCGCTTGTTCTCGTCGAAGCGGCTACCGCCCCGGCCATAGGCCATGGACTGGTCCTGCAGGTCGCATTCGCCGCCCTGGTCGCAGATAGGGCAGTCGAGCGGGTGGTTGATGAGCAGGAACTCCATCACCCCTTCGCGCGCCTTCTTGACCATCTCGGTCTGGGTGAAGATCTCCTGATTTTCTGCGGCCGGCAGCGCACACGAAGCCTGCGGCTTGGGCGGTCCGGGCTTCACTTCGACCAGGCACATGCGGCAATTGCCCGCGATGCTCAGACGCTCATGATAGCAGAAACGCGGGATTTCCTTGCCCGCAAGCTCGCATGCCTGCAGCACCGTCGCGCCCGCCGGAACCTCGATTTCTACGCCGTCTACTTTGACCTTGGGCATGGTTACTCCGCTGCCTCCATGACGGGGGCGCTACCCTTGTTTTCCGCGATCCGGCGCTCGATTTCCGGGCGGAAGTGCCGGATGAGGCCCTGGATCGGCCAAGCCGCCGCGTCGCCGAGCGCGCAGATGGTGTGGCCTTCGACCTGCTTGGTCACCTGGAACAGCATGTCGATTTCGCTCTGGTCCGCGTCGCCGGTGCGCAACCGTTCCATCACGCGCCACATCCAGCCGGTGCCTTCGCGGCAGGGGGTGCACTGGCCGCAGCTTTCATGCTTGTAGAAATAGCTGAGGCGGCTGATCGCGCGGACGATGTCGGTGGACTTGTCCATGACGATGACGGCGGCGGTGCCGAGGCCCGAGCCGAGCGCGCGCAGCCCGTCGAAATCCATCGGCGCGTCCATGATCTCCTTCGCGGGGACCAGCGGGACCGAGGAACCGCCGGGGATCACGGCGAGCAGATTGTCCCACCCGCCCCTGATGCCGCCGCAATGGCGGTCGATCAGTTCGCGGAACGGGATCGACATGCTCTCTTCGACCACGCAGGGCTTGTTCACATGGCCGCTGATCTGGAACAGCTTTGTGCCGCGATTATTCTCGCGCCCGAAGCCGTTGAACCAGGCCGCGCCGCGCCGCAGGATCGTCGGGCTGACCGCAATCGATTCCACATTGTTGACCGTGGTCGGACAGCCATAAAGGCCCGCGCCCGCCGGGAAAGGCGGCTTCAGGCGAGGCTGCCCCTTCTTGCCCTCAAGGCTCTCGATCTGCGCGGTTTCCTCGCCGCAGATATAGGCGCCCGCGCCGCGATGGACGAAGACGTCGAAATCATAGCCGGAGCCGCAGGCGTTCTTGCCGAGGAAGCCCTTTTCATAGGCCTGCTCGACAGCGGCGAAGAGCACCTTCGCTTCGTAGATGAATTCGCCGCGAATATAGATGTATGCGGCGCGCGCCCGCATCGCGAAGCCGGCGATCAGCGCACCTTCGATCAGCTTGTGCGGATCGTGGCGGATGATCTCGCGGTCTTTGCACGAACCGGGTTCGGATTCGTCCGCGTTGATGACCAGGAAGCTCGGGCGGCCATCCTTGCTCTCCTTGGGCATGAAGCTCCACTTCATGCCGGTCGGAAAGCCCGCGCCGCCGCGGCCGCGCAGGTTCGACGCCTTGATGATGTCGATGATGGCGTCCTGGCCGATCTCCATCAGCTTCTTCGTATCGTCCCAGTCGCCGCGCTTCATCGCGGCGTCGATGCCCCAATCCTGGAAGCCATGGACGTTGGTGAAGATGCGGTCCTTGTCGGCCAGCGGGCCGACGAAAGGCGCCGGTGCTGCGGGTGCGTCGGTCATGCCCACTCTCCCCGATAGTCATGATTTTCGCTGACCATCTCTTTCAGCGTAGTCGGTCCGCCTTCCGGCGCGCTGGTCTGGCGGTCGATCTGCGGGCCGATCTTGGGCTGGCCGCCGGAGGCGAGCGTTTCCAGGATCGCGCTCATGCTGTCGTAGGTCAGGTCTTCGTAATTGTCGTCGTTGATCTGGACCATCGGCGCGTTGGCGCAGGCACCCAGACACTCGACCTCGGTCAGGGTGAAAAGGCCGTCCGGCGTGGTCGAACCCTTGATCAGCCCCTTATTCTTGCAGGCCGCCATGACATCGTCGGAGCCGCGCAACATGCAGGGCGTCGTGCCGCACACCTGCACATGATAGCGGCCGACCGGGGCCAGATTGTACATGGTGTAGAAGGTCGCGACCTCATAGACGCGCATGTACGGCATATCGAGCTGACGCCCGATATATTCCATCACCGGCACGGGCAACCACCCCTGCGTCTGCGTCTCCGCGCCCACCTGCCGCTGGGCGAGATCGAGCAACGGCATCACAGCGGACTGCTGACGGCCGGCAGGATAGCGCGCGATGATCTTCTCGGCGTGCGCGGCGTTTTCAGCCGTCCACGCAAACGCGCCCCAGCGCGCGCGGGTCTCGGCTTCGTCCGGAATATGAATTGCGTCAGCCATTATGTTCTGGCCTCACTGATAGAAAAAGCTGCGCTATCGCGTATGGTATCCGACCGGCAACTGCGATCACAATCGCCAGGACCGGTCCGATGATGAACCCCCAACCACCGCCCGGATAAGGATTGCGAAGCTCAGACGCGATCAACCAACCCGCAGCGACTAGTCCTAGGAAGGTGGACCCAATCCAGAAAGCTCGGAAGTATCGCAAAATATCGGTGAACTGATGGCTACGTCCCGCCGCCTCGTCAGCCAACTGTTGCCTATACGATTCGAGAAACCTCACCGGTCACACTCCCCGAACACGATGTCCATCGCGCCGAGGACGGCGGTGGTGTCGGCAAGCATGTGGCCCTTCATCATGAAGTCCATCGCCTGCAGGTGGCTGAAGGCGGTCGGGCGGATCTTGCAGCGATAGGGCTTGTTGCTGCCGTCGCTCACCAGATAGACGCCGAATTCGCCCTTGGGGCTTTCGGTCGCCACATAGACTTCGCCGGCGGGCACGTGGAAGCCCTCGGTATAAAGCTTGAAGTGGTGGATCAGCGCTTCCATCGAGCGCTTCATCTCGCCCCGGCGCGGCGGCGCGACCTTGGTGTCGAGCGACAGCACCGGGCCTTCGGGCATCTCGTTCAGGCACTGCTTCATGATGCGCGCGGACTGACGCACTTCCTCGACGCGGACCATGAACCGGTCGTAGCAGTCGAAATTGGTGCCGACCGGAATGTCGAAGTCCATGCGGTCATAGACGTCGTAAGGCTGCGCCTTGCGGATGTCCCATGCGATGCCGGATCCGCGCAGCATCGGGCCGGAAAAGCCCCATTTCAGCGCGTCTTCCTTGCTCACCACGGCAATGTCGACATTGCGCTGCTTGAAGATGCGGTTGTCCGCGACCAGGCTGATCGCATCCTCGAACAGGCGCGGCAGGCGGGTGTCGAGCCAGTCGGCGATGTCGGTCAACAGCTTGAGCGGCACATCCTGATGCACGCCGCCCGGCCGGAAATAGGCCGCATGCATCCGCGCGCCCGACGCCCGCTCATAGAAGTTCATGCAGTCTTCGCGCAGCTCGAACAGCCACAGGTTGGGCGTCATCGCGCCCACGTCCATGACGTGCGAACCCAGGTTCAGCATGTGGTTCTTGATGCGGGTGAGTTCCGCGAAGAAGGTGCGCAGATATTGCGCGCGGATCGGCACTTCGAGGTTCAGCAGCTTTTCGACCGCCAGCACATAGCTGTGCTCCATCCCCATGGGCGAGCAATAGTCGAGCCGGTCGAAATAGGGCAGCGCCTGAAGATAGGTCTTATACTCGATCAGCTTCTCGGTGCCGCGATGCAGCAGCCCGACATGCGGGTCGCACCGCTCCACGATCTCGCCGTCCAGTTCCATGACCAGACGCAGCACGCCGTGCGCCGCCGGGTGCTGGGGACCGAAGTTGATCGTATAATTCTGGATGTCCGTATCGCCCAGCGTGGGGTCGCTGGCGTCGGTGCGGTGCTCCAGTTCGTCGAGATAGTCTGCCATCAGGCCTTATCCTCGGGCTTTGCGGTGCCCTCGCCCTTGTCGGCGTTCACCTCGGCCGGGTTGTGAGCGGGTTCGGCCTTCACTTCGCCCTGCGAGGTCGAAGCGCCATGCGGCACGGGCTTTTCCTCGGTCGCCTTGGCGGCTTCCTTGTTGGCGGGTTCGCCCGCGCCCGTGTCTTCCTTCTTCTCCGTCACCTTGGGCGTGCCGGCGGCAGCGTCGCCCTTTGGCGCTGCGGGAGGAGGCGGCGGCGCGGCGGCAGGCGACGGCGCGCCGGGAGCCTGGGGCGCCTTCTCGTCGCCGGGAAGGATATATTCCGCGCCTTCCCATGGGCTCATGAAGTCGAAGCTGCGGAAGTCCTGGGCCAGCTGCACCGGCTTGTAGACGACGCGCTTGTCTTCCTCGCTGTACCACATCTCGACATAGCCGGTCAGCGGAAAGTCCTTGCGCTGCGGATGGCCGCGGAAGCCATAGTCGGTGAGGATGCGGCGCAGGTCGGTGTTACCGTCGAACACCACGCCATACATGTCGAACACCTCGCGTTCCAGCCAGCCGGCGACCGGCCAGATGTGCGTGACCGTGGGAACGGGCGTATCCTCGTCAGTCGTCACCTTCAGGCGGATGCGATGGTTCCGCGTGACACTGAGCAGATGATAGACCACCTCGAACCGTTCGGCCCGGTCGGGATAGTCGACCCCGGCGATTTCCATCAGCTGCTGATACTGCGCACGGTCGCGCAGCAGCGTCATGGCGTCGGCCAGGCTCTCCCGAACCACGGTGAAGCTATATTCGTCGGCATGATGGACGGTGTCGATCAGCATCGCCCCCAGCAGGCCGCCGATTTCCTCGGCAATGCCATCGATGATCGCGATCTTCGGTGCGGAATGGCCCATATCAGCGCTCAATCGTTCCGATGCGGCGGATCTTCCGCTGCAACTGCATCACGCCGTACAGCAGCGCTTCGGCCGTCGGGGGGCAACCGGGGACGTAGATATCCACCGGCACGATGCGGTCGCATCCGCGCACAACGGAATAGCTGTAGTGATAATAGCCGCCGCCATTCGCGCAGCTGCCCATCGAAATCACATATTTCGGGTTGGACATCTGGTCATAGACCTTGCGCAGCGCCGGGGCCATCTTGTTGCACAGCGTGCCCGCAACGATCATCACGTCCGACTGGCGCGGGGATGCACGCGGCGCCGCGCCGAAGCGCTCCATGTCGTATCGCGGCATGTTCACGTGGATCATCTCCACCGCGCAGCAGGCCAGGCCGAAGGTCATCCACCAGAGCGAACCGGTGCGCGCCCACTGGAACAGCTCCTCGGTCGAGGTGACGAGGAAGCCCTTGTCGGTGACTTCGCTGTTCAGCGAGTCAAAGAAGGCCTGATCGGGCTGCGTGCCGGCGGGCAGAAGCGTGCCGGGCGCGGGCCGTTCGAGTTCTACTCCCAATCGAGTGCTCCCTTCTTCCACGCATAGACGAGGCCGAGCACCAGCTCCGCTATGAAGATCATCATCGTCGCCCAGCCGGCCCAGCCGATCTGGTCGAGGCTCACCGCCCAGGGAAACAGGAACGCCGCTTCAAGATCGAAGATGATGAAGAGGATGGCGACCAGATAGAAACGCACGTCGAACTGGCTGCGCGGTTCCTCGAACGCCGGAAAGCCGCACTCATATTCGCTGAGCTTGGCGGGGTCGGGCTGATGCGCGCCGGTCAGGCGGCCGACCAGCATCGGCAGGAACACGAATGTCCCCGAGAGCAGCAAGGCGACCCCGAGAAAGATCAGGATCGGCAGATATTGGCTAAGATCGACCAACGGAATCCCCTGGGCGAAAAGGTTGTGGGCGCGCTTTAGGCCCGCTGCATATGCGAAGCAAGGGGCGACGGCGGTGAGAATGAATCGCAAAAAGGCCAAGTGCCTGAAGCGCTTGGCCCTTATACGTCAGCGCAACGCGCCAGCCACCAACTTATGTAATTTGGAATGAATGGCGTCGTTGCCCGCGATCACTTCCTTGCGGTCGATCATCTGGTCGCCGCCCCGGAAATCGCTGGTGAAGCCGCCCGCTTCCCGCACGAGCAGCAGACCCGCCGCCATGTCCCAAGGCTGGAGGCCGCTTTCCCAGAAGCCGTCGTAGCGGCCAGACGCGACATGCGCGAGGTCGAGCGCCGCCGCGCCGAAGCGGCGAAGGCCCGCCACGGAGGGGGCCACCGCGCCGAAGATGCGCGTCCACTGCGCCATGTCGCCATGGCCCATGAACGGAATGCCGGTGGCGATCAGGCAATCGCCCAGGTCGCGGCGCGACGACACGCGCAGCCGCTGGTCATGCCGCCACGCGCCCCGGCTCTTTTCCGCCCAGTAGCTTTCGTCGGTGACGGGCTGATAGACCAGGCCCGTCGTCACCTCCCGCTTCTGCCCGCCGAACAGCGGTTCCTCCACCGCGATCGAGATGGCGAAATGGGGGATGCCGTGCAGGAAATTGGTCGTGCCGTCCAGCGGATCGATGATCCAGCGCGGCTTGGTGGGATCGCCTTCGATCACCCCGCCCTCTTCCAGCAGGAAGCCCCAGTCGGGACGCGCCTTCTGCAATTCCTCGACCAGCGTACGTTCCGCCTGCTGGTCCGCCTTGGACACGAAGTCGGCCGGCCCCTTGCGGCTGACCTGAAGATGCTCGACCTCGCCGAAGTCGCGGCGGAGCTTGGAGCCCGCCTTGCGCGCGGCGCGTTCCATGACGGTGAGAAGGCCGGAGTGCGATACCATTATTATGTCTCCCTTCCCCGCCGGGCGGAGAAGATGGGTTGGAAGTGGGTCAGCGGCTCTTGGGCTTCTGCGGCGGACCGGATTTCGGCGCGGCACCCTTTGGCGGAACGCCGGGCGGCGGCGGTGCCGTGCCGCCGGGGCGGAAACCGCAGACGCCTGCCATTACCGTCAGCACCTTGTTCGGATCCTTGGCGTCGAGCTTGTTGCCCGCCAGCACCTTCGTGGTGGCGTCGCTGACCTTGCCGAACGGATTTTCGTAGAAGCAGACGAACAGCGCGTTCTTGATCGGGTCGTCGACCTCCTTGGACTGGAGCGCGCTCATCAGCACCTTGAGGTGAAAGGCGGCCGTGTCCAGCTGCGCCTTCGTCGGCGCAGCCGGCCCGGCGGCGAGCGCGGGCGCCGACAGGGCGGCCGCCGCGATCAGGAACGCGCTGCGGACGATCATCAGTCGGCCCGCTTCACATATTCGCGCGCATAGACGTCGACGACGATGCGGGTGCCGGTGACGATGTGTGGCGGCACCATGACGCGCACGCCATTGTCCAGGATCGCGGGCTTGTAGCTGGCGGAAGCGGTCTGCCCCTTCACCACGGCGTCGGCCTCCACGACCGTCGCTTCGATGGTTTCGGGCAACTGGACGCTGATCGGACGATCCTCATACATTTCGAGCACGACCATCATGCCGTCCTGCAGGAAGGCGGAGGCGTCGCCGATCAGATCCTGCGCCAGGTTGATCTGCTCGTAGGTTTCGGTGTCCATGAACACCAGCATGTCGCCTTCGGCATAGAGATACTGGAAATCCTTGGTGTCGAGGCGGATGCGCTCGACCGTTTCGGCCGAGCGGAAGCGGACATTGTTCTTGCGGCCATCGATCAGGTTCTTGAGTTCCACCTGCATATAGGCGCCGCCCTTGCCGGGCTGGGTGTGCTGGATCTTCACGGCGCGCCACAGGCCGCCTTCATATTCGATGTTGTTGCCGGGACGGATGTCCACGCCGCTGATCTTCATGGGAAGAGCCTGCCTATATGTCTGATGGTGGAAAAGAGCCGGCCTCGCATGAGGCTGGCGCGCGTTTACAGCGCTCCGGGGCGAAGGGCAAGAGGGCTGCGTCTGTCGGAGATTGCGCGCTTGACTTCGCATATGTCCCGCAGAAATCGGCGTTTCATGTCCTATGTAGGACATTTTCCTGCGCGATTGACGCCATTATAGGAGGTCGGCGCCCGCTTAGGACAGGTCAGCGAGACACGAGCAGCGGATAGGGATTGATCGCCCGCCCGCCCTGCCAGGGATCGCCCGGCCCCATCACATGAACCGCGAAATGGAGATGCGGGGCGGACGGATCGGCATTGCCGGTGCTGCCCACGCTCGCGATGCGCTGGCCGCGCCGCAGCATCTGCCCTTCATGGATGCCGGGCGCATAGCCGTCCAGATGCGCGTAATAATAGGAGAAGCGCCCGTCCGCCGAGCGCTGATAGAGGGTGCGCCCCCCCGCTTCGCTCCAGAAAATCTTTTCCACCCGACCATCGGCGGCGGCGACGACGCCCGCACCGCGCGCTGCCATGATGTCGATCGCGTCATGCGCCCGCGCGCCGCCCGCCCGCGCCTCTGTAAAGGTGTCGGTCAAGGCGGAGGGCGGCACGCCCTCCACCGGGACCAGCAGCGGGCCTGCATCGACAGCCTCGCCCTGCGCCTCCACCACCGGCGAAGGCGCGCCCGCCGGGACGATCCGCACGCAAAAGCGGACGAATGCGACGCAGAGCAGCAGCGCGATCGCCACGCTGCCCCACAACCGCCATCTCATGCCTGAAACGTCGCCTTCACCCCGCTCTTCACCATCTGCGCGAGCCGGGCGGCGTCCCAATTGGTCAGGCGAATGCAGCCATGGCTTTCGGTCCGGCCAATGGTCTGCGGTTCGGGCGTGCCGTGGATGCCGTAATGATCCTTGGACAGGTCGATCCACACGATGCCCACCGGCCCATTGGGTCCGGGCTTCAGCACCGCCTTCTCGTCCTTGGACGACGCGTCCCAGAACAGGTCCGGATTGTAGTGGAAGTCGGGATTGCGGCTGATCCCCTTGATCGTCCATTCGCCGATCGGCAGCGGATCATGCTCCGATCCGGTGGTGACGGGGAACTGCGCGATCAGCTTTTCCTGCGCATCATAGACTTTCAGCAATCCCTCCGACTTGTCGACCACCAGATGATCCGCTTGCGGCTGCTCCTTGGCGACGCCGAGGCTGGCGAGCGTCTCGCCCCAGCCCCTTTCGTCGCCCTCGATCCGCGCGACCGGCTGGTTGGCTATGGCGGGCACCCGGACTGTCGAGCCCGCGCCCACCTTCGTCCCCGGCGGGTTCAGCGCCACCAGCGTTTCGGGCGTGGTGTGGAACCGCTCGGCCAGCTTTTCCAGCAGGTTGCGATAGGTCAGCGCCGGCAGCTTCGCCTGCTCGTTCAACCCCTTGGGAATATTGAAGAAGGGGCCGCGCGCGAAATTGGCCGGTATGCGGACAAGCCAGCTATCGGGCACCTGCTGCCCGGCCAGAAGGGCGGCGGCCGTCTTCTCGTCATAGGTTCCTGTGGCGGGCAGGTCGTTCGCCTCCTGGAAACCGCGCAATGCCGCCTTGAAGCTCATCCCGTCCTTGCCGTCGATCACGCCGGGCGAAAAGCCGCGCCGGTCGAGCGCGACCTGCGCCTGCAGGATGCGGTTGATCTGGGGCGCCTTGCCCGCCGGTTCCTCCACCGTCTCAAACGCATAATCGGTTTCCGACAAAGCGCCAGACTGCGCCGGCTTGGGCTTCGTGGCGTTGGCGGCCGCGCTGTCATTGCCGTCGCTGATCGATATGTTGCAGGCGCTGCACAGCAAGGCGGCGGTCAGGATCGATGTCTTCAAGGCTGGCTCTCCCTTTTCCTCTCGGCCGAAAAACGCATCAAAGCCCGGAAGGCTGCTTCCTTATCCTGTGGCGCGCAGGCGGATTTTCCGCTTTGCATCGTTGTCAGGAAAAGCCGTTCCGGCTCGTCGCCCTGTCGCCCGAGGAGTTCCGATGCTCGACCGCCGTTCCTTCCTTGGCAGCGCGGCTGCCGCCTCCATCGCCACGCCGCTGGGTGCGGAGGCGCTGAGCAGCCTCCCCCTGCCTGCAAGCGACATGTTCGGCAAGGATCCGGACGGCTATTGGAAGGCGCTGCGCGGCCAGTTCCTGATCCCGACCGACGTCGTCAACCTGAACGTCGGCACCGTCGGGTCATCGCCCCGCCCGGTGTTGAAGGCGATCTTCGACGGCTTCATGGACACCGAGCGGATGACGCAGGCGAGATCGGAAGACTATCCGATCTGGGGCTACGGCCCATGGGAGGAGTATCGCGCGCCCTTCGCGGCCTTCATGGGCGCGCGGACCGAACAGATGGCGATCCTGCGCAACTGCACCGAGGCGAACAGCTATGTCGCCAACGGCTTCGACATGAAGCCCGGCGACGAAGTGCTGATCAGCGACGAGGAACATGGATCGGGCGAGATGCCCTGGATGCTGCGCCAGCGGCGCTACGGCGTGGTGGTCAAGAAATTCGCCCTGCCCAAGCCGCCCAAGAACGCCGCCGAAATATTGAACCGCATAAACGAGGCGATCACGCCCAGAACGCGGATCATCTTCGTCAGCCATATCAGCACCGCCACCGGCGTCGTCCTGCCGGCGAAGGAGATCGCCGCCCTCGCCCGCTCGAAGGGGATCGTCTCCGCCTTCGACGGGGCCCACGCGCCCGGCATGATAAAGGTCGACCTCAACGACATCGGCTGCGACATCTATACCGGATCGATGCACAAATGGCTGTTCGCGACAAAGGGGACGGGCTTCCTCTACCTGCGCGACAAGTCAGTTATGGACAGGGTGTGGAACACGATCGCGACCGGCGGCTATGACGACCCCACCCGCATGGCCGATCGCTACATGCAGATCGGCTCGTCGTGCATCCCGACGCTGATGGGCCTCAACGCCGCGATCGCGCTCGCCGACCAGATCGGCATGGACCGGATCGAGGCGCGCGGGCGGATGCTGGCGGACTATATCCATGCCGGTATGATGGAGCGCGGCGCGGAAAGCTGGACCTCGCCCGACCCCTATCTGCGCGGCGCGATCGCGACCGTAAACGTGCCGGGCGTGCAGCGCATGGAGTTGCAGGACTGGCTGTGGACCAATCACAAGGTCCGCATCCGCGGCGGCAACCCCAGCAAGCTGCGGCTCGCCACCCCCTATTTCATGAGCAAGGCCGACATCGACCGCTTCCTTGGCCTCTACGACCAGTTCCGCAGGACCAAGGGCCTTGCCTGACGGCTTCGTTGCACCCTGTCCTACTTTGTTCTATGGGCCGCGCTGACAGCCCCGGCACCCGCTGATCCTTTCCGATTCGCGTTGCCGGGGCGCATTGTTTTTGAAGAAAAAGACAGGAACGCGCATGGCCCGTCGCCGGCAAATCTACGAAGGCAAGGCAAAGATCCTTTACGAAGGCCCCGAACCGGGCACGATCATCCAATATTTCAAGGATGACGCCACCGCCTTCAACGCGCAGAAGAAGGGCACGATTTCCGGCAAGGGCGTGCTGAACAACCGCATTTCCGAGCATATCTTCACCTTGCTCGGCCAGATTGGCGTCCCCACCCACTTCATCCGCCGCCTCAACATGCGCGAACAGCTGGTGCGCCAGGTGGAGATCGTGCCGATCGAGGTCGTGGTGCGCAACGTCGCAGCCGGATCGCTCAGCAAGAAGCTGGGCATCGAGGAAGGCACGCAGCTGCCCCGCACCCTCATCGAATATTGCTACAAGGACGATGCGCTGGGAGACCCGCTGGTGTCCGAGGAGCATATCGCCTGCTTCGGCTGGGCCACGCAGGAGGAGATGCACGACATTGCCGACATGGCGATCCGCATCAACGATTTCATGTGCGGCCTGTTCGCCGGCATCGGCATCCGCCTGATCGACTTCAAGCTGGAATTCGGCCGCCTGTACGACGGCGATTACAGCCGCATCATCCTGGCCGACGAGATCAGCCCGGACGGCTGCCGCCTGTGGGACATGAACACCGGCGAGAAGCTGGACAAGGACCGGTTCCGTCGCGACCTGGGCGGGGAAGTGGAGGCCTATCAGGAGGTCGCGCGGCGGCTGGGCCTGCTGCCCGAGGGGCTGGACACCACCGTCCTCGACCTCGACACCCATCGCAAGAAGCGCGAGAAGGAATAAGCGAAAAGGCCGGCCGCAAAGCCGGCCTTTTTCATGTCAGGCCATCGCGGCATCGACGACGAGCTTCAGACCCAGCAGGATCATGAGGATATAGATCAGCGTGTAGAAGCGGGCGGCGTCCACGCGCCGGACCAGCCACACGCCGGCGAAGGTCGCCGCCACCGCCACCGGCACCAGCATCGCCGTGGACAAAAGGTTCGTTCGCGTGAACTGGCCGAGCGCGGCATAGGCGGGCACCTTCATCCAGTTCATGACGGCGAAGGCGATGGCGGTCGTGCCGATCAGCGTGTCGCGCGGCAGCTTGCGCGGCAGGACATACATCTGGAAGGGCGGCGACCCGGCATGGGCGATCTGGCTGGTGAAGCCGCTGGCGATGCCGAAGAGGACGCCCACCCAACCCGGCGCGTTGGACGGCAGCACCACGGCATTGCCGCGTTCCACCCACAGGCGCTGAAAACCGAACAGCACGGATATGACGCCCAGCGCCCCGAGCACCGCCACTTCCGACACCTGCGCCGCGAACAGCCAGCCGATCGCAATGCCGATCGCCGCGCCGGGCAGCATCACCTTCAGCACCGCGGCGTCCCAGCTCCTTCGGAACGCCCAGACGCTGACCGCGTCCTGCAGGATCAGGATCGGCAGCAGGATCGCCGCGCCCCGCACCGGATCGACGCCGATCGCCATGATCGGCATGGCAAGCGCGCCGACGCCGGCGAAACCGCCCTTCGCCAGGCCGGACAGGATGACCGCGACGATCGCGTAGACGATGTAGACGATATCGGGACTCATGAGGTGGCGCTTAGGCGATCCGCCGCGCAATGAGAATGGCGGATGCGGGCGCCGCGCAGACGCCGCATAATGGCTTGCCTCCGCGCGGCCACGCGCCTAGGGGGTGCGGCATTATCGATCTCCGCGCCGCACGGCCGGTTCATGCCCGATACCAAGGAGTCTCCGCCCGATGAAAGCCCGCATCTTCGTCACCCTCAAGGGCGGTGTGCTCGATCCGCAGGGCAAGGCGATCCATCATGCCCTGGAAGGGCTGGGCTTTGGCGGCGTCAACGATGTGCGCGCGGGCAAGCTGATCGAGCTGGACCTCGATGACGGCACCAGCGACGAGGATATCGACGCCATGTGCCGCAAGCTGCTGGCAAACACGGTGATCGAAAATTACCGCATCGAAAAGGTGGGCTGAGTCATGAAAAGCGCCGTCATCGTCTTTCCGGGCAGCAATTGCGACCGCGATCTGGCGGTGGCGTTCGAGGCTGCGACCGGTGCGAAGCCCGCCATGATCTGGCACCGCGACACCGAGCTTCCCGACGATATCGACCTGATCGGCGTACCGGGGGGCTTCTCCTATGGCGACTATCTGCGTTCCGGCGCGATGGCGGCGCGATCACCGGTGATGCAGGCGGTGGCGAAGGCGGCCGATCGCGGCGCCTTCGTGCTGGGCGTCTGCAACGGGTTTCAGGTGCTGACCGAAAGCGGGCTGCTGCCCGGCGCGCTGCTGCGCAATGCGGGCGGCCATTTCGTGTGCCGCGACGTCGCGCTGACGGTGGAGAATGCGCAAAGCGCCTTCACCAGCCTGTATGAAGCGGGCGAGCAGATCCATTTCCCCGTCGCGCATCATGACGGCAATTATTTCGCCGACGATGCCACGCTCGACCGGCTGGAAGGCGAAGGGCGCGTGGCGCTCCGCTATGCCGAGCCGGTCAACGGGTCGGCCCGCAACATCGCCGGCATCCTGAACGAGGGCGGCAACGTGCTGGGCATGATGCCGCATCCCGAACGGGTGATCGAACCTTCGCATGGATCGACCGACGGCGCACGCCTCTTCAAGGGACTGGTGGAAGGTCTGCTGACCCGCGCCTGATTTCACGCGGAGCGCGGCGCGGTCCTAACCGCCTCTGTGATAATCATAGTCCAGCGCCCGGCCCTGCTGCTTGGTCAGGATCGCGCCGATAACGGCAGTGCCTGAACGCCGCAGCCTTTCGGCCGCCGTGCGCAGCCCGCCATGATGGTTTCGTCCCCATTCGACCACCAGCAGGCTGGCCTCCGCCTTTTCCGCCAGAAGCGGCGCGTCGTTGAGCCCCAGGATCGGCGGCGCGTCGATCAGCGCGACGTCATAGCTTCCCGCCACCTCCGCCAGCAGCACGTCGAGCGCCGGCGTCGCCAGCAATTCGGCCGGGTTGGGCGGAAGGACGGCGCAGGGCAGCAGCGACACGCCGGGCGTTCCGGTTTCCACGATCGCGTCGGCCGCCCGCGCCTGTCCGGTCAGCACTTCCGCGATGCCTCGGCCC
The DNA here is from genome assembly GCA_013911745.1 of Sphingobium sp. Lineage (GTDB taxonomy): Bacteria > Pseudomonadota > Alphaproteobacteria > Sphingomonadales > Sphingomonadaceae > Sphingobium > Sphingobium olei. Next base: position 7,439 of record JACESO010000025.1, on the reverse strand, counting down.
GGCGCAACGCGGAACAGGCGATGCTGCACCGGACGGCGCATGTCCGCGTCCACCACGAGCACCGACTTGCCAAGGCCGGCGAGCGCCAGCGAAAGCGCATGCAGCGTCAGCGACTTGCCCTCCCCTTCCTGCGCGCTGGTGACGAGGATCGAGCGCGGCAGCCCGCCGGTCGTGGCAAGCAGCAGCGAGGAGGCGATGGGGGTGAAGATTTCCGGCGGCTGCGGACTGTCTCCCGTCACCGGCACCGCGCCGAGCAGGGGCAGGTCGACCCGTTCGGCCAGCGTGTCGGCAGACGTGACGGCGTCGTCGAAGATGTGCCGGATCACCACCAGCACCAGGCCGAGCGCCAGCCCGCCCAGCGTCGCGACCAGCAGGATGATGCCGATGCGCGGGGAAAAAGGTTCGTCCGGCACCGCCGCGCGATCCAGCGGCTGGATGCGTCCCGCCTGGAATCCCGCCTGCGACGCCATGTCGCGATAGCGCTGCAACAGGCTGTCGTGCAGCATCCGGTAGGTGTCGACGGAGCGCTGCATGATGCCGAGTTGGACATCGCGGCCCTGTTCGGCCTTGGCCTGCCGTTCCAGCGCCGCTATTTCCCGCGCAATCTGTTCCTCGCCCCTGACCGCGACCTCATATTGTTCGCGCATGGAGGCGCGGATGCTGTTCGCCATGGCATCCGCCTGATCGTCGAGGGCGGCGAGTCGGGCGCGGGCCTCCCGCATTTCGGGATGGGCATCCTTGCGGAACTGCCTCTCCTCTGCGATGGCGGCGCGGGCCTGCGCGCGCGCGGCCATGATCTGCTGCATCGCGCCGTTGGCCAGTACGTCCGGCAGGCTGTCCACGCTGGCGCGGCGGGCGCTTTCCCACCGCTTCTGCGCGGCAATGCGTTCCGCCACGGCCTGCGCGCGGAAACCGTTGAGCTGCGCCAGCCTTTCGCCGACGCTGCTCTGGGGCGCGGCCTGGCTGTCGCCCTCTGGCTCGGGCGTACCGTTCCGTGTCGCATAGACCGCCAGATCGCGCTCGGCCCGCGCCAGATCACTGCGCGCGCCGTCAAGTTCGCCCAGCAGGAAGCGGCGCGCCTGCACCCCGGAATCGAACCCGCGCTTCAGGTCGGCGCGGATCAGGCTGTCGGCATAGGCATTGGCGATCCGGGCCGACAGCACGGGGTCGGCGCTGACGAAACTGATGCGCAGCACGCGCGACTTGCCCGGCAGTTCGACCTGCAGCCGGTCACGGAGGAGCTGGATCACCCTCTCCTGTTCGACCTGGCGCTGGGACAGGCTGCCCTTGCCCTGGGTCGGCCCCGTCTCGCCCATGCCACGGAAGAAGGTCGGCGTGCCGACCAGCGCCAGCGAGTGAGCCACATCCTCGGCCAGTGCGCGGCTTTTCAGCACTTCCAGCTCCGTCTGCATCAGCGCTTCGATGTCGCCGGGCGTCGCGGCGCGCTGTGCGCTGCCGGCACCGGCTGCGCCCGCCGGCACATCCTCGACCTCCACGGACGCCGTGGCGCGATAATTGGGCGTGGACAGCAGGATGAAGAGCGCGCCCGCAAGCAGGCAAAGCGCCAGCGTGACGAACAGGATGATGCGATGGCGGCGCAGCACCGATCCGGCATGGCGTATCCGGTCCGCGAACACGCGGTTCCAGCCATAGGAGCGGGCGGCGTCGGGCAGGGTCGCGTCCATCACCGCCCCCCATCCAGCGCGATGAAGCCGGTCGCCAGCGCCGGGATCGCCAGCAACGCCCCGCCCAGGATCGCCTTCGCCCGCGACAGGCCGACGATCACCTGATCGCCCGGCAGGATTTCCGGGTCGGCCGCCTCGCCCTTGCGGATGGCGCTGAGGTCGAACATGGCGGCCTGCCTCTGCCCATCCATGGTCCGCACGACCACCACCTTGTCGAGCCCGGCGAGCCGCGTCGGCCCCTTGGCCATCGCCACGGCTTGCGACAGCAGGATGCGACCCTCGAACGGATACAGCCCCGGCTCGCGAACCTCGCCATCCACGGTGACGCGGCGGTTGACTGCCTTCTTCACGAACAAGGTCACCTGCGGCGACACGAGGTAGCGCTGCCCCAGCCGCCCGGCGATGACGTCGGACGCTTCGGAGGTGGTAAGGCCCGCCACCGGGACGTCGCCGATCCACGGCATGCGGATCATGCCCGCGGCACTGACCTGCGCATCCTCCAGCGAAAGCTCGGGCTCATGATAGACCTGAATGCGCAGCACATCGTCGGGCGCGATGCGATACTCCATACCCACGGCCGGCGCGGGCGGGATGGCGGCGTAGGCGGCCTCTCCACGCGGCGCATCCTCCACCGTGGCGCATGCGCCCAGCAGGACGCAGGCCAGCAGGACCGCCATAGTCCCTGTAATGCCGTTCCGGCGGTTCATCCGCACTCCCGCCCCGTGACAGTCCGTTCCAGGCGGCGGGGTAACGGGGCGGCAGGCGAATGGCAACCTGGGATAGGATGGACCGAGCCGAACGGGCGTGGCCCTGCCGCCCTGCCGTCAGACGGCGAGGCGATCCGGCGCGAACTGCGCAATGCGGCGCGGCTGGTCCGGCCAGATGCCGCGCGTGTCATAGACCGCCTTGTCGGCGCGCTCGTCGACGGGGACCGATTTGAACATGTCATGATCGACAAGAATGACGAACACGCCGCATTGTTCCAGTGCCGTATCGAGATCGATCAACTCAGCGCCAGTGCCGGCAAAGTCCATCGGCAGGTCGTGGGCATAGGGCTCCACCAGCTTGATCCGGCGACCGTAGCGGCGGGCGAGGCGCGCGGCCACCTTGACCGCGGGGCTTTCGCGGAAATCGTCGATATTGGCCTTGAAGGCGAGGCCAAGGCAGGCGACGTCTTCTTGCGCAAAATCATCGATCAGGTCGGAGGCTTTCGCGACCACATGGTCGGTCTTGCCGTCGTTCACTTCGCGCGCGGTGCGGATGATGCGGGCGTTTTGCGGATCGCCATGGACGATGAACCAGGGGTCGACCGCGATGCAATGGCCGCCGACGCCTGGCCCGGGATTGAGGATGTTGACGCGCGGATGCCGGTTGGCGAGCCGGATCACCTCCCACACGTCGATGTCCATATTCTCCGCAATCACCGACAATTCGTTGGCGAAGGCGATGTTGACGTCGCGAAAGCTGTTTTCGACCAGCTTCACCATCTCCGCCGCGCGGGCGGTGGTGGTGATGCAGGCGCCGCGCACGAACTGGCGATAAAAGCCCAGCGCCTTGCGCGCGCAACGGGGCGTGATGCCGCCGATGCAGCGGTCATTGTCGATCAGCTCGACCAGGATGCGACCCGGCAGCACGCGCTCCGGGCAATAGGCGATGGCGATGTCGCCCGCGACGCCGGTTCCCGGCATCCTGAGGTCAGGACGCAGCTCTGCGAACAGGTCGCGCATCGCTTCCGTCGTGCCGACCGGCGAGGTGGATTCGAGGATCACGGTGTCGCCGGCCTTGAGCGCCGGGGCGACGGTGCGCGCCGCTTTCAGGACATAGGAGATGTCGGGCGCACGATCCTCCGCCACCGGGGTCGGCACCGCGATGATGAAGACGTCGCTTTCCTCGACCTCAAGGCTGGCGCGCAGATTGCCGCGCGCGACCACGCCCTGCACCAGGCCGTCGAGATCGACCTCTTCGATATGGACGCGGCCCGAATTGACCGTCTCGACCACATGCGCGCTGACATCCACGCCGACCACCTGCGCCCCGCCCCGCGCGATCAGCGCAGCAGTCGGCAGGCCGATATAGCCAAGGCCGATGACGGAAACCTTCTGCTTGGTGTCGACGGGCATGGATGGTCCTTATGGCCGCTGAAATACGACCAACCTCCTGCCCGGAAATGCTGAAGATTTCGGTAACGACTGCCTCGAAGGTGAGACGAATACAGGGCGGATAGATATTCAGATGATGGCGTGACGAAAATGGTGGGTTTTCGAGACCCGGAGCGCAGCGTACTAAAAGTACGTGAGCACCGGAAGCTCGGAAAGCCGCCATTTGCAGGCCGCCAGGGCTGAATGTCTATCCGCCCTAGCGGTATCGCGGAGCCGGCTGTCGCGCCATGTGCATGGGCGACCGCACGACCGCGGCGGTGATGATCTTCGTTTTCATCAGCGTGCGGACCCGTTCCGCCCCGTCGGGGTTCAGCAAGACCACGCGTGTCCCGCCCGATGTCAGCGGCTCGATGACCGAAATGGCGATCCCATGGCGCGCGCACAGCGCTTCCACATCGGCGACGCTGGCGTTGACGTTGATCGCCCGGCTCATGCGGAAAGCGCCACGACCGGGAGGACATAAGAAATAGGCGACATGCGACGCTCCATGCTTTGGCAAGCGGGAGCGCGGTGGTCTCTCTGTCGGAGCGAAGGCTTGCAGGCGGAAGTTCGCGGCGATGGATAGCTGCTAGCAGGTGGGGGAAGCCATGTCGCGTTTATAATGCTGCCGCCACGACATCCGCGATCCGCTCCGCCGCCTTGCCATCCCCAAAGGGATTATGCGCGCGCGCCATCGCCAAGTAAGCGTCCTCGTCGTCCAGCAATGCCAACACCTCCTGCACGATCAACGCGCGGTCCGTGCCAACCAGCTTCGCCGTCCCTGCCGCCACGCCCTCCGGCCGCTCGGTCGTCTCGCGCATCACCAGCACCGGCTTGCCGAGCGAGGGCGCCTCCTCCTGCACGCCGCCGCTATCGGTCAGGACCAGATGGCACATATCCAGCAATCGCACGAAATGGGGATAGTCGAGCGGCTCGATCATGGCGACGTTGGGCAGGTTGCCCAGCACCGCGTCCATCACCGGGCGGACATTGGGATTGGGGTGGACCGGAAAGATCACGGCCACGTCCGGCCGCGCGGCGATGTCCGCGATCGATCGGGCGATCGCCTCCATCCCGCCGCCGAAATTCTCGCGCCGGTGGCTGGTGACGGCAACGATGCGCTTGCCGGCGAAGCGCGCGGCGAGATCGTCGAGCCCGCTCGCCAGCCTTGGGTCGGCCAGCACCCGGTCGCGCGTCGCAAGCAGCGCGTCGATCACGGTATTGCCGGTGATGTGGATGCTCGCAGCTTCGCGGTTCTCGCTGAGCAGCGCGTCCTCCGCCGCCTGGGTCGGGGCGAAGTTCATGTCCGCGATGCAGGCGACCACGCGGCGGTTCACTTCCTCGGGCCAGGGATGGTGGATGTCGCCGCTGCGCAGGCCCGCCTCGACATGACCGACCGGAATCTTGCGGTAATAGGCCGCAAGGCTCGCCACCATGGTGGTAAGCGTATCACCATGGACGAGGATGCGATCGGGCTTCTCCGCGTCGAACGCCTTGCCCAGTTCGACGATCAGCTTCGCCGTCAGCCCGTCGAGCGTCTGGTTGGGCACCATGACGTCCAGGTCGATGTCCGGCACGACGCCGGCGATCTCCAACACCTGATCCAGCAGCCCGCGATGCTGCGCCGTCACGATCACGCGCACGTCGATCCCGGCACGGCCGCGCAGCGCATGGATCACGGGAAACATCTTGATCGCTTCGGGCCGTGTCCCGAACACCAGCGCTACCTTCATCGTCTTCCTTCGTCAGATGCGATCGTCCTTGCCGGACGCTGTGACAGGAATAGGTAACTATCGCCTGAACGGCGCGGCGTTGCTAGGGCGGTGGCTGACAAGCGGAAGGACGGATGGATGATCGAATGGCCCTGGTGGACGGACGACGCGGGGGCCGGCGCGCCGCAATGGCGTCACTGGCTGAAGGCGGCTGCGATCCTGGTGGCGATGAACCTCGCCGTGCCGCTGTTCGCCGCCTTCACCTGACCTGTCAGGCCTTGATCTTCCAGCCCCGCTGCAACAGCACATAGCATAGCCCGCCGAGCAATAGGTTGAGCGCCACCAGCACGCTGCTGCCGACCACGACATTCGTGTCCGCCGCCGCGACGAAGCCGTAGCGGAAGCCCGAAATGATGTAGAAGAAGGGGTTGGCGTGGCTGATCCCCTGAAAGAAGGGCGGCAGCCGGTCGATCGAGTAGAAGGTGCCGGACAAGAGCGCCAGCGGCCCGATCACGAAATTGGTGATCGCCGCGCCATGATCGAACTTTTCCGCCCAGATCGATGTCAGCACACCCAGGAAGGCGATGAAGCTGGTGCCCAGCAGCCCGAACCAGACGACTGCCCACAGATGCGCTGGCGTCACGTGCACGCCCGGCCAGGCGACCATCGCCAGCCACAGCGCGCAGCCCACGAACAGCGCGCGCGTCACCGAAGAGGCGACCAGCGCGAACAGCAATTCCCCAACCGAGATGGGCGGCATCAGATAATCGACCAACGTTCCCTGCACCTTCCCCACCATCAGCGAGAAGCTGGCATTGGCGAAGCAGGCGTTGATCATGCCCATGATGATGAGGCCCGGCGCGATGAAATCGGCGAAGGGCACCGCCTCCCCGCGCAGGCTAACGGTCCGTCCGCTTCCCCCCAGCGCCACGATGAAGATGATGAGGAACATCAGCGTGGTGATGGCCGGCGCCCACACCGTCTGGAGCTGCACCTTCATGAAGCGGCGCACCTCCTTCCGGTATAGCGCCCAAGTGCCCGCCCAGTTGATGTTGCGGATCTGCGGCACCCCCGGTTCGGCGAAGGGCGGCAGCGGCGTCGCGGTGGCAGCGTCGAGGGTAATTTTTGGCTGGTCGTTCATGGGAGGATCGACTATCGGCTGGTCCGTTGTGCTGCAAGAGGGTCAGGTCCGGCGATTTGAACCTGCGTGGCTGCTTCCCCATATAGGAAGCCACACCAGATTTGTGAGGAGTTTTTCATTGTCCTGGACCGAGGAGCGTATCGATCAGCTCAAGGCGATGTGGGAACGCGGCCTGACCGCCAGCCAGATTGCGGATGAACTTGGCGGGGTCAGCCGTAACGCGGTGATCGGCAAGGCCCACCGGCTGGGCCTACAATCGCGCCCGTCGCCGGTGAAGGCGAACGAGACGCCCAAGAAGGCCGCGCCTGCCCCGCGCAAGCCCGCCCCCGTCGCGACAGAAGCTGAAACGCCGCGCGCCGCCGCTCCGGCGCCCGCAGCCGCCCCGGTTCGCGCGCCTGCTCCGGCACCGGCCGCACCTTCCGCTCCCGCATCCGCTGCGCCGGCCGAAGACGCGCCCGCGCCCGCGCCGCAGCCGCGCATCATCTCGGTCGGCCCCGGCGGCTTCCTGCGTCAGGGTCCGGGCGATCAGCAGGCACCGATTCCGCCCGCGCCGCCGCGCCGGCTGGTTCCGGCCAAGCCCAGCCCGGAGATTGCCGGCAAGACCAGCCTGCTCGATCTGACCGAACGCATCTGCAAATGGCCGATGGGTCATCCGGGCGAGCCGGACTTCCATTTCTGCGGCGAGGCGGTGAACCCCGGTTTCCCCTATTGCGTGGAGCATTGCGGCCGCGCCTATCAGGCACAGCTGCCGCGCGGCACCCGC